>JAUNSA010000051.1 GCA_030539405.1 Propionibacteriaceae bacterium
CAGTCAGTCGATGTTGTGGGGCGGGCCCAGCGCGTCGATGCGCTTGTGCAGGCCCCGCCGGTCGGCCGTCGACTCCTCGCGGAACGCGTTGAACTCGCCCGCCAGCTCACCGATCGCCTTCATCAGCTGGTCGTGCGCGCTCGACCCGTGGTTCGGGGACACCTCGTGCTCGATCCTGGCCAGCCGTGCCGGGATCGACGACGTCGCCACCTCGATCACGTTGCCCGCGGCGTCCCTCACCTCCGCGCGGCCCCTCCAGTCGTCGATGAAGTCGTGCACCGCACGAGACAACCGCACCAGCGGCGCCCCCACCTTGACCAGGAACGTCACGAACGTCGACACGACCGCGACGACCGCGATCACGTCCAAGATCGTGACCGCGTCCAACCACTGATCCACCATCAGGCCAACCCCCTCGGCACCGCACCGACCTCGAGCTGCACGCCCCCGGTCTCGCCTGCCACGTAGGGGGTGAGGTCGAGCCACTCGGCGTCCGCGCGCTTGCGCCGCAGGTAGACGCCCATGCTCGGACTGATCGGCCAGGTGGCACCCATCAGCCGGGAGCGTTGCGGGAACAAGGTGCGACCCCGGAAGTAGACGGGATTGGCGGGATCCGCCACGCTTTCGTCGGGCGCCCACACGTACACGGGAGCTCCCACGGTGAGCGAGCGGGGCAGTCGTCCGGCCTCCACCGTCCAGGAGCGGCGTCCGGTGCGCTTGCCCAGCTCGGCGGCCGCCAGCGCTGCAGGGTTGCCGTCCTCGAGGTGTGCCTCGACGAGGGCGTCCATGATGAGGGGCCGGCCGAGCGGATCGGTGCGCGTGTGTGCCCGGTCCGCGACGGTCCATGCGGGCGCCACCGGCGGATCAGCGGCCGGGTCCCCGCGCTCGGTGAGGTAGATGATCTTCGCGGCCCAGTCCTCGACGTCCACACTCCGATCGGCGGTCCCGTGGACGCCAGTCAGTCCCCAATCGGAACCGCCCTCGTCGTCGGTGACGATCAGCAGGGACGGGACCACCCCGTACAAGTACGCGGGCGTGCCCTGGCGGTAGCCCAGGTCGGGCGTGATCCGCCACTCGTGGCCGTAGTGGGCGCACACGTCCGCCAGGGCTTTGCGTGCGGTCACCCATCGGAAGGCGTTCGCCCACCCGCCGGCGGGCTGGACGTCCTTGATCGTGAGGCCGGTCCACTCGGTGAGGATGGACGCCCACCCGCCAGCGTCGTAGGTGCCGGCCACCTCAGCCTCGTACACGTTGCCCTTGTCGTCCTCGTCTCCCAGGTAGGCGGCCAAGCCTGCACCGGACAGGGAGCGGCCCTCCAACCGGCGGTAGACGCCGGCGTACCGGGCAACCGCGAGAATGCCGGCGTCCTGCATCGACCCCACCGGGATCGGCACGTCTGTGATGACGAGCTGGGCGAACGACCACGGCCCCTCGGGGTCGATCTCGGCCAAGATCCTGCGGGGTGTTTCGGGCTGCAGTTCGACGGTCCACGATCCGACGCCCATCACCCGCTCGGTGACGCTCATCGGGCCACCACGCTGACGCGCTCGGACATGGCTGCAGTCCACTGGGCGTACACGCTGGCCACGGTGTCGGTGGCCGGCCGAACGCCCCACAACCACTCTTGGCGCTGCCGGGCCACGATCTCGGAGACCACAGCGAACCCGTCGTCATCCGCCGTGATCCCCGACGTGTCAGACCGCGTCCCGATCGCCTGCTGCCACCCCGCCGTCGACAGGTGGTCCCCCGTGGCCGTCATGGCCGTGTACAGCATCGGGGACCGGTAACCCCACTTGTAGAGGCCACGCGTCGACAGGGCCACCTCCACGAACGGTGCGCCGCGGCGCAGGCTCAGGTCCAGGTTGACCACGAACCGCGAGCCGGGATACATGCTCGCGGCGTCCGACGACAGCCGGATGGCGACCAGCTCGGCGCTGTTGTGCAGCACCGTGAGCGCGTGCGGGGCAGCCAACGGCAGCCGACCAGCAATCGTGTCCGCGGGGCGGCCCGCCAGCCACTCCCCGATCTCGACCCACCGCACACCATCCCACCGGTCCATCACCACAGCCCCAGAGCTCTCGACGCCATGCACCCGCATCACGCCGTTCGACAGCGTCCATCTGCTGCTCTGCCGCACCTGACGGCCCACCACCACAGACCCGTCCACCGTCAGCGACGGCGCGCCCACGTACCAGTCCGTTGCCGACACGAAGAAGTCCACCGTCGAATCCCGCAGTTGAGCGTGCGTGAACACCGTCAGGCCACGCGACTCCACCCGCCTTCCCAACGGCGCACACGCACGATCCTTCATCGCCGGGGTGATCGCACCCTGTTCGTAGCCCGTCGCAGCATCCGGCAGCGCATGCCAGTAGGCCGGCGTCCCCGACGCGCCAGCCCGCAGAGCTCCCAACACGCGCAGCTCGAACGCCGGCGCCGAAAACCCGCGCACCCGCTGCAGCGTCACCGACACGTCCACACGCGTCACCCGCACCACCGTCACCGCGGCCGCCGTCACCCGATAGAACCCATCCAGCCGGACGAGGTCCTCACACTCCCGACACTCCTCCCCTTGCTCCCACCACACCGGGATGAACGCCTCATCCGACTGGGCGACCAGAGCACGCACCTGCTCGGCCACCGACAACACCTCCGCGGCGTCCCCGATCACGTGCCCATCCACCACCACCTGGTCCCCATCGAACGCGAGATCTGCTGTCCTGACGCCCGTCAGCCCTGCACCCACACGGCCGATCCTCAGCTCACACACGATCCCTCTCCCGTCCGTCGCTCTTAGCCCAACGCCCGTACATGTCGGCGCTGCTTGTCGGTGATCTCCCGCACGTCCACGACCGGCGCAGGCATCTGCGCGAGCACCAACGCCAGGGCGCGCGCGATCGCGTCCACGTCATCGGGATGCAATCGAACGGTGTCCAGCTCGCGCGGCTGCGCCGCACGCTCGAGGACCTGCCACTGGGCAGACGTCAGCACTGCTTCCCGCTGGCCGGTCTTGTTGACCGCCAGCGTCGCGCCGGGCTCCAGCCAGCCACCGCTGTCGAACAGTTGGCCCTTGAGCCAGTCCGCGGCGCCCTTGATGAGCATGCCCGGGACCGCGTTGAGCATCTCCCCGAACCCGCCGCCGCCCGTGGACGGCGTGAACCCGCCGACCATCTTCTTGATCCAGCCGATCGGGTCGAACCACGTTCCGCCGTCCGTCCCATCAGACGTCTGGCCGCCACGGCGTCCACCCAGGTAGCCGACGTGCCACGGCTCACCCCTCACGGTCAACCCGAGACCGAACCGGCCGAGCAGGGCGCGAGCGGACGGAACCTCACCGGGCCGCGGTGCCAGGTCCATGGCGATGGCCGGGTACATGTGCGGCCCACCCCGATACGGGTTGGCCGCCAACGGGCCGCGACCGGCCCGGTACTTGTCCCAGGCGCGCTTCTGATCGGAGAACGAACGAGCGCCACCGTTGCCGGTCATGTGCCACATCCGGCCCGTGGCCCGCGCCCACGCCTGGATCGCAGTCAACGCGGCCGGATCGTAACCCCTGAACCCCTGCGAGGCGTTCGGGACAATGCCACCACCGGCGAACCCGAACCGGGAGCGACGCAACGCGTCCACCGCGTGCGGGCCCCCATGTGCGGCGACGTCGTCTTGTGACCACACGACCTCGCCGCGGTGCACGACACCGGCCGGCTCATGCTTCCCACCCGGCCCCGTGTAGCCGCCCATCGCGAACGCCCGCTGGTTGTTCCGGCCCGACGGGCCACCACCCGACGCCGGCGCCGACGCGAAGCTCACCCGCGGCAACTGCAGCTTGATCCCGAAGAACCCAGCCGCCTTCTCGATGCCACCGAACAGGCCGTTCAGGACGCCCTCGAACCAGCCCGCGACCGCGCTCACGCTCTTCTTGATGCCCTCCCACGCACCAACGACGACCTTCCGGAACGTCTCGCTCTTGTTCCACGCGATCGCGAACGCCACCCCGAGACCAGTCAACGCGAGGATCACGATCCCGATCGGGTTGGCCAGCAACGCCAAGTTGAACAGCAGCTGCTTGCCCGTCGCGACCACGGTGGCCGACGACAACGCGCCCAACCACTTGATGAGCCCGCCCGCCATCATGATCTTCTGCTGCACGTTGAAGCCCATGACCGCCAGCGTGATGATCCCCAAGCCGGCAGCGACCGGCTTCAGCCAGCCCTCGTTCTCGCCCAGCCAGTGCGCGGCGCCCTCCAGCCAGCCCACGAACCCCTCGAACGCCGGGATCAGCTGGTCTGAGACGACCATCAGGAGCTTCTCCTTGACCGGCAGCAGCTGGCCGCCGATCTTGGCTTGCAGGTCCTCCACCTGCGCGGCCACGATCCGTGTCCGGTTGGCTTCCTGCTCGCTCGTGTTCGCGAAGTCACCCTGGATCTTGCTCGTGTTGTCCATGATGATCGCCAGGCGGGCCTGCGCGGCCGCGTGCGCGTCGATCGCGCCCTTGCCGTCGTACAGGCCCATCTCCATCGCCTTGGACTTCACCGTGGCGTCCGACAAGAACACATTGAACGCCTTCAGCGGCTCCGACTCGCCACGCAGGCCCGCCCCGATCGCCTGGATCGCCTGCTCGGGGTCCTTGTTGAAAGCCGACGCCATGTCCGCGGACAGGGTGAGCAGGGTCTGTGACCAGTCGGCGCTCGCATCCTCAGCGGACCCGAGGTTCTGCAGCAGGCCGCCCACGTTCCCGGCCGCAGCACGCGCTGCGCTCTCGCTCATGCCGATGGACCGCGACGCATCCTCGAAGAACCCGCGCATCTTCTCGGCCGAGTCCCCAAACGCCAGCGTGGTCACGTTCGCGGACTCCGCCAGGTTCGACGCCGCGTCCATGCTCCCCGCCAGGAAGTCAGCAGCCGTCTGGCCCGCCTGACGCAGCATGTCCCCGGCCAACGTGCCCGCGGCAGCGCCGATACCGGACGCGATCGCCACACTCCGCTCAGACGCCCCCCGAACGGTCTCCTCGGTCTCCTGCGCGGCCCGCTTCAGGCTCGGGTCGACCTTTCCCTCAAACCGGACGCCCAGCGTCCTCATGCCCTTGGCCGCCATCAGCCCATCCCCCACTCACGCTCAATCGACGCCACGGCTTCCTCCCACCGGCTGAACATGCGCTCCTGATCGCGCCGGAGCTGCGGCCAGAACCAGTACCCCGTGCGGCCCAGGTGCGGACGGAACTGCGCAGTCGTGTTCTTCTTCCCCACGAACCGTGAGCCGGTCCGTACCGTCCGCTGCTTCCCCGTCCGGCCCGTCACCGTCTTCGTGGTGTCCTCGAACCGCTTCGAGCTCTGGCCACCGAACTCGGCACCAAAGAACAGCTCCCCAGCCTTCGCGCCGCCACTCACGCCCGTCTTCTTGTTCCCGCCGGCCTGCACATACGGCACCCGATCGCGCCGGCTCTTGATGAACTGCGCCACCGCCTGCGACTGCTTGTCATCAGAGCGGCCCGCCGCCGACAGGCGACGGGCCTCATCATCAGCGATGTCCTGGGCTCGCTCCCGAAGCTCAGCCTGGGCCGTCTTCGGCAGCTTGCTGACGCGGGCAAGGAAGGGCTTCAGCCCCTCAACCTCAAGACCCATCCTCACCACACGTCACCTCCTCGCTGACTTCTGTGCGGCCTCGTGCTGCTCGTCGAGGATCCGCTTGACCGTCGCGATGGCCACCGCGTCCTCGTCCATCCACTGGCTGGGCGTGGTCGAGGTGGCCACCGCTAGTTCACAGATCAGTCGTCCGACTGATCCGGGGACGTAGGGTCCGGCAGCTCCCCAACCTCGGCGTCATCGTCGTCGTCCATCTGCGCGAAGTCCTCGACGCGAGCCGCCCACTCGTCGAACCGCTTCGTGTCGTCGAGCTGCTGCCGGCGCAGCGCGTAGAACACGCAGGTGAGCATGGCCGTGATCGACTGGTTGCCCAGGAGGGACTGGCCACCGTTGTTGGCCTCCCACCGCATGGCGTCCGGGATACCAACCTGAACGTCAACGGTCGAACCATCGGCGTACCGAACGCGATACCAGGACTGGATACCACTCCACCGCACGCTCATCAGATCGCCTCAACTCGCAAGGGCTGGCCCTCGACGGGCAGCGTCACACTGCCCTCCATCCACTGGTCGATCTGACCGCCGACCGGCCCCGCCAGCACGGTCACCGTCCCCTGGTAGCCGTTCCCGCCGACCTGCGGCCGGAACATGAACGGCTGCTTCTCACCGTGGTTCTCCTGCAGGTACTCGGCCAGCGCCTGGTCAGCGCCGTCCGTCGAACCGTGGGCGTACCCCAGCTCCAGGTCCCACTCGGGGTCCGACACGTCGGAGTAGCGGCCCTGCGGGCACAGGGTCTTGAGTCGCTGCGGGCTGCTGTTCGGCGTCAGAGTCACCGAACGGAGCTGGCACTTGAAGTTCGGGCCGGTCCCCTCATCGCCCAGGATCAGATCGACGTTCTTCATCATGATCGGCTTGAAAGCCATAACCTTTTCCCCTTTCAGGAAACAAACACATTCAACGCGATTTGTTGGGCGGGAAATGATTGGCCCTGCACGGTGAAGTCCCCGAACTCGGCCGTCTTCAGCTCCGCCAACGTCACGAGACCACCCAACGACGGGTCCTCGTGGCACAAGCTCTTGACCTGGGCCGCAACCTGCGGCCACAGCTCCTCCAGAGCCCGCTGGGTCGCAGCAGGCCCGTCCGGGTGGTGCCGGACGACAACCGCCAGCCCGATCGTGACCAGGTCCTCACAGCCCCACGCCCGGAACTCGACGTCCGGCTGGCCGATGACCAGCACAGGCGGCGCGAACGAGCCGTCAACTCCATGGGGCAGAACCTCAACCAGATGCCCCACGCGCACGCGGAGCTCCTGGGCCAAATGGTCACGCAGGGCCGGTGTCATCATCCGAACACCACCCGCCGGTACGGCTTCTCCAGCTCCTCGATGTCCCGGTCAACGGCGGACACCCGGACGGGCCCGAACTCGCCCACGCCCACAATCCCGTCAGGGGAGTTGCGTCGCGCGAGCAGCCGGTTCGTCCGGAGTGCCACCGCCTGCACCAGAGCACCAGGAGCCGCGATCGGCTCCCCACCCTCGTCGACCTGCGGCCACACGCACAACGACGCCACAGCGTCCTCAGCAGCCGCATAGGCCGCCTCGACGTGCGGGCTGGTGCTGACCCCGAGCGCCGCAAGAACGGTCTCGAGGCTCGTGACCGTGGCCGCCATGGGTCAGGCCTCCGCGACGGTGATCTTCGCGAACAGGCTCGGGTCGACGAACCCGGCCGCGGTGTAACCGCCGTACGCGATCTCGACGCCGAACACCTTCGGAACCACCGCGGACAACAGACCGATGCGCTCCTCGTAGTACTCGAAGCCGGCCTTCCGGCCCACGACCACCGTTCCGGCCGGCAGGCCGGGAACCATGATCCGCGGGAACCGCAGGATCGACCCGGCGAACGTCTGCGCGTCCGCGTCACCGGCGCTCATGCCGGGCTTGTTGATCGCAGCGATGTCCAGCATCGCGCCGATGTCACCCCACATGTCGACCGACGTGAAGATCGTGTCCGGAAGGCGACGCACCCGTGCCCGCTGGGTGCCGTCCTTGGTTGCGGCCATGACCGCAGCCTCGTACAGGGCGCCCACCCACGCGTCGACGTTGTCGGCTTCGGCAGCCGCAATGGCAGTGACCGACTGCGTGACGCCCTCCTCGAACGCCGCGGCAGCAATCGCGTCGGTCTCCTCGGCGTACTCGGCCTGCAGGTCCTGCAGGATGATGTTCCACGCGCTGGGCGACGTCCAGTCGATCTCCTGGCGGGAGATGTTCAACCAGCCACCCACGGTGTCCTTCTCGAACTCCAGGCCCTCGATCTTCAGGTCACGCGAGGCCAGTTCGGCCTTCTCCGCGGTCTGCTTGCCGACCTTGGTGTGCTGGGTGATGTGCGGACGGTGGAACTTCTTGCCGGGGATGCCGGCCAGCGGCTTGATCCCGATCGCCTGCAGGAACGGGCGCAGCCCGTCGAGGGTCTCCAGCACCTGGCCCTGGATCGTGACCGGCAGCAGGCCGGGCGTGTCCTCGGTGGTCTGGTGGACGCCGGGCGCGACGTCGCCTTCAGCGCGGGTCTGGATGCCGACCGCGGCACGCAGACGGGTGACAGCGTCCGAGTCGGGGGCCTGCTCGTTGCCGACAGTGTCCCAGTGCTGCTGCGACCGGATCTTGTCGACGATGAAGTGCCCCGGCGTCGGGTAGGTGTAGCCGGTGCGCTCCTTGACGCCCAGGCGGGTGCCGCCGGCGGGCTGGGTGCGCTGGGTCGGGGTGACGGCCTGCACGGTCTCCTCGTGCGCGGCGCGGGTCGCCTCGAACTCCTCCAGCGGCTTGATCTGCGCGTCGATCTGCTCGATGCGCTGCTTGGTGGTCTCCAGGGTGCGGGTCTCGGCCTCGACGAGGTCGCGGCCCTCCTCATCGACCTTGGTCAGCAGAGTGCCGACGTACTCGACGTGCTTGGCGCGCTCCTCCAGGAGCTTCACCAGGACAGGGTTCTTGAACATTGTTGGGCCTTCCTGTGTGTTTGTGTTCCCCCCCTCGTGTGGTGGCCCTTGGGTGGTCACGTGGTGCCCCTTGTTGGGGTCCGGCGCGGCGCCCTTGTTCTCCGGCACGAGTTCGATGATGGGAACGCTAGGAACAGGCGCCGACGTGCACCTTCTGGTGCCACAGACGTGACGGACGCCCACCCACCAACACGGGTGGGTGGGCGTCGCCGGGATCAGGATTGGTGCTGCTCGTCTGGGACAGGACCGACGCCCAGCCGGGTCAGCGCGCTAGACACCTGCGGGATCGCCATGACCCGCGTCACGATGCCGGACACCGCCACGAGTACCCCGAGCAGCCACGCGACGGTCGAACCGACCCCCTCGGGCAGGACGATCCCGGCCGTCTGCAGCTCGTCGACGACGATGCCCCAGGCGATGGGCAGGACGACCGCCGCGGCGAGCAGGTGAGCCAGCACGGTCCGGATCGCGGCACGCCACGGGTAGCGGACTTGGGTGGGGGCTTCAGCGTTCATCGCGGATCCACCTCCCCCACTTCCTCCACGGCGTCCTCCCGCTGCGCGTTGAGCAGCTCAGCCATGGCGTCGTCGAGACGAATCACCTCACCCGCCACAGCGAGCTTCTCCATCTCCGCGGCCGCGGCCAACGCTTGGTCTCGCGTGGTGGTCCACTCGCGGTCAGTGCCGGCGCTCACCGTGATGGGTGCGCGTCCGTAGGCGTCGAGCTCCTCGCGCAGCACGGTCCGTAGTTCGTCGATGGTGGCCATGATGTCCTCCTCAGGATCAGATGTGGTTTCGGTCGTGATGACGGGTAGGGGCAGGTTGAGGGCTCGGGACAGCACCCGGTCGAGATGAGCGGCCAGCTGGCCCGTCGCGATGACACGCACCAGGTGAGCGGCCTCCCGCGGCCGGTCGTGGCGCGACAGTTCGAGCAGGACGGCGGGCATACGGGTTTGGGTGAGTTCGGACACTTTGCGCGGGTAGTAGGTCCACCTGTCACCGGGGAACGGGTTGTCGCCGTTGAGGGCGTCCATGATCGTCTGCCCGTAGCGTGCGGACACCTTCGACGTGCCCCACAGGACCATCGAGTCCCCGGCCGCGTTGGAGTGCAGCGAGATGAGCAGATCGACCTTGCGGCGCCGGTGCTCGGCGTTGACCCAGGCGACGTTGTCGGCGTGACTGTAGCTGCCGCTGCGCGTGATGTCGGTGCCGGGATGCACGATCACGTCAATGCCGCGGTCCCGCCATCGTTTGCCGAGTTGGCGGGCAACCGAACGCATTTGCACCATCTCGTTGGTGGGCTGCCCGGTGTACCGGTTGTGGGGCTGCATGCTGTGGATCAACGCGATACGCATGGGTCTCCTTAGGTGGTCAGGTCGTTGGTTTCGAGCCAGGCGGAGAATGCTTGCTGGAGCATGTCCGAGCCGTGTCCGGTCAGGTGGGCGCCGTCGTTGGTCCAGGCGGTGCCGGTGGTGCTTGTGCCGTCCCCGACCCGCCACACGCTCGCACTGTGGGGGTCAACAGCGGTGGCGGCGTGGCAGTCGAAGAACCCTTGCGCAGGGTGCCCCGGCTCACCAAAGCGGACGCCAACACCCCCCACTGGGACGGGCGTGAACGTGGTCGGGTCGAGGGGTGCCCCGTCGCGGACCCACACGTTGAACGGGTGGATGTTGCGGTCTGGTGGGAGCCGTGTGGTTTGTCCGGCCACGCTCGTCCACCTGTCCGTCGAGGTGGAGTAGGGGTGGATGGTGATGCCGAACACGCGGGAGACCCCGGCGTCGCGGTACATGCGCCATGCTGCAATGTGGAGGGCCTGTTGCGTCTCAGTCGGGCTCGCGCTGTCGTTGCCAGAGTGAAAGGCGAGGGCGGCACGGTAGGGCCACGCGCCGCTGCCGGGGAGCCGGTTGGCGAGTTGAGCGCGGTCGCGGGGAATGACCTCCAACCACACACCGAGGTCTGACCACGCGTAGCCGTGAGCGTTGACGGCACCGCGCGCCCATCCCTGCTGGATGAAACTGTCCCCGAGGATCAGCACCCCCCTGTCCTTGGTGGGGTCGGTGTCGCCGTAGATGCCGAGGGGGCACACCGGGCTGCCTCCTGCATGGGCGAGGGTGCCGCCACCGGACAGATCCCCGCCTGCGTTGCCTGACGTGTGCAGGTCTGACGCGGAGTAGAAACCGACCTGTGATCCTGCGGGCCAGGCCGACCGAACATAGATGGTATCGCCGGGCTCAACCTGCACGGGCACAGGGTCGCTGATCGCGTGCTGCATGTCGGGGCTGGTGGTGAGCCGCCGATTGCCAGCCCAGTGGACGGGGTACACGATGCCGTGCACCTCCAGCCCGACACGAATATCGGGGTAGACCCTGCTCACGGAACCCTCTCCGCGACCCCACGCAACGCGGAGGTTGCGTGCAGCCGTGACAACTCGGTGGAGGCCCGACTTGTAGGTGATCGCTTCTCCCGCGATCATCGCCTGTCGCCACGAGTAGCCGCCGGTGGCGATGGTCCCGAGCGTGGTGAGCGTCTCGGGGTTCGTGCCGGACGCCGTTGGGTCACTCGATCCGCCCAAGAGCAGTTGCAGGACTGCGCTCACAGTGCGCGCACCTCCAGCCAGGCGTAACCGTTGGTGACGCCCACATTCTGATTGCGCAGCGCCACCCAGCCGGGTGCCGGGGTGACCAGGTCGGCCAGTTCGGTGATCTCGGTCCAAGGCACGTCGAGTTCGCTCAGCGTGTCCATGGTGCGTGCCCAGTACCATGTGCCGCCCTTGTAGCCGACACGCATGGTGACCCCATCGTCTTGCAATGACGTGAAGGGGGCCTGGTTGATGCCGAGGAACAGCGGCGCTCCGCCCCCCGGGCGTGCGGTGAGCCGGTTGAAGTTGCCGCGCTGCAATACGACGCCCCCAACCTCCGACTTGAGGTCAGCGTTTCGGATGAACATCCCATTCACCCCGGAAACCGACTTGGCGGGCAAGTACCAGCGCACCTCGTAGGCCAGCAGCTCGTCGGGAACACGGAAACCGACGTAGCCGGTGGTGGTGGTGGCAACTGCGGCACCCGAGGTTGCCTCCCACACACCCTTGTCGCCCTCCCACAGCACCGGTGACCCTCCACGCGCACAGTCGGTCATCGTGCCGACCAGCTCCCCAGAGCCGGTGAACTCCGCCGACGTAATGACCTGCCCCGGCGTGTAGACGACACGGGCAGCGCTCACCATCTCCGAATCCTGCGCCACCGCCCCCGAGGAAGTGGTGCCGGTGATCGTCACCGTGTAGGTGCCCGTCGACTCATACGTGTGCCGGGTCGCACTGTTGACCGTCCCGTCACCCCAGTCCACACTCACCGCCACAGACGGATCGGTGCTCGACCACGCCAGCGTCACGCGCAGCAGATCCGCGGTCAGACTGGTGATCGCCACCCGCAGCGGCGCACCGGGGGTCGCGCCCTTGGGCACCGGGCCACCCCACACCCACCGGCTGGCCTCACGCCACATGACGATCGTGGACGACCCGCTCGCATGGATCGGGAGCACATCACCAGCGAACGTTGCCATGTGCCCACCGCCCGCACCCTGCGTGAAAACAACGCTGATCGGCTGATCGGTGGGCGCCGACGGCGGCAGCGAGTAGGCAAGGTCATCGGTGAGCAGCACCTGCTGGACCGGATAGGCGCCCGTGCCACCACCGACACCACCAGTCCACGGACCCCAGCCGCTCGAGGCCTTCACCCGCACCCACTCCCGGCCCGTCAGGTGCGACTCCCACCGCTGACGGCGGAAGGTCGTCGCCCCCGACGCATACGAGGTCACCCGCACATAGGCGCCACCAGTCTCGCCTGCAGGTCCATTGACCCACGACGGGGCCACAAACCACCCGTCCGCGACAAAGTCGTCCACGTCGGAGCCGGCAGCCACCACAGACGGCGGGATCGGGCTCCCTCCCTCCAAGCCGTCCAGCACCGCCGCCAGCTCGGCCCGAGACGGATAACGCTCGTCATGGGCGTGCGGGAGCACCTGGGCGATCTCCTGCGACGCCTCCACCAGCCGCACCGGCGGCACCTTGTCCAGGTCAGCCGACGAGCCCGTGAGACGGAACGCCTTCCGATCCGACCACCGCCGACGCCGCCCCTCGTACTCGCACTCGGCCAGATACACCCAGTCGGTGGCCATGCCCGTCGCGGCGTCCACGATCGTGGTGTCCGACGTGCGCGGCAGCACGATCGTCTGCGCCGGACCAGCAGCACCCACCGTCACCACCTCCGGCAACGGCACAATCGACACCCCCGACGTCGCGTGCACCAGGCGCACCGGCACCGGCACACCCCCACGCAGCACGACCGGACGAATCGACACGCGCGTCACCACCGCATCACCAGACGGATCAACATCCGACCCGATCGTGAGCGTGCACGTGAGCAGTCCCGAAGGCAGCGCCATCACCGATCACCCCGCACCGACGCCAAGTACGCCTGCCAGGCCTCGACCTCCGCCGACCTGCGGCGCACACCCTGCTCCTGCGGCGCCTGCGACCGCACCAACGACACCTGCGCGCCCGCATACGCCGGCGTGGGCGTCAGCGACACCTCCAGCAGACGCGCTTCCTTGCGGGTGACCGACATCAGCCCCATGTCGTCGATCTCCAGCACGTTGTTCAGGTCGACGACCTCCCCGCGCGCGTTCTTGCCGCGGTTCTCGATCGGCGCGAACCCAATGCTCAGGCCGGTCAGCTCGCCACGCTCCGCCTTCCGCGCCGCCTCAACCGCACGCGGATCATCCACGTCGAGATCCCACACGCAGTCCAGGCCCTTGTCGTTGTCCCGCCACTCGTCCGACACCCCGATGGGGAACGTCCGATTGTCATGCCACAGCAGGAGCGGCAGCTTGCGAGCAGCCTCACGGATGCTCTTGGCGAACGCTCCGGGCGCGAACCGCTCCCGGAACCACCCGATGTCCGCCCACCGGTTGTACGGCACCGCGCGCCCCTCCAAGAACCGGCCCGACGCCGACCGCTCGAACTCCCGGAACTCCAGGGCCGGGAACGTCCGAACCTCCGGAGCCTTCAGCGTCACCATCTCGTCCGTCATCACTCGGTCCCTTCCTCGATCTCGTCCACCTCGTTGTCCTGCCCGTCGCTGGCCAGCCCCACGGGGACCGGCTGCCGCTTCAACTCGTCAGGGATCTCCACCGAATAGCCGAGCGCCTTGCGCGCCTCAGACAGCGTGATGAGCCCCTTCTCGTGCGCCCTCGACACCCACGACACGGCCGTTCTCATGTCCTCAGCCAGGACCACCCGCCGATCGAACGACACCCGCTGACCACGCGGCAGCCACGCCTGCGACCACGACAACTCCAACTGCTCGAGGATCGGCGCGGCTGTCTGCCGCAGGAAGTTCAGCCACATCGGCCCAGGGCTGCGATAGGTAAGCCCCGAGCTCATGCCCCCGCCCACCCAGAACGCGTCCATGTTCAGCACGTTCGCGGCGTCCGTCAGGGACAACTGGCGGGCCTCGACCAGCTGCGAGTCAGCCGGTGACCACGACAGCGGCACCGCCGTCGACCCCGCCGGCAGGAACAACGGCTTCCGCACCGGCCCACCGAACTTCTCCATCCACCGATCCGACGCGGCGTCCATCGCCTCCTGGGACGGCTTGTCGTTGTTCGTCGTCACCACCACGGACGGAACCGCAGCACCGTCCAGCACGGCCTCCTCATAGCGGCCCTGCTTCTCGATCCGCCCCAGCGGCCGCATGAACTGCTCCAGGACGCCCAGACCTCGCTCAACCTGCAGCGGATCCGCGCCACGACGCACGTGGACGACGTCACCGGCCGGCAGTTCGACGCCGTTGGCCCAGTAGGACACGACCCCGTCGACGTCCACGACCATGTCCACCAGCGCCGCCGGCACGTGCATCACCGACGCCACCCAACCCGTCGCGTCCCGCGACGTGACGAGCGCCACCGCGTTGCCGTGCACCAGGTAGTCGTCCACCTGCTGCCCCACGAACCAGGCACGGTCACGAGTGGGATCCGGCTGCTCCAACAGCCGCGGCCGCGGCAAGATCTCATCCCCCCGCTTCGCGTCCATCGGCATCTGCATGCACATGCCCTCGATCAACGCCAGACCACGCCCGATCGCGGGGATCGCCCGCATCTGCTGCGACGTCATCGACCCGCCCAACAGCGGCGACCAGTTCGACTCAGACGGCGGCCACACCACGCCGTTCCACGGCTGCGTCACGCCCGGCGCCGGCGCCACCGCCCCCCAACCGCTCCCCAACGTCACGCGTCCCCCTAGTAGACCCAGAACTCAGACGGAGTAGCTTCGGCAGGTGCATGCTCGTCCGCCCACACAGCCATGGTGTGGGCCAGCAACGACGTGATCGGTTCCCCGTCCCTCGACACCCAGTTCCCACCCACGGGCAGATCCGCCGAATGCAGGGCCGCGGTCAGGTGGCCCGACTGCGCGAAGAACGTCGTCCCGTCCTCCTCGACCGACGCCAGCCAGCTACCGGCGGCCGCCACGGCGTCCGCCTGGGAAACCCGCAGCACCGGCACCGCCACCAGGTCCTCGGCCTCCGCCCAGATGCGCTCCAGCTCGTCCGCGAACCCGCGCCCATTCCGCGTGTTCACCACGGCCACGTTCCGGGCTCCCGGCATCGCAGCCACATACGCGGCCGCCCACCTCACGCCCGGCTTCGTCTGCGACTCGACGATGCGATGGCCAGCGTCGTTGGTCCACGCGATCGCCACCGACGTCTCCCGCCGGGCGTCGTCCAGCGCGACCCCTACGGATGCCTGGACGCCACGCGGGATCCGCTCGGCCGCCGTCTGCCGTTGCACGATCTCCGGCGCCAAGATCCCGCCGGCGTCGTCCTCGGCGTCCCGGTTCGCATACGCCCGCAGGAACCCAGCGCGGCCCAGCTCGCCCAGCTCCCCCATCAGGTAGTTCTCCCGCAGCCCGAACCCGCGCCGCGGGTGGTACTCGAGCGTGACCTTGACCAGCTGTTCGTCGGTCAGCGAGTGCACGTCAATGTCGTCGGGGATCCCGAACTCGATGAACGCCATGCGCGCCGCCGGGTCGAGGACTGCAGCGCGGCCACGCCTCCGCACGTCATGCAGCCAGCCGGACGCCTTCGTGCCTGCAGCCGACAGCAGCCACTCCTGGCCGGGCTTGACTGACCACATGGGCCGGTAGCCCTGCTGGATCAGCTGCTTGACCGCCAGCGAGTGCGCCCACAACTCGTCCACGAACACCAGGTCATAGGCGCCACCGTGGCCGGCCGCAGCGTTCGGCGCGAACGGGAAGAACTGCGAGCCTGTCGCACGGAACGTCAGCATCTCGTTGCTGTTCCCGGAGGTCACATGAACCTCACCGCCCATGGCCTGCTTCAGGCCCTTGTCCGCCGACACCGTGGACACCTGGTCCGCCATTTCGAGCCAACGCTCACGCGCATGGTCCCGGGTCTGCGCCGTGAACGCGATCCGCGCACGCCCCCGCAACCCGCGCTCCACCGACGTCGACTTGACCATGAACGTCTTCCCGCCACGACGCGTCACCGCAGCCCCGACCGTGTCGTACGCCGGCTCCAGCCCACCCAGCCCGTCCTCGAGCTGCTCGGTGGCCACCGTCACGAAGTACCGCTGCCAGGGGAACAGAGCTCCCCCCAGCCGCTCCGCGATCCGCTCGATCCGCGGCCCAAACGTCAGGCGATCAGGATCCGGCAGCGTCACGTACTTCGGGCGAACCCCCCACGAAGTCGGCCAGTCCGGGAAGTCCGTCTGCGCTGCCGGTTTCCTCCTCGTCCCGGCCGTCGTCACCGCGGCCGCCACCCATCCTGGACCGCACCGCCAACAACCGCGCCGACGCCGACAACCACAGCCGCGGATCCTGAGACCGCTTCGCAGAATCTGTCAGATCCGCCGAAGCCCGAGCCAACTCGGCCAGAACCGGATCGACACCCTCCGACTCCGCCAAAACTTCGTCCACAGCGGCCCGTGTAGGCCCCGGCCTCCGCGACCTGACCGCGAACCACGCCGTACGCTTCTCCGTCATCCCTGGCCCCCTTCCCGTGCCTGCCAACCCCATCCACGCGGACACGCCCCGCCCCGCTAGCTAGACCGGAGCGGCCGGGGTCTCCCTTGATGGCTGCGGCGTCCAGAAAAACCGTTGTGACTAGGGGTGTCGTGCTGGTGTTCATCACAGGCTCCACGTGGGTTCGGTGGTGCCTGCGCGGGCTGTGTTGCCTGCGGTCGCTCCGGCGCTGGTGTTGCACCGGCAGTGTTCGGGTTCGAGGTCCTCGAGCGGGGTGGGGCCGGTGGTCATGTCGTGGGGGTGGCCGAGCTGCCAGGCGGAGCGCTGGTAGGGCGGGATCCTCTTGGCGCAGCGTCGGCAGGTCCAGCCGTTGTGCTGGTTGATCCGGGTTTGCCAGTGGGCGCAGAGGTTGCTCCAGGCGCGGGTGCCGCGTGTGGGAGCGATGGTCATGTGGCGGAGGTTAGGTTCCTCCGCCGACACGGGTCAGTGGGCGTTGCCCTTGGTGGGTGGGGTGGCTTTGGGGGATGGCTTGGCCCGGTACTCGAAGTACTCCGGGTGTTGTTTGCGGACGAAGTCTGCGAGGAAGTTCGCGACGACGGGGGCCATCTGCTCGAAGTCGGCGGCGTCCGGATCCACCTCGTCGGCTTGGTTCGCGGCGTCGCTCATTGGCGTGGTGTCAGCAGTTCTTGACTGCGTCGGCCAGGTCTGAGCTGGCGATCTGGTCGCGGTAGTCGCCCATGGGGGATCCGGGTTCGGCTGCTTCTCCCCAGGCGAAGAACTCCTTCGCGACTCCGTCGACGCTCATGATCGAGGTCACGGGGTCGTCTCCGAGGAGGAAGGTGGCTTTTTCTCCGTCGACGCCGGGCCCGCTCATGGTGGTCGAGGCGAGGCGGGTGAAGTTGCCCTTCTGCAGGTCGGCGGGCAGCGGCACGGAGGATCCGGCGGTGACGGTGACGCCGTTGGTGTTCGACCCTTCGGAGATGCTGGCGAGTGTGTCGGCGGCCAGTGTGGTGCAGGACACGGCGGGCGCGTCCGGGGTGGTGGTG
>JAUNSA010000206.1 GCA_030539405.1 Propionibacteriaceae bacterium
TGGCCGAGGGCACCACGGTCATGCACGAGGGCTTCGTGAACTTCAACGCCGGCACGCTCGGGACCTCGATGGTCGAGGGGCGGATCTCGGCCGGCGTCGTGGTCGGCGACGGCTCCGACGTGGGCGGCGGCGCCTCGATCATGGGCACCCTGTCGGGCGGCGGCAAGGAGCAGATCTCGGTCGGCGAGCGCTGCCTGCTCGGCGCCAACGCCGGCATCGGCATCTCCCTGGGCGATGACTGCGTCGTCGAGGCGGGCCTCTACGTCACCACCGGCACCAAGGTGACGCTGCCCGATGGCCAGGTGGTCAAGGCCGCCGAGCTGTCGGGGTCGGACGCGCTGCTGTTCTACCGCGACTCGGTCAGCGGCACCGTCGGCGTCCGAGCCCGCAAGGGGCAGAAGGTCGAGCTCAACGCCGCGCTGCACGAGAACTGACGCTCTTGGCGACCATCCGGAGGGTCCTGATCGCGCTCGTGGTCACAGCGCTGCTCATGGGAGCGGCCGTGATCGGCGTGGCGCTGTGGTTCACGTGGAACAAGGAGCCCCTGCCCCTGTCCGACCAGTGCGCCGCCGATGTGGCCGACCTCACGGTGTCGGTCACCCCGGAGCAGGCCCACTACCTGTCGATCATCGTCGGGGTCGCCACCCAGCGTGACCTAGCGCCCCGGGCGTCCACGATCGCGATCGCGACCGTCTACCAGGAGTCGGGCATCCGCAACCTCGACTACGGCGACCGGGATTCCCTGGGGCTGTTCCAGCAGCGGCCCTCTCAGGGCTGGGGCACCGACGAGCAGGTGCAGGACCCGTACCACGCCTCCGAGCGGTTCTACGAGACGTTGGTGACGATCCCCGACTGGCGCAACGGCGACGTCAACGACGTCGCCCAGGCCGTCCAGCGCAGCGGGCACCCCAACGGTTACGCCAAGCATGTCGAGAACTCCCGCCGCCTGGCCAGCGCGCTCACCGGGGAGACCCCCGCCTCGTTCTCCTGCCGGGTCTCCACGCCCCCGGCGGCCGACCCGGCCGGCCTGGTCGCCTTCCTGGAGCGGACGCTGCCCGCCTCGGCGACGATCACGCAATCCCCCGGTGCCGTCACGATCGAGGCTGCGTCCTCCAAGCTGGCGTGGTCGGCCGCCTCGGTGGCGATTGCCAACCACCACCGCTACGGGCTCGCCGGCGTCGACGTCGGTGGTCGGACGTGGACGCCCAGCACCACCGAGATCGCCCGATGGTCCGGTGAGCCCACCAGCGGCAGCACCGTGGTGGTCCGTTTCGAGGCGGGCGCCCCGCGCTGAGGTCGGCCGGTTGATCAGTGCAGGCGGGACGCCGCGGCGGCGATGCGCTCGTCGGTGGCGGTGAGAGCGATCCGGACGTGCTGGGCGCCGGCGGCACCGTAGAAGTCGCCCGGGCCGGCCAGGATGCCCCGTTCGGCCAGCCAGTCCACGGTGGCGCGACAGGCCTCGCCGCGGGTGGCCCACAGGTACAAGGACCCCTCGGAGTGGTCGATCCGGAACCCGGCGGCCTCCAGCGCAGGCTTCAGCAGCTCGCGGCGGGCCCGGTAGCGGGCGCGTTGCTCCTCGACATGGTCCTGGTCGCCCAGCAGCGCGACCATCACGTCCTGCACCGGTCCGGGCACCATCAGCCCGGAATGCTTGCGGACCTCCAGCAGCTCCCCCAGCAGGCCCGAGCAGCCGGCCAGGAAGCCGGCGCGGTAGCCCGCCACGTTGGAGCGCTTGGACAGCGAGTGGGCAGCGATCAGGCCCTCAGGCGTCCCGCCGCACACGTCGGGGTGCAGGACCGAGAACGGCTCGGCGTCCCAGGCGAACTCGCCGTAGCACTCGTCGCTGGCCAGGACGGCGCCGGCGGATCGTGCGGCGTCCACCCAGGCACGCAGGGCGTCCGGGCCCAGGATCGCGCCGTGGGGGTTGGCCGGTGAGTTGATCCAGATCAGCGCGGGGCGGGCCGCGGCCGCCTCGTCCGGGTCGTCGGTCGCCAGCACCGTCGCCCCCGCGATGCGCGCGCCGACCTCGTAGGTCGGGTAGGCGGTGGTGGGGATGACGACGGTGTCCCCTGCGCCGAGGCCGAGCTGCAGGGGCAGGTGCGCGACGAGCTCCTTGGTGCCCACGACCGGCAGGACGTTGGCGTCCGCCAAGGCGACGGTGTGCCAGCGGCGGACCAGGTAGTCGCGGATCGCCGTGCGCAGCGCGGGCGTCCCCCAGACCGTCGGGTAGCCGGCCCACGCGGACGCGGCGGCACCCAGGGACTCCAGTGCGAGTGTGGGCACGGGGTCGACCGGCGTGCCGACCGACAGGTCACAGATGCCGTCGGGGTGCGCGCGGGCGCGCTCGCGGGCCCCCGCGATGGTGTCCCACGGGAAGTCGGGCAGGCGGCCCGACAGCGGCCGGCTCATTCGCCCTGGGGCGGGAGCGCCTCGACGATCGGGTGGTCGGCGTCGATCTTGCCGGTCCGGGCAGCACCGCCGGGCGAACCGATCGTGTCGAAGAACTTGACGTTGGCGTCGTAGAACTGGGCCTGGTCAGCGGGGACGTCGTCCTCGTAGTAGATGGCCTCGACCGGGCACACCGGCTCACACGCACCACAGTCGACGCACTCGTCCGGGTGGATGTAGAGCATGCGATTGCCCTCATAGATGCAGTCGACCGGGCACTCCTCGACGCACGCGAGGTCCTTCAGGTCAACGCACGGCTGGGTGATCACGTAGGTCATCGATAGTCTCCTGACAGCTCCATACCCGGACTCAAGGCCCCACTCTACAAGCACAACCGGAGGTTCTGTGCCGACTGCACACGGTGTCGCCGCCCCACTCGATCCGCCCCTACGCCCCGGTGAACGGGTGAGCCTGCACGTGGACGCGGGCGACGGTGCGCGTGAGGTGATCGGCTTCGTCACCGGGGTCGGTTCGGACACGGTAGGCGTGGTCGATCGTCGCGGGCACGAGCACGTCGTGGGCCTGGCCGACATCCTCGCCGGCCGGCGCGTCGGCGTCGCCCTGGGGCGCCGCCCCGAGGCCACCCCCCGCGACCTGTTGGACGCGCTGGCCGCCCGCGCCGGCCTCACCGGCGACTGCTGGGTGGGGCGTATCTCGGCGCTGCTCGAGGGGCGGACGCCCCCGGCCGAGGTCCCTGCCTGGGGCGAGTGGGCGGAGCTGGACGGCGTCCGGGCGCGCTTCGAGGGTGAATGGGTGAGCCTGCCCGCGGCGCCCGATGACGTGGTCGTCGCGGCCGCCTGGTGGGCGACCCGGATGGGGGCACGCTCGGTCCAGGTCCGCGGCGACTCCGCCCCGGACGGGTTCGTGCGCCTCGGCTAGGCCGGTCCTCGGCGGTCGCGGT
>JAUNSA010000207.1 GCA_030539405.1 Propionibacteriaceae bacterium
ACCTGGGCGAGGACGCGCCGCATGGCCTTGGGGTCCGTGACGGTCCCCGAGGTGTGCTGGGTGAACCGGGAGTGCAGGAAGGCGTCCTGCACCTCGGGGGCAGCGTGTGCCATCAGGACGTGCCCGCCGGACGCCGCGTGCGCGGGCAACCGCGCAGCGACCTTGGTGATGTTGACGGTGGGCTTTCCCGTGTCCATGCGGTCGATGTAGAGCACATCGTGGCGGTCGAGGACGGCCAGCCACACGTGCTGCTGGAGCCGGTTGCGCAGGGCCTCCAAGGGACGCCGTGCTGCTTCCCGCAGCACGAACACCTGGGAGCTGCGTTCGGTGAGCTCCCAGAGCCGCAGGCCCAGCCGGACCTCGCGTCCATGGCGGTCGAGCAGGCCGGTGAGGGTCAGCTCGTCGACGAGCCGATGGATGGTGGTGGACGGCAGGTTGGCCCGCCGGCCCAGCTCGGCCACGCTCATCGAGAGCGTCTCGCCGTCGAAGGCCTCCAGGATCCGTGCGATCCGTTCGACCATCGAGTCGCCGCTGGCAGAGTTCGCCATCGTCCACCACCTCCCTTCGTGCGTCGCAGCTTATGAGACCTCAGTTGCCGGCGGTGCGCTCTGCCGCGTGCGCCGCGATGTCGCGTCCGGTCAGGTAGCCGAACACCATGGCCGGGCCGATGTTGGCGCCGTAACCGGGGTAGCCGCCACCGAAGACGCTGACCGCGGCCGTACCCACGGCGTACAGGCCGGGGATGGCGCTGCCGTCCGGCTTGACGACCTCGCTGCGGTCGTTCACCTTGAGGCCGGCGTAGGTGCCCAGGTCACCCATCTGGATCTTGACCGCGAAGTAGGGGCCCTTGTCCAGCGGCTCGAGGTTCGGGTTGGGCTTGTGCTCCATGTCGCCCTTGAAGTTGTGGTACTTCAGGGAGCCACGCTTGAACACGGGGTCCTCACCCCTGGCGGCGTGGACGTTGAACTCGTCGACCGTCTTGCGCAGCGTGCCGGCCGGCACGCCGATCTTCTTCGCCAGCTCCTCGATGGTCGGCGCCTCGATGAGGAACTTCTCCGCCTCGAAGATCTGCTTGGGGAACGGCCACGGCTTGGCATACCCGATGCCGTACTTGTGCATGGCCTTGGCGTCGGCGATGATCCAGCCGAACGTCTTCTCGCGGTCGGCGTCGTTGTTGATCATCTCCACGCCGTAGTCGTGGTACGACAGCGACTCGTTGGCGAACCGGACGCCGTCGCGGTCGACCGCGATCAGGCCGGGCAGGCCGAACGCGCGCAGGTGCGGGAAGATCGCCGGCTTCTTCTTCACCAGGGTCTGGAACGTGGTGACCGGGCCCCATGAAGCCGGCTGGTGGACCGAGTCGTCCATGTAGCCGCCCAGCTCCTTGGCCATCAGGTAGGCGTCGCCATCGTGACCGATGGTGGGGGTGAAGTGGTCATCGCCGTTCGGGTCGTGCTCGAAGAACTGCTTGCGCAACTCGGGGTTGTTCGAGAACCCACCCGAGGCCAGCACCACGCCGAGGCGCGCTTCGACGACGCCGGTGTGCTCGCCGGTGATGCGGGCTCCGGTGACGACGCCGGAGTCGTTGGTGATCAGCTCGGTGGCCTCGGTGTTGGTCCACATCCGGATGCCGGCCTTGCGGGCGGCCGCGAACATCCACGTCATCAGGGCATTGCCGTTGGTGCGGGTGTAGGCCCGCTTGAACAGGGCGGTCTGCGCCCACGTGGTCAGCACGTTCTTGGTGGCGTACAGGAAGTTGGGGATGCTCTGGTTGGCCTTGAGCATCTTGGCGATGTCGGGGCCGATCTCGGGCATGTAGCCGTACACGGTGTAGGGCATCAGGTAGGGCTGGACGCGCAGGCGGTCCTCACCCAGGATGCGGGCGTCCGCGCGCTTGAACGTGACGGCGCGACCCTTCTCCTTCGCGCCCGGCGCGTCCATCTGGTAGTCGGGGCTCATGGCGCCGTAGACCATCTGGACGCCCTCGTCCTCGTAGAACTGCATGGCCTCGGGGACGGCGTCCAGGAACACGTCGACCATGTCCTCGTCGTAGCTGTCGAGCGCGAGCGCCTTGATGTACTCCTTGGCCTCGGCGCGGGTGTCGTCGGTGCCACCCTTGTTGCCGGGGACCCAGCCCCAGCCGCCGCAGATGGCCGACGTGCCGCCGAGGTACTGGTCCTTCTCGATGATGATGACCGAATGGCCTTGTGCCGCGGCCTTCAGTGCGGTGCCGACCCCGGCAGCGCCGGACCCGATCACCAGAACGTCGGTGTGGATGGGCTGGGACATGTGGTGCGACTCCTTCGTCGGTGTGTGTTCACCAACAGGGTCGGTGGTCGCACCATTGGCCGGGAACATCACTTCCCGTTCAATGGGGATATCCCGCCCACCGGGATGCACAATCCCCGTTCATCGGGGGTCTGGAGTGGCTGCTCAGCCCTTCTTCTTGCGGTTCCAGCTCGCCTTGGCGGGTGCGAACGGACTACGGAAGTGGATCGCCCACGTCGAGTGCGGGTGGATCGACAGGATGTCGCGCCGCAGCCTCGTGCGCTCCTCGTCCGACAGCGCGGGCAGGACGGTCTCGCGATCCACCTCGTCCTGCGGCCGCGGCCGCAGGGTCTTCCACAGCAACTGGACGCCCGGGGCGCCGGT
This sequence comes from Propionibacteriaceae bacterium, assembly GCA_030539405.1. Taxonomy (GTDB): domain Bacteria; phylum Actinomycetota; class Actinomycetes; order Propionibacteriales; family Propionibacteriaceae; genus Propioniciclava. Next base: position 2,653 of record JAUNSA010000207.1, read on the forward strand.
CGGGACGCCGCGCACGTCCAGGACGGCCTCGTCCCACGGAATGCTCAGGCGTGGGTCGCGGCGGTAGAGCCAGCGGTCGGGGGTGCCGTCCTCGACGTTGATCTGCAGCACCCAGGCGTCGCGTTCGGGGTCGTGGACGCCGATGGTCTGCAGGTCCGCACCGGCGGGGACGTCGGCGAACGCGACCAGGCCGTCCACGAGCACGGCCCACGCGCGCAGGTGGGCAGGCAACGCGGCGATGAGGGCGGCGACGTCGCCGGGCAGCGTGCTGACGTCGATGTTGGCCTGCTCCCGGATGGGCTCGCCCAGCCAGTGCTCCAGGGCCACTCCGCCGGAGAGCCACCAGCGTGCGTCGAGGTCACCGAAGAGGTCGGTGAGGTCCTCGACGGTGAGCGGGGTCCAGGGGGCGTCGGTGCTGGGCGGCTGGGCAGACGTCATGACAGCCATCCTGCCAGTTCGTCACCATGCGGTTCCTACCCCACAACGCGGAAACTATCCGCGTTGTGGGGTAGGAACCGCATCGTGAGCGGTCCGGTCAGCGGCGGTAGGTGACCCGTCCGGCCCAGATCGTCATCTCGACCGGGTCAGGCAGGTCGAGCCCGTGGTAGGGGTTGTTGCGCGACTTGGACGCCGACGCGGCCC
>JAUNSA010000208.1 GCA_030539405.1 Propionibacteriaceae bacterium
CGAAGTACTTGCGGCCGGGGCCGCCGTCGCCGGGCCGCCACTCGACCTCGACGTGACCGGCCTCCTCGAGACGACCGAGCAGCGGGTAGAGCGTGCCGCCCTTGACCGTGCCCAGGCCGGCCTCGTCGAGACGCTGGGTGATCGCGTAGCCATAGCTGGGTCCGTCGAGCAGGATGCGCAGGACACACACCCCGAGCACCCCCCGGAGCCACTCGCTGGGCCACTGTTCTGTGTTCATGACTAGATCGTATCTCTGACTAGTCAGAGAAGTCAACTAGTTAGCCAGGGCGCGTGCCAGGAGACGAGGAACCCCCGCTCACCTCGGGGGTGGGCGGGGGTTCCTGCTCGGGTATGCGGTGTGCTCAGCGGCGCCGCAGGCTCAGCTTCGCGGGTGGCTCAGCGGCCCTCGAAGCTCGCCTTGCCGGGGCCGTCCTTGACGAAGGAGGCCATCCCGATCTCGCGGTCCTTGGTGGCGAAGACGCCGGCGAACTGCATGGCCTCGATGGCCAGGCCGGTCTCCAGGTCACCGTCGAGGCCGCGGTCGATGGCCTCCTTGGCGGCGCGCAGCGCGAAGGCCGGGCCGTGGACGTAGCGCTGGACCATGGATACGGCGGTGTCGTGGGCGCTGCCCGCGGGGCAGACGTCGTCGACCAGGCCGATGGCCAGGGCCTCGTTGGCGTCGATCATCCGGCCGGTGTAGACGAGGTCCTTGGCCTTGGAGACCCCCACCAGGCGCGCCAGGCGCTGGCTGCCGCCGGCCCCGGGGATCACGCCGAGGAGGATCTCGGGCTGCCCGAGCTTGGCGTCGAGGGCGGCGACCCGGAAGTCGGCGCACATGGCCAGCTCGTTGCCGGCGCCCAGGGCGTAGCCCTCGATGGCGGCGACGACGGGCTTGGGGATCCGCGCGACGGCGGTGAAGGCCTTCTGGATCAGGGGCGCGCGCTCCACCATGTCGGTGTAGCTCATCGTCTCCATCTCCTTGATGTCCGCGCCGGCGGCGAAGACCTTCTCACCGCCCCAGAGGATGACGGCCGCGACCTCGTCGTCGGCCGACACGATCCCGGCGGCCTCCCCCAGGGCGTCCTGGATGGAGGTGGACAGCGGGTTCATCTTGGGCCGGTCGATCCGGATCGTGGCGATGCTGGAGTCGATCTCGACGCGGACGTGCTCGCTGGCCGTCTCGACGGTGCGGGTCATCGGGGCTCGCCGCCCTCTCCGGGCTGGCCCTCGACACCACCCTGACCCTGGGCGGGACCGTCGGTGGGCGCCTCCGGGGCGGGGGCTCCGCCCTCGTCGGGCTCGCCGGTCTCGGCGGTCGCGCCGGTCGCATCCGTCTGGTCGGCGGGGCGACGCCCCGGGCCGACGGACAGCCACGGCCCGACCTGGGTGCCCTCGGGGGTCCCCTCGGGCAGCTGCGGGTCGAGGCCGGCCTCGGCGCGGGACTTGGCCTGGACGTTGTTGTGCCACAGGCGCAGCGCCTGCAGGATCAGCCCGGTGGCGATCTGCAGCTTGGCGCGCGGGTTCTCCTGGCGGGTGATGATCTGCTCGACCGCCAGCACGAGGTTGCCGTTGGCGATGCCGGACTTGACCAGGTTCACGCCGAGCGTGATGTCGTTGCAGCCGTTGAGGCGGGTCTGCAGGTCCTGGGGCATCGAGTCGGCGATCACCCACTGGCCGAAGACGCGCATGATGTCGAACTGCTCGCCGGCGACGACCTTGACGAAGAGCTTCTGGTCCTGGACCACGAAGGCCACGTCACCCTCGTTGTCGAGGTTGGGCTGCATCTGGAGATCGACCAGGGCGTCCAGCACACGGCCGGTGAGCGGGCGCTCCTGGGGCGGGGGCGGAAAGTTGGGCAGCGACGTCGGATCGGTCATGTCCCCAACCTACCTGCCACCCCCGACACGGGACACCTGGCAGGGAGCCTCCGCGAGCTGCATACCCGGCAGTCGTAACCTAGGTGCCGCCATGTCTCCCCCCTTCCCCTCCCGGCGCAGCACGGACACGCCTCCTCCGCTGGGGATCACCCGCAACGGCGCCGGGACCGAGATCGCCGTCCTCGCCCGCCACGCCACGGGCGTGGAGGTCTGCGTCTTCGACGGCGACGGCGAGCGCCGCATCCCGCTGACCAAGAGCGCCTACGGCATCTGGTGGGACACGGTGCCCGAGCTGACGCCGGGGACGCGCTACGGACTGCGGGTCGACGGGCCCTGGCTGCCGGGCGAGGGGCACCGGCACAACCCGGCCAAGCTGCTGCTGGACCCCTACGGCCGGGCGGTCGAGGGTGAGGTCCGCTGGGCGCCCGAGCTCTACGGTCACACCGTCGACCGGCACGGCCACGGCGACCCCGAGCTCCGGGACCCCCGGGACAGCGCGGGCCACCTGCCCCGCAACGTCGTGGTCGACGACTCCTTCGACTGGGGCGAGGACCGGCTCCCGATGACCCCGTGGACCGACACCGTCGTCTACGAGGCGCACGTCAAGGGCCTGACCATGCGGCATCCCGACGTGCCACAGGAGCAGCGCGGCACCTACGCCGCCCTCGGCCACCCGGCCGTCATCGAGCACCTGCTCTCCCTGGGCGTGACCTCGGTCGAGCTGTTGCCGATCCACTCGTTCGCCTCGGAGCCGGCGCTGGTCCGCCAGGGCCTGGTCAACTACTGGGGCTACAACACGCTCGGCTTCTTCGCACCCCATCCCGGGTATGCGGCAGCGAAGGACCCGCAGGGCGTGGTCGACGAGGTCAAGGGGGCGGTGAAGGCGCTGCACGCGGCCGGTCTCGAGGTCATCCTCGACGTGGTCTACAACCACACCGCGGAGCAGAGCTCGTGGTCGGGCCCGACACTGTCGTGGCGCGGCCTGGACAACCAGAGCTACTACCGCCTCGACGCCCGCGGGCGCGACATCGACGTGACCGGCTGCGGCAACACCCTCGACCTGCGGCAGCCGATGGTGGCCCGGATGGTGCTGGACTCGCTGCGCCACTGGGTGGACGAGTACCACGTCGACGGTTTCCGGTTCGACCTCGCCCCGGCGCTGGCGCGCGGGCGCGACGACGCCTACTACCGCGACCACGCCTTCCACGTCGCGCTGCAGACCGACCCGGTCCTGTCCCGCGTCAAGCTCATCGCCGAGCCCTGGGACGTCGGCGTCCACGGCTGGCGCACCGGCCAGTTCCCCGCGCCCTTCGCGGAGTGGAACGACCGCTACCGCGACACGGTCCGCTCGTTCTGGCTGGCCGACGTGCGCCGCCAGCTGGCCGGCCAGCCCGGCCACGGCGTCCGCGAGCTGG
>JAUNSA010000209.1 GCA_030539405.1 Propionibacteriaceae bacterium
CCGTCCGCGATCCCGACCTGGCGGCCGCGTTCGGACACACGACGACCGAGGCACCTCACTCCGAGTGGGCCCCCGCGGCCGAGATCGAAGCGGGCGCGGAGGACGGCTCGCTCCTGCTCGTCGCACCGACCCGCGTCCTCGTCGAGGAGATCGCCACTCTCGGCAGCCTGGACGCGGCTGCCGCTCTGCGACCGACGGTCGCGCCGGTGCATCACGACCTCTGCCCCACACCCGCTCGCCGGGGCCGCCTGCCCTGACCTGCTCCCCTGCCCCCTGTCCCCCTGTCCCCGCTGACGCTGCGGTGAGAACCGTCAGCGGTGGCGGGGCCGCCACAGCACGAGCGCACGGGACTCCGGTGTCGCGCGCCGGGGCCGTTGCCCGGCCCGCACCGCGACGACGTCACCCGCGCGACCGGCCGCGAACACCCGACGGCCGGTATCGATGACCTCGTGCGCGGCCTCCAACTCCTCGCCCAGCTCGCGGACGCGGTGCCGCAGCGCCTCGACCTCGTTCTCGAGTTCGAGGATGCGTTGGATTCCGGCCAGGCTCACACCCTCCTCCTGGGAGAGCCGCTGGATCTCGCGTAGTTGCACGATGTCGCGGTGCGAATACCGCCGTCCTCCCCCGCGAGTGCGTGACGGGGTGACGAGACCGAGCCGGTCGTACTGGCGCAGCGTCTGCGCGTGCATGCCCGCCAACTGGGCCGCGACCGAGATGACGAACACCGGGGTGTCGTCGTCGGGGGTGAAACCGGTGGTGCTCATGCCATCTCCCTCCTGTCTCGGACGTCACGGCCGAGCCTTCAGGCACACCTCAGGAGGTGCGTGCCTTCCTGAAGACATCCTCGCGCGGATCGATGCCGACCTCCTGGTTACGCAGCGCCTCGATGGCCGCGCGCGCTTCGTCGGTGAGCCGCTGCGGCACCGTCACGGCCACCTTGACGAGGAGGTCACCCGTCGCGCCACCCTTGCGGCGGACGCCACGACCCTTGACCCGTAGCGTCTTGCCGCTGGAGATGCCGGCGGGCAGCTTCACCTTGACCGTGTCCCCCGCGAGCGTGGGCACGGAGATCGTCTCGCCGAGGGCGGCCTCGGCGAAGGTCACGGGCACCTCGATGCGGAGGTTGTCACCGTCGCGGGTGAAGACCTCGTGCGGGTGCACGGTGACCTTGAGCAGGATGTCTCCGGCGGGAGCCCCGGCAGGACCGGCCTCACCCTTGCCGGGGAGACGAATGGTCGCGCCGTCCTTCACCCCCGGGGGGATGCGGGCCGTGATGGTGGTGCCGCCGACGCCACTGACCATGACGGTGTCGCCTTCGACGGCCTGGCGGAAGCTCAGACCGGCGGTGGCGTGGATGTCGCGGCCCTTGCGGGCGCGGCGAGAGCCCCCGAAGCCGCCCGGTCGTCCGCCGGGAGCACCGTACTGGCCGCCGCCGGGGAAGCCGCCCCCCTGCGCCGACCCCTGCCCGAACATGTTGAGCAGGTCCTCGAGGTCGGGCTCCTCACCGGTGCGACCGGAGAACCCGCCGTGGCCGCTCGTGAAGCGGGTCCCGCCGGAGTTGAACAGGGTGCTGAACACGTCGTCGAACCCGGCCCCCGCGCCGGCACCCGCTCCCCCGGGACCACCGGAGGTGAAGCGGGCACCGCCACGAGACATGGCGCGGACGGCGTCGTACTGCTTGCGCTGCTCCGGATCGGACAGCACCGAATACGCCTCACCGATGTCCTTGAACCGCTGCTCGGCCGCCGGGTCACCCTGATTGCTGTCGGGGTGATGGGTGCGCGCGAGCTTGCGGTAGGTGGACTTGATCTTCTTGGCGTCCGCGTCGGGGGAGAGGCCCAGCACGGCGTAGAAGTCCTTGTCGAACCAGTCCTGGCTGGCCATCTCGCCTCCTCGTCTCGTTCTCTCAGGCCGGGTCGGCCACCGACACGCGCGCGGGGCGCACGACGCGGTCGTCGATCCGGTAGCCGGGCTGCATGACCATGACGACGGTCGTCTCGGTCGTGCCCTCGGGCAGCTCGGCCCGGGTGTGCATGAGGGCCTCGTGAACCATGGGGTCGAAGGTCTCACCGACCTCGCCGAATCGTTGGACACCGTACTTGGTGAGGATGCCCTCGAGCTTGGCGGCGATCTTCGAGAACGGCGTGTTCTCGCCCAGTTCGCCGTGCTCACGGGCGAGGTGGATCTCGTCCAACACGGGCAGGAGGGACTCGACCATGCTCGCCGTGGTGCGCTTGCGGTCCTCGGCGCGCTCACGGTCGACCCGCTTCTTGTAGTTGACGTATTCGGCGTTGAGCCGCTGGTAGTCGGCGAGGCGCTCGGCGGCCAGCAGGGCGTCGGGGGTGAGGTCGGTCGACGGCTCCTGCACCGTCCCGTCCTCGGGTTGGGGCTGGTTCTGTGGCTGGTTCTGGTCGTTCCCCGTGCGGCCATCGGCGGCGTCCTCGACGCTCTCGCCGGTGACGTCACCGGCGATGAACGTCTGGTCCTGAGCCGGTTCGGTGTGGGTCTCGCCCTTGGGGGCGCCTTCGTAGGCGGCGCGCGCGGCCGCGGCGGAGGCCGCGCCCCGCGCCGGGGACGTGGGTCGGGTTCCCGCCGCGTCGTCGACGCCGGGGCGGGTGGTGTGGTCGTCGTTGCTCATGCTCGGCTCCTCCGCGAGGCGATGGTGAAGATGTGGTGCGACGATCCGCCCCGGCCGCCGCGTGGGCGGCCGGGGCGGAGGTCATCGGCTCACTTCTTGTCGTCGTCCTCGACGACCTCGGCGTCCACGACGTCGTCGTCGCCAGGCTGCGCGGTGGCGTCCTGTGGGCCGGCCTGGCCGGCACCGAAGTCCTCGGCGCCCGGGAACGGGCCGGGCTCGCCCGCCTGGTCGCCGCCCTCGGCCTGCGCGGCCGCGTAGATCGCGGCGCCCATGGCCTGGGAGACCTCGTTGAGCTTGGCCACCTTGGTGTTGAGGTCCTCGGGGGAGGCTGCCTCGTCACCGGTCTTGCCCAGGGCGACCTTGAGGTCGGTGAGGGCCTCCTCGACCGGCTTCTTGGTGTCCTCGGGGACCTTGTCGCCGTTCTCGGCGAGGAACTTGTCGGTGGAGTAGACGAGCTGCTCGGCGTTGTTGCGGGCCTCGGCCTCCTCACGACGCAGCTTGTCCTCCTCGGCGTGCTGCTCGGCCTCGCGGACCATGCGGTCGATCTCGTCCTTCGGCAGCGCGGAGCCACCGGAGATCGTCATCGACTGCTCCTTGCCGGTGCCGCGGTCCTTGGCGGACACGTTGACGATGCCGTTGGCGTCGATGTCGAA
>JAUNSA010000052.1 GCA_030539405.1 Propionibacteriaceae bacterium
GTCCGCCCCGTCCTCGAGCGGCGCGACGGGGCGCTGGGTCAGCAGGACGCGGAACGGCGGGGACATGACGTCATTATCCTCGCCCCGGTCGTCGAGCCCTATGCCGCCCGCCGCGTCGGCGCGTCTGAGACCATGTGTCCATGGGTAGGAGGATCTCCGTCGCCGCCGATGAGCTGGACGACGTCTCGAAGACCATCATCGAACAGCTGCAGCAGGACGGGCGCCGCTCGTACGCGACAATCGGGCGTGCGGTCGGCCTGTCGGAGGCCGCGGTCCGGCAGCGGGTGCAGAAGCTGCTGGAGAGCGGCGTGATGCAGATCGTCGCGGTCACCAACCCGCTGGAGCTGGGCTTCCCGCGCCAGGCCATGGTGGGGATCAGGGTGGACGGACCCCTGGAGCCCGTGGCCGAGAAGCTCGAGGCCTATGACGAGGTGGACTACGTCGTCATCGTCGCCGGTGCCTTCGATCTGCTGGTCGAGGTCGTGTGCGAGTCCGACGAGCACCTGCTCGACATCCTCTCCCGCCGGATCCGCACCCTGGAGGGCGTCAGCGCCACGGAGACCTTCATGTATCTGAGCCTGCGGAAGCAGACATACAGCTGGGGAGTCCGCTGACCTGCGGATAGAGTCCCCGTGACGAAGATTCGCGCCGGATTCGGTCTTCAGGATTACGTATCATCGATGGGATCCATCCTTCAGATCCCATTTCGCTGCGGATTCACTCTTGTGATCCACCCCTCATCGTGGCACTCTGTCACTCATCAGGCGTCCGCAGGCGGATCGGCCGCTGCGACGACGCCGTCGGCACCAAGGGGTCACGCCCCGGCACGATTCGAGGGGATCCATGCGCACACCTGGGAACGGCACCGCCGGCCGGCTGACCATCACCGGAGTGCAGAAGGTCTTCGGCGATCAGGTGGCCATCGACGACCTCGACCTCGTCGTCGAGCCCGGGGAGTTCGTCTCCCTGCTGGGCCCCTCCGGGTGCGGCAAGACGACGCTGCTGCGGATGATCGCGGGGTTCGAGGAGCCGACGCGCGGCCGCATCCGACTCGGTGGAGAGGACCTCGTCGGTACGCCGCCGTTCCGCCGTCCCGTCAACACCGTGTTCCAGTCCTATGCGCTCTTCCCGCATATGACCGTCACGGACAACATCGCCTACGGTCCTCGTCAGGCGAAGGTCCCGCGCAGGGAGATCGCCGACAGGGTCCGGGAGGCCCTGGCGCTGGTGCGGATGGAGACGTTCGCCGACCGCCGCCCGGAGCAGCTCTCCGGCGGGCAGCAGCAGCGCATCGCACTCGCCCGCGCGGTGGTCAACCGGCCTCAGGTGCTGCTGCTCGACGAGCCGATGTCCGCGCTGGACCGCAAGCTCCGCGAGGACATGCAGCTGGAGCTCAAGCGTCTCCACCAGGATCTGGGCATCACCTTCGTCTTCGTCACCCATGATCAGGAGGAGGCATTGGCGATGAGCGACCGCATCGCCGTGATGGAGGGTGGCCGCATCCGCCAGCTGGGCACCGCCGGTGAGGTGTACTCGTCACCGAGCTGCCGGTTCGTCGCCGGGTTCATCGGCCGACAGAACTTCGTCCCGGTGCATGAGGATGACCGTGGGGTCCTCGTCTCCCAGGAGGGGGAGATCCGATTCCTGCCCGGCGGTGCGGGCACGTCGCAGGCGTGGCAGGGGGAGGAGCTGGTCGTCGCGGTCCGGCCGGAGGCCGTCACGCTGCGACGCACCGAGGCCGGGCAGGAGCCGCAGGACGCCGAGGTGAACACGGTCGCCGGCCGAGTCCAGGCCGTGTCGTTCCTCGGCGACGTCGTCCAGCACCTGGTCCGCACCGTCGGGGGCCATGAGCTGCTGGTGCGCGGGTCGGCCTACAGCTCGGAGACCGTCCCCGAAGGTGGGACCGTCCTGCTGAGCTGGCGCGATGACGCCGTGCAGGTGTTCGGCGATGACTGAGCCGCTGCGGTTCCTCGGCCCCGAACCGGTCGCCCGGCAGGTCGCCCGCAGCGTCTCGCGTCGTCGTCTCCTCGCCGGCATAGGTGTGCTCGGCCTCGGCGCACTGACCGGCTGCACCGCCTCCACGCAGCGGATGGCGGACTCTCCTGCGCCGGACGGGATGGTGGAGAACAAGCTGAACCTCTATTCCTGGGGCGACTACGACGATCCCGAGCTGCTGGACCGGTTCAAGGACGACCACGGTCTGGTCCTCCAGGTGGACTCGTTCGGATCGAACGAGGAGATGATCGCCAAGCTCGCCGCCGCACGCGGGACCTCCGGCTACGACGTCGTCGTCCCCACCGGGCTGATGATCCCGCAGATGGTCGAACACAACCTCCTCCAACCCCTCGACATGGACCGGATCCCGAACTTCTCCAACATCGATCCGGAGTTCACCGGCCAGTACTTCGATCGGGACAACACCTACTCGGTCTGCAAGGCGTGGGGCACCACAGGGTTCGTCTACGACACCGAGGTCATCACCCGGTCGATGGAGTCCTGGGCGGACTTCGTCGACGCCGCGCAGAACGAGGCCGACGGCCGCACGGCACTGCTGGAGGACCCGTGGGAGGTGTGCTCGATCGCCCTGGGGTCGCAGGGGGTCAGCCTCAACACCACCGATGACGCGGAGCTGGAGGAGTGCCGGCGCATCGTCGTCGACGAGCTCGCTCCCCACATCCGGGCGTACCTCGGCAACGCGGCCACGGGCATGGCGCAGGGCACGGTGTCGCTGCTCCAGGCGTTCAACGGCGACGCGCGTCAGGGGATGCTCGAGGCCGGGGAGGGCCACACCTGGCGGTTCGTGTTCCCGACGCCGTCGGCCAACCTCTGGATGGACAACTGGTGCCTGGCCACCGGTGCGCCGCACCCGGACGCGGCCCACGCGTTCATCGACGCCATGATCAGTCCCGAGGCGGCCATCGCCAACGTGGACTACATCGGATACCCGGTGGGCACCCGCGGACTCGAGGAGCAGGCGCGTGAGGCCGAGCTGGAGGACCTGGACCTGATCTTCCCGGATCAGGAGGTCCTCGACCGGCTGGAGGCCTCCGAGTACAACGAGGGCCAGCAGGCCCGCGTGGAGATCTTCGGGGCCGCGCAGGCGAGGAGCGGAGCATGAGGCGGCTGATGAGCAGGGTCCTGGGTCCGGGAGCGCTGGCCTTCCCGACCTGGGCCTACGTGGTGTTCTTCTTCGTGATCCCGGTGTTCCTGGTGCTGTTCTACAGCTTCGGCCACAAGCCCGACGAGTTCACCGCCGTGGCGACCGACCAGCTGAGCTTCGACCGGTACGGGGAGGCGCTGACCGGCGCCTTCGTCACGACGCTGGGTGCCACGCTGCGGATCTCGATCGTGGGGACGCTGCTGTGTCTGCTCATCTCCCTGCCGTTCGCCTACTGGTTGGCGGTCAAGGTGCCGCCGAAGTGGCGAGGTCTGCTCATCGCGCTGGTCCTGGTCCCCTTCTGGACGAACTTCCTGGTGCGCACGCTGGGCTGGCAGATCACCCTGTCGCCGGAGGGCTTCCTCAACCAGTGGCTGATCGGCGCCGGGCTGCTCGACTCCGCCTTCGACATCCTCTACACCCGCACGGCGGTGCAGATCGGCGTGGTGTACAACTATCTGCCGCTGATGATCCTTCCGCTGTTCGTCGCCATCGACCGGGCCGGACGCTCCCTGCGCGAGGCCAGCTACGACCTCGGCGCGCCGCGGTGGACCACATTCATGAAGGTGACCCTGCCGCTGGCGATGCCCGGGGTGGTCAGCGGGTGCCTGCTGGTGTTCATCCCGCTGACCGGTGACTACGTCACGGCCACCGTGCTCGGCGGGGCGAGCGGGTCCATGGTCGGTCAGCTCATCGCCGCGCAGTTCAACACCGCGCAGAACTGGGCGCTGGGTGCGGCGATGGCCGTCATCCTCATGGTCACCACCCTGCTGGTGGTCGCCGTCGTCGGCGCCCTGCTCTGGGGAGGTCAGCGGCTCGCCGCGTGGTGGAACAGCACCCCGGTGAGCGTGGAGGAACGTGCGGGTGATGAGGGCGGAGGTGTGCGCTGATGGCTCGGACCGGCAGGCCGCGTACGACGGATCTGGGGCTGCGGATCTGGGGGATCCTGGTCTTCGCCTTCCTGTTCCTGCCCATCGCGGTGATCGTCGCCTATTCGTTCAACACCGGCCGGGTGCTGGCCTCCTGGCAGGGGTTCGGGTTCCGGTCGTACGTGGCCGCGGTCAACAACGACGTCATCGTCTCGTCGGTGATCACCAGTCTGCAGGCCGCAGTGGGCACCGCGCTGCTCGCCACGGTGCTGGGGACCCTCGGAGGCATCGCACTGGCCAGGGCGAGGGCCGGCCTCTGGTGGGCGGCGGCTCTGGCGGGGCTGCTGGCCGTCACGATGATCACCCCTGAGATCGTCGACGGCATCGCCTTCCTCCCCTGGTTCGTGACCCTGGGTGTGGACGCGGGGCTGACGCCGTTCAACAACGGTATGGTCCGACTCATCGTCTCCCACACCATGTTCTCGGTGGCGGTGGTGACCTTCATCGTGCGGGCGCGCATGGCCGGGGCGGACCGACGGCTGGAGGAGGCGGCCGCCGATCTGGGGGCCACGCCCTGGCAGGCCTTCCGCAGCGTCACCCTGCCGGTGGCGGCGCCGGGCATCCTCGCCGGCTCGCTGATGGCCTTCACGCTGAGTCTGGACAACACCATCCTCTCCAGCTTCGTCCAGCAGCCCGGCTACACCCCGTGGCCGGTCTACATCTTCAGCTCGGTCCGCGTGGCCCTGCGACCCGAGGTCGCGGCGATGTCGACGGTGATGCTCGTGCTGACCCTCCTGGCGCTGGTGGTCGTCGGCCTGGTGCTGCGCCGTTCGGGGGAGAGCTCCACCGCGATCGTGAAGACCATCGTGCGGTGAGGGTGGGGCACCGCCGGTGGTCCGATCCCGGCCCGGTCACACCAGCTCTGCGGCCTCGGTGAGCACCTTGCGGATGATCCGCTCGATCTCGTCGAAGATCTGCTGGTCGGCGATCAGCGGTGGGGCCAGCTGGATGACGGGGTCGCCGCGGTCGTCCGCCCGGCAGTACAGCCCCTCGGCGAAGAGCTGCGTGGAGACGTGTCCGTGGAGGATGCGCTCGGCCTCCTCGGCGCTGAACGACTCCCGGGTGCCCCTGTCCCTGACCAGCTCGATGCCGTAGAAGTAGCCGGCCCCGCGGACGTCGCCGACGATCGGCAGGTCCAGCAGCTTCTCCAGCGTGGCGCGGAAGGCATCCTCATGTCCGCGCACATGGGCGAGGATCTGCTCGTCCTCGAAGATCTGCAGGTTCTTCAGCGCCACCGCCGCCGAGACGGGGTGTCCTCCGAAGGTGTACCCGTGGGCGAACATGGCGCCGTCGGTGAGGAAGGGCTCCATCAGCGCGTCGTCGGCGATCATCGCACCCAGCGGAGCGTAGCCGGAGGTGATCCCCTTGGCCGTGGTGATGATGTCCGGGCGGTAGTCGAAGCGTTCCGCGCCGAACATGTGCCCCAGCCGCCCGAAGGCGCAGATGACCTCGTCGGAGACGAGCAGCACGTCGTAGGCGTCGCAGATCTCGCGCACCCGACGGAAGTAGCCCGGAGGGGGTGGGAGGCAGCCGCCGGCGTTCTGGACCGGCTCCAGGAAGACTGCGGCCACCGTGTCCGGCCCCTCGGCCTCGACGGCGTGGGCGATCTGGTCCGCGGCCCACTGCCCGAAGGCTTCGAGGGAGGCGTCGTCGGTCACCGACAGGGTCCCGGAGGTGATTTCGGAGGCACGGTAGGCGTTGGTGTTGGCCACGTGCACGGTGGAGGGGACCAGCGGCTCGAAGTCCTGCTTCAGGCCTGCGATCCCGGTGATGGACAGCGCTCCGTGCGTGGTCCCGTGGTAGGCGGTCATCCGGCTGATGACCTTGTGCTTCCCCGGTCGGCCGGTCCGGCGGTAGTACTGCTTGGCCAGCTTCCACGCGGTCTCCACGGATTCGCTGCCGCTGTTGGTCAGGAACACACGGTTCAGCGTGCCCGGTGCGTATCCGGCCAGCCGCTCCGACAGCTCCACGGCGGGGGTGTGGGCGTAGGACCACAGAGGCATGTACTCCAGCTGGGTCGCCTGGGCGGCGCCGGCCTCCGCCAGGTCGCGTCGGCCGTGGCCCAGCTGCGAGGTGAACAGGCCGCCGAGTCCGTCGATGTAGCGTCGCCCGCGGCTGTCGTACAGGTAGCACCCCTCACCCCGGGTGATGATGGGGACGTCGGCGTCGGCATAGGTGCCGTGCCGGGTGAAGTGCATCCACAGGTGGTTCTTGGCGGCATGCTGGAGTGCAGAGTGGTCGTCCATGTCCTCATCCTGTCGGGAGATCGGACGATCTTCAAGATAATCAGCACCAGTTCCCTCGATCAGGTACGGATTTCGTACTGTAGGCGCCTCCTCGACGTAGGAATCAGCACACCCGTTCTGTATGCTCGGTCACATGTCGACCGAGCAGCTGCACAACGTCATCGACGGAGAGGCCGTGCCGGCGCGTGACGGCCGCCTCTACGACGTCTTCGCACCCCACACCGGAGAGGTCTGGGCGCAGGCGCCGCTGTCCGGCGCCGACGACGTCGACCGCGCCTACCAGGCCGCGGAGCGCGCCTTCCCCCAGTGGCGGAGGACCACCCCGCAGGCCCGGGGGGAGGCCCTGCTGCGGATCGCCGACGCGCTGGAGGCCCGGTCCGAGGAGTTCGTCCGCGCCGAGAGCGAGGACACCGGCAAGCCCCGGCACCTCACCGCCTCGGAGGAGATGCCGCCGAACATCGACCACCTGAGGTTCTTCGCCGGAGCCGGCCGCCTCCTCGAGGGTCGCGCCGCCGGAGAGTACATGGCCGACCACACCTCCTACGTCCGGCGTGAGCCCGTCGGCGTCGTCGGGCAGGTCACCCCGTGGAACTACCCGCTGCCCATGCTGCTGTGGAAGGTCGCCCCGGCCCTGGCCGGCGGCAACACCGTCGTGCTCAAGCCCAGCGACACCACGCCGGTGACCTCGGTCATGTTCGCCGAGCTCTGCCGGGAGTTCCTCCCGCCCGGGGTCTTCAACGTCATCTGCGGCGATCGGGACACCGGCCGAGCCCTGGTCGGCCACCCGCGTCCGGACATGGTCGCCATCACCGGTTCGGTGCGTGCCGGCCGTGAGGTCGCCGGGTCCGCGGCCCAGGCCCTCAAGCGTGTGCACCTGGAGCTCGGGGGCAAGGCGCCGGTCATCGTCTGCGGCGACGCCGACGTCGCCGCCGCGGCCGAGGGGATCGCCGCCGCCGGGTACTTCAACGCCGGCCAGGACTGCACCGCGGCCACCCGCGTGCTCGTCGCCGAAGAGATCCGCGAGGAGTTCACCGCCGCGCTGGTCGCCTGCGCCCTCGGCACCCGGGTCGGAGGCCCCGACGACGACGCCGCGGACTATGGGGCGATCAACAACCCCGAGCATCTGGCTGAGATCGTCCGCGCCGTGGACTCCCGGCCGGGGCACGTCGAGGTCGCCGCAGGAGGACACACTCTGGGCGAGCGCGGCTGGTTCTACGCCCCGACCGTGCTGACCGGACTCCGCCAGGACGACGACCTCGTCCAGGCGGAGACGTTCGGGCCGGTGATCACCGTCCAGGGGTTCGACTCCGAGCAGCAGGCGCTGGATATGGCCAACGACGTCGTCTACGGGTTGGCCTCCAGCGTGTGGACCAGAGACCACGGACGGGCGATGCGGGCCTCCCGGGACCTGAACTTCGGCTGCGTGTGGATCAACACCCACATCCCCTACCTCTCCGAGATGCCGCACGGCGGCTTCGGCCACTCCGGATACGGGAAGGATCTGTCCATGTACGGCCTGGAGGACTACACCCGGATCAAGCACGTCATGACCTACCTCGGGGAGCAGGCATGACCGGGGAGGCGGCTGAGAGGACCTGGCCGCTGAGCGCCCTGGACGGGTCCGTCCACCGTCCCCTGTGGCTCGACACCGAGGGCCGCCCCGAGCCGCGGGCGACCCTCATGGGTGAGCACGAGACCGACCTGCTCGTCGTCGGCGGGGGCTTCGCCGGGCTCTGGACCGCTCTGCGGGCGGTGGAGCGCGACCCCGGCCGTCGGGTGCTGCTGATCGAGGCCGACCGCCTCGCAGAACACGCCACCGGACGCAACGGGGGGTTCTGCGAGGCCAGCCTGACCCACGGGGAGTCCAACGGTCGGTCCCGGTGGCCCGACGAGTACGACGCCATCCATCGGATGGGGCTGGAGAACCTGACCGGCATCGCTGAGACCGTCGAGCGCTATGGGATCGACTGCGGATTCGCCCGCGGCGGAGCGCTCGTAGTGGCCACCCGTGATCATCAGATCCCTGATCTGGACCCCGAGGAGCCGGGATTCCTCGACGCCGCCGCCGTTCGGGAGATGGTGGACTCGCCCACCTACCTGGCCGGCCGGTTCTCCCCCGACGACTGCGCGGTCCTGGACCCGGCACGCCTGGCGTGGGGTCTGGCCGATGCGGCGGAGGACCAGGGGGTGCGGATCGCCGAGCGCACCCGGCTGCAGGCGCTGCGGGCCGACGGCGACGTCGTCGTCGCGACCACCGGGGCGGCGCGCATCCGGGCTTCGAAGGTGGCCCTGGCGACGAACGCGTTCCCGAACCCCCTGCGACGGGCCCGCCTCGACACGGTGCCCGTCTACGACTACGTCCTGGCCACCGAGCCGCTGACCGACGGGCAGCTGCGTGAGCTGCGGTGGGATCCCTCGATCGGGGTCTCCGACTCCGCCAACCAGTTCCACTACTACCGGATCACACCGGACCGCCGGATCCTGTGGGGCGGGTACGACGCGATCTACCACTTCGGGAAGTCCATCGATGTCGCGCACGAGGATCGTGCCGAGACCTTCGAGACCCTGGCGCGGCACTTCGGGGAGACCTTCCCGCAGCTCGACGGCATCCGGTTCACCCACCGCTGGTCGGGGGTCATCGACACCTCCACCCAGTTCTGTGCGCTGTTCGGGCAGGCTCACGGGGGTCGCACCGCCTACGCGGTGGGGTTCACCGGTCTGGGCGTCGGTGCGACGCGGTTCGCCGCCGACGTCATGCTGGATCGGTTGGCCGGTGAGGACACCGAACGGACCCGTCTTCAGATGGTGCGTCGTCGCCCGCTGCCGTTCCCGCCGGAGCCGCTGGCCTGGGCCGGGATCCGACTGTCCCTCGGCGCCCGTGCGCGGGAGGACCGAACCGGCCGGCCCAGTCTGTGGCTCAGGGCCATGGACAGGGTCGGACTCGGCTTCGACTCCTGATCACCCGGCTCCGTACGGCCCGCCACCCCCCCCCACACCCACCTCGTCGATGGAGAGATTCCTGCCCCTGCACCTCGGCGAGTCGTGTCCAGGTCTGCTCCATCGATGAGGAGGTCACCGGCCACGACCGTCGGGGGAGCACGACTTGCGGGTCTGATCGGCGAGTCGTGACGAGTATTGCTCCCTCGACGAAGGGGAGGGTGCGGGCACCCGGCTCCGAGCGGTCCACGATCCCGGAGCACCGGGACCGGGCGCCGGACTGCAGCCTCAGGCGGCCTCGTCCAGCGTCAGCCGGGGGACCGGGCGGCGGAACCCGCGGGTGATGATCGTCAGCCAGATCAGCCCCAGGCAGGTCCACGCGATCCCGACGACGAACGTCATCCCTGTCAGCGACGTCCACAGCCACAGGCACAGGACCACCCCGATGCTCGGGAGCACCACATACTTCACCGCGTCGTAGCCGCGGAACCGCCGGGCATCGAGGGCGTAGTGCTTGATCACGCTCAGGTTCACGGCGCTGAAGGCGATCAGGGCGCCGAAGCTGATGACCGAGGCGGCCACGTCCAGCGACACGACCAGGGCCAGCAGCGAGACGACGCCGACGACGATCGCCGCCAGGTACGGGGTGCGGAAGCGGGCGTGGAGCACGGCGAACACCCGCGGCGGCAGCAGTCTGTTGCGTCCCATCGAGAACAGGATGCGTGAGACCGACACCTGGGAGGCGACGGCCGAGGCGATGCAGCCGGAGACGTATGCGGCGGTGAAGAACGCGGTCAGGAACGCCCCGCCCGCTTCACGCATGACGTCCATGCTTGCGGTGTCGACGTCGGTGAAGCTCTCCCAGTCGGGCAGCACCAGGTGGCCGATCCAGGCCAGGAGGATGAACAGCAGGCCGGCGCCGAGGGTGCAGATCACGATCGCCCGCGGAATGGTCCGCGTCGGATCTCGGGTCTCCTCCGAGAGCGTGGACACCGCGTCGAAGCCGAGGAACGACAGGCACAGGATGGCCGCTCCTGCGGCCACCGCGGTGAAGGAGATCCCCTCGGAGACGAAGGGTGCCAGCGGGTCGATCGGCTGTGCGGTGCCGGAGAGGGTCAGGAAGCTCATCACGGCGAAGGTGACGATGAAGACGGCCTGCACGGCCAGCAGCAGGCTGTTCAGGCCGGCGGCGACCTTGATCCCCAGCACGTTCATCCCCGTGACCAGCAGGATCGCGGCCAGGATGATCAGCCAGGTCGGGACCTGCGGCAGCGAGGCGTTGAGGTAGAGCCCGATGACCATGAAGTTGATCATCGGCAGGAACAGGTAGTCCAGCAGCAGGGCCCAGCCGGCGACGAACCCGATCCCGGGGCCGAAGGACTTCTCCGTGTAGGTGTAGGCGGAGCCGGCGAGCGGGAACGCCTTGACCATGTTGGCGTAGGCCAGCGCGGTGACCAGCATGGCCGCCAGCGTGAAGATGTAGGCCGTGGGGAGATGCCCTCCGGTGATGGTGCTGACGATGCCGTAGGTGGTGAAGACCGTCAGCGGCACCATGTAGGCCAGGCCGAACACGACGGCTGACGGGAGTCCCAGCGTGCGTCGCAGGGTGGAGGCGCCTCCGATGCCGCCGCCGATGTCGGGCAGCTCCGCGCCCTCCGTGGGGCTGTGGGGTGTCGTGGTCATGATATGTCCTCCTCGCGGTGGGAGATGGTGCCGTCGATCAGCGTCAGCAGCACGCGGGTGTCCGGCAGGTGGTCGGGGTCGGTGGTGACCGGGTCCTGCTCCCACAGGGTCAGGTCGGCGCGGGCTCCGACGGCGATGACGCCGAGGTCGGGCCGTCCGATCGCCTCGGCGGCCCAGCGGGTGTGGGCGAGCAGGGTCTCGGCTCCGGTGAGCCGCTGATCGGGTTCGAAGACCGGGGCGTCGGGGTCTCCGGGGCGGCGTCGCAGCCGCGCCCAGGCCATTCCGATCCGGGCGTCGCTCTGGGCCACCGGCCAGTCGGAACCCAGGCAGATGTGCGCCCCCGCACTGAGCAGGTCTCGCACTCGGAATGCGTGTCCGGCCCGTTCGGGGCCGAGCCGTCGGGCCCAGGAGTCGGAGTGGTCGGCCTCGCGCCACTGCATGTGCAGCGGCTGCATCGAGGCGACCGTGCCGGTCTGGGCGATCAGTGCCACGTCGTCGTCGGTGAGGGTCTCGAGGTGCTCGATGCGGTGCGGGGCTCCGTCCGCGGTGCGCGGGCCCAGTGCGGCATAGGTGCGGGCGGCCGCGGCGGCGCCGGCGTCGCCGCAGGAATGGGTCGCCAGCTGGAATCCGGCCTCCCGGTAGCGCCCGGCGACCTCCTGATACCGACCGATCGACGGCCAGAACGGGTGCTCGGACTCGCCCTCGGTGTCGGGGGCGTGCAGCCAGGCGGTGCCGCTGTCGATGACCCCGTCGATGAACATCTTGATCATCGAGACCTCATAGCGGGCCCCGCCGGCTCCGAGCCGGGCGATCCGACGCTCCACGTCGGCGTCGTCGTCGCCGGGCTGGTGCCACAGGGCGATCTGCAGCCGGACCGGCAGTCCGCCGGGTGCGGCCTCGACGTCGTCGAGGACCTCCAGGGTCGCCTCCCGCCCGTCCATCACGGCGGCGGTGGTGACGCCGGAGGCGGCACTGTCCCGAAGCGCGGCCCGCACCCGGTCCACGGCGTCGGCGCGGCTGAGCGCGGGGGCGGCGTCGATGAGCATCATGTAGGCGGGGATCTCCCGGAGTTCGCCGGTCGGGCGTCCGGCGTCGTCGACGACCACCAGGCTGGCGTCGGTGAACACCTCGGTGCCGTCGATCCCCGCGGCGCGCAGCGCGGCCTCGTTGCCCACTCCGGTGTGCAGGTCCATCAGGACCAGCGCGACGGGTCGCCCGCCGGCCGCCTCGTCGAAGAGGTCGCCGCGGATCTCGTCGCCGAAGGGCTTGTAGTCCAGGTTCCACCCGCGGATCCAGGCGTCGTCGGGCAGTTCGGCGGCGGCCGCGGAGATCGCGGCGCGCACCTGGTCGAGGGTGGTGAGTCCGCCGAGGTCGATCCCGGCGGTGAGCTCAGCACCCCACACCGGGTGCATGTGGGAGTCGATCAGTCCCGGGGTCAGCACCGCACCGCGGGCGTCGATCAGCTCAGTGTCGGTGTCCGCCAGGGCGAGGACCTCGTCGTCGGTGCCGACTGCGGTGATGCGACCGTCCGCGACGGCGACGGCCGTGGGGCGGCCCGCCTCATCAGCGTCATGATGGACAGGGATGTCCTTGACGGCGTCGGCGGTCATGGTGCGCAGCGTCGCGCCATGGATGATCAGAGCAGTCATGAGTTCCCGTCTCAGCAGAGGCCTCGGTCGACCGGAGAGGCGTGCGGCACTACGGTGCTGACGTGTTGCAGGTCACGCTGGGCCGCGCGTAATATGAATGTACGTCATTTTCTGGACTGTGACCAGGGAGGTCCCATGAGCAGCCGACTGCAGAACTTCATCGACGGAGCCTTCGTCGACGCCCACGGGCAGGAGACCATCGAGATCGTCGACCCCACCACCGGACGGCAGGTGGCCGAATCTCCGATCTCCGACGCCGCCGACGTCGACGCGGCCTTCCGCGCGGCCGAGCGTGCCGCCGCGTCCTGGGGTCGCACCACCCCCGCTGAGCGCCAGAAGGCCCTGCTGGACTTCGCCGACGCCGTGGAGGCCCATGCGGAGGAGATCGTCGAGGCCCAGCACCGCAACACCGGTCAGCCGCGCTGGATGATCACCCAGGAGGAGATCGGCATGGGTGTGGACCACCTGCGCTTCTTCGCCGGTGCGGCGCGGACGCTGGAGGGTCGTGCGGCCATGGAGTACATGGAGGGCCACACCTCCTACATCCGGCGTGAGCCGGTCGGCGTCGTCGCCCAGGTGACTCCGTGGAACTACCCCCTGCTCATGGCCGTGTGGAAGCTCGGGCCGGCCCTGGCCGCGGGCAACACCGTGGTGCTCAAGCCCTCCGACACCACTCCGGAGTCCACGCTGGTCATGGCTCGTCTGCTCGGCGAGATCCTCCCGGCCGGTGTGGTCAACGTGGTCCTCGGCGACGGCGGCACCGGTCAGCTGATGGTCGAACACCCGACGCCGGCGATGGTCTCGCTCACCGGTTCGGTGCGTGCCGGGCGTCAGGTCGCGGCCTCGGCGGCGCGCGGACTGAAGCAGAGCCACCTGGAGCTCGGCGGCAAGGCTCCGGCGGTGGTCTTCGCCGATGCGGACCTCGAGGCCACGGCGAAGGCTCTGGTCGAGTTCGGCACGTTCAACGCCGGTCAGGACTGCACCGCGGTCACCCGTGTGCTCGTCGAGCACGGCGTCCACGACGAGTTCGTCGACCTGCTCGCCCGTGCCGCGGAGGGACTCACCACCGGTGAGTCCGACGAGTCGAAGAACGACTACGGGCCCCTGAACAACAGCCGGCACTTCCAGACCGTGCGGGACAAGCTCTCCCGTGTGCCGGGGCATGCCACCGTGGTGACCGGCGGAGCTCCCGAGGCCGGCGGGGCGGGCTTCTTCGTCGCGCCGACGGTGATCTCAGGGCTGCGTCAGGAGGACGAGCTCGTCCAGCAGGAGACCTTCGGCCCGGTGCTGACCGTCCAGAGCTTCTCCGACGAGCAGGAGGCCGTCGCCCTGGCCAACGGCGTCGACTACGGGCTGGCCTCCAGCGTCTGGACCGCGGACCACGGCCGGGCGATGCGCCTGACCCGGGACCTCGACTTCGGCTGCGTGTGGGTCAACACCCACGTGCTGCTGGTGGGGGAGATGCCGCACGGCGGGTTCAAGGACTCCGGTTACGGCAAGGACCTCTCGCTGTACTCGGTGGAGGAGTACACCCGGGTCAAGCACGTCATGCACGCGCTGGGGGAGTGACCTCTCCGACGAGTTGGAGCTGCAGTCCGCGGACCAGGGCCTCGAGCGCGAGTTCGAAGGCCCTGTCCGCGGCGTCTGCGGCCTCCCCGGGCGCCCCTCGAGCCTTCGGCGCGTGCCGCGGCCAACCGGCTGAAGGTGGGGGCCAGCTCTGCGAGACCTCCCGGATCGAAGATGTCCGAGGGGGCCGAGGCGTCGTAGGCGGCGCCGAAGACCAGTGCCTCGACCCCGACGATGACGTCGACGACGTCGGTGCCGGTGAGTCCCGCGGCCTCCAGTCCGGAGGCCACGCGTTCGTACATCTGCAGGGTCTGGGGCGAGTCTGCGACCGGCAGCACCGCCATGACCGGGATCAGGGCGGTGTGCCGGGTGTAGCAGCGCCTGTATGACCGGGCCCAGGAGCGCAGGGCCTCGTCCCAGGGTTCGGACTCGAAGTCCGAGCAGTCGATCTCGGCGTTGAGCCGGTCCTGGATCAGCACCATGACGTCCCGCTTCGAGGAGACGTGGTTGTAAAGCGCCGAGGTGGAGACGCCGAGCTGCTTGGACAGTGAGGACATGGTCAGGTGCCGGTAGTCCTTCTCGTCGACCAGGTCGATGGCCGCGTCGGTGATGCGTTCGCGGGAGAGCAGCGGGGCCGCTGGTCGGCCCGGCCCGCGGGGACGGCGGGAGTGCGGGGGCACGGTGTGCACGCTCCTCTCGGTCGGGGTCGGAGTCTTGACAGGTCGGTGTGACCAGGGTCATGCTACATGCTAGTTAATGAATGTAGTTCATTTAGTGGACGGAGCAGACCGGATGGAGCACACCATGGGCGAGACCCTCACGACGACGACGGTCCGGGAGCCGCTGCGCCGCGACGTCGTCGTGGTCGGCGCAGGACCCGCCGGACTGATGGCCGCACGCACGCTGCAGGCCCGCGGCCTCAGCGTGGCCGTGCTCGAGGCCCGGGACCGCGTGGGCGGGCGCACCTGGTCCCGAGAGATCGACGGCGCGTTCCTCGAGATCGGGGGGCAGTGGGTCTCCCCGGACCAGGAGGAGCTGCTCGGCCTGCTGGAGGAGCTCGGCATGGAGACCTATCCCCGATACCGCGACGGCGCCGGGGTCTACCTCGCCGCCGACGGCAGCCGCCACGAGTACACCGGTGACATGTTCCCGGCGGGCGAGCACACCGAGGCCGAGATGCGCAGGATCATCGCCTCCCTGGACCGGCTGGCCGCAGAGGTCGGACCCCACGAACCGTGGGCCCACCCGCAGGCCCGCGAGCTCGACACCGTCACCTTCACCGAGTGGCTGCGCACCCAGAGCGACGACGCCGCGGCCCGCGAGAACATCGGCATCTTCCTGGCCGGCGGCATGCTCACCAAGCCCGCCCACGCCTTCTCCGCGCTGCAGGCCGTGCTGATGGCCGCCTCGGCCGGAGGCTTCTCCCACCTGGTCGACGAGGACTTCATCCTCGACCGCCGCGTGGTCGGCGGAATGCAGTCGGTCTCCGAGGCCATGGCCGCCCGGCTGGAGCCCGACACCGTGCACCTGGGGTCCCCGGTGCGTCGCATCGAGCGCCCGGACGGGCCCGACGGCGGCGCCGTCGTCGTCTCGGACACGGTGACGGTGCAGGCGCAGAAGGTGATCGTCGCGGTGCCGCCGAACCTGTACTCGCGCATCACCTTCGACCCGCCGCTGCCCTGGCTGCAGCAGCAGATGCACCAGCACCAGTCGATGGGTCTGGTCATCAAGGTCCACGCCGTCTACGAGACCCCCTTCTGGCGGGACAGGGGACTCTCCGGCACCGGGTTCGGCGCCGGGGAGCTCTGCCAGGAGGTCTACGACAACACCAACCACGCCGACACCCGCGGCACCCTGGTGGCCTTCGTCTCCGACGAGTCGGCCGACCGGATGCTGCGGCTCGACGCCGCCGAGCGCCGTCGCCTGATCCTGGAGTCCGTCGCCCGCTACCTCGGCGAGGAGGCGCTGGAGCCCACGGTGTACTTCGAGTCCGACTTCGCCTCGGAGGAGTGGACCCGCGGCGCCTACGCCTCCAGCTATTCGCTGGGCGGGCTGCACCGCTACGGCGCGGACCAGAGCACACCGGTCGGCCCGATCCACTGGGCCTGCTCCGACCTCGCCGCCGAGGGCTACCAGCACGTCGACGGAGCGCTGCGTCAGGGCCGGCAGGCCGCGGAGACGGTCACCGGCCTGCTGGCCGACGCTTCCGGGAGCCGGCCGTGACCACCGGTGCCGGCCTGCACCGCGTCCTCGTCGGCTACGGAGGCGACGACCGCAGCAGGGACGCGGTGCGCCTCGGGGCCGCGCTCGCCGAGGCCGCAGGCGCGGAGCTCCACATCGGTCTGGTGCTCAGAGCCGGCGCGGCCTCCGGGGTCACCTATCCGCCGGTGGGGGACATCACCGGGATCATCACCGACCAGGGACGTCGCTGGCTGGCCGAGGCGGAGGAGCTGGTGCCCGCCGGGATCGCCGCGCAGACCCATCTGGTGGCGGACCGCTCCGTGGCCGAAGGCATGCTGGGACTCATCGGGACGACGTCGGCCGACGTCGTGGTCACCGGATCCGGGGTGGGGACCGGGCGACGCAGTCTGCACCCGACGGTGGATGCGCTGCTGCACAGCTCACCGGTGCCGGTGGCGCTGAGCCCGCGCGGCTTCGACGGGGAGTCTCCGATCAGCGAAGTGCTGGTCGCCGTGGCCGAGGACAGCCCGGTCCACCAGGTGGTGGGCCGCGGCGCCGACTGGGCCGCCCAGCTGGGCGTGTCCCTGACCCCGACCACGCTGCGCACCGACCAGGAACGTCCGGCCCGGTCCGAGGACCGGGTGACGCTGGCTCAGACCGTGGCGCAGGAGGCCGCGGATCGGTGTGAGGTCACCGCGGCGCGGATCGGGGTCGGACGGACGGTGAAGAGGGCCGTGCGCAGCATCGACTGGCCCGCCGGAGGGGTGCTGCTCATCGGCTCCTCCCGACTGGCCGGCGGTCCGAGGACGTTCCTCGGCGCCACGGCGGCGCGCCTGGTGGCGCACCTTCCGATCCCCCTGGTGGTGTTGCCGCGCACCGAGGCCGCAACGGATCAGGCCGCG
>JAUNSA010000053.1 GCA_030539405.1 Propionibacteriaceae bacterium
CCTGGCGCACGCCGTGAAGGAGGCGCCTGATCGGGCCTTCCCGCAGGCCCAGTCCGCACACGACAACTTCTGGGACTTCATCAGTTGGATGCCCGAGGCCATCCATATGACGTTGTGGCAGATGTCGGACCGGGCCATCCCGCGCTCCTTCCGGTTCATGGAGGGCTTCGGCGTCCACACTTTCCGGTTCATCAACGCTGACGGCGATGCCTCGTTCGTGAAGTTCCACTGGAAGCCGGTCCAGGGCCTGCAGTCGGTGGTCTGGAACGAGGCGGTCAAGATCAACGGCGCCGACCCCGACTTCCACCGGCGCGACCTGTGGGACGCCATCAACTCCGGCGACCACCCCTCGTGGGACCTGGGCGTCCAGGTGTTCGACGAGGCGTTCGCGGAGTCGTTCGAGTTCGACGTCCTCGACCCGACCAAGCTGATCCCCGAGGAGCAGGTGCCGGTCCGCATCGTCGGCCGCCTCACCCTCGACCGCACGGTTTCCAACGACTTCGCCACCACCGAACAGGCGGCGTTCCAGACCGGCAACGTGCCCCCGGGCATCGACTTCTCCGAGGACCCGTTGTTGCAGGGGCGCAACTTCAGCTACCTCGACACGCAGCTCTCCCGACTGGGCAGCACCAACTTCACCCAGCTCCCCGTGAACGCCCCGCGTTGCCCCGTCGCACACTTCCAGCGCGACGGCCACATGCAGCACGAGGTGCCGACCGGACGCGCCTTCTACGAGCCGAACGGCTGGTCAGGCGATGACCGCGGACCGCGGGCCGATGCGGAGACGGGCATGCGCACCCATCCCCACCCGGTGGAGGGCGCCAAGGTGCGGGAGCGCTCGGAGACCTTCGCCGACCACTACAGCCAGGCACGGCAGTTCTACGTCTCCCAGACGCCGGTCGAGCAGCAGCACATCATCGACGCCTACGCGTTCGAACTCGGCAAGTGCGAGGAGGCCCCGGTCCGGGAGCGGGTGCTGGCGCACCTGCGCAACGTCCACGCCGACCTCGCCCAGGGCGTGGCCGACGGCCTGGGCATGCCCCTGCCCGAGCCGGCGCCCGCCGCGGTCGAGCCGCGCACCGACCTGCCGCCGTCCGACGCGCTGAGCATCCTGAAGAACGGCCCGGACAGCTTCGCCGGCCGCAAGCTGGGCGTGCTGGTCACGCCGGGCACCGACGCCACGCTCTTCGACGCGGTGAAGCAGGCCTTCACCGCGGCCGGGGCGGTCGTCGCGGTCGTCGCGCCCCACGTCGGGCCGGTGAAGCTGTCGGACGGCAAGGAGGTAACCCCCGACGAGGCGATCGACGGCGGGCCCTCGGTGCTCTTCGATGCGGTCGCCTTGCTGCCCGACGCGGCGGGAGCGGCCGAGTTGGCCGGGCGCGCCACGGCCCAAGACTTCGTCTCGGACGCCTTTGCCCACCGCAAGTTCATCGGCGTCGGCCCGGACGCCGGCCCCCTCCTGGAGGGGGCTGGGGTGGCCGAGCAGGCGGACGACGGGCTCGTGGACCTGACCGCGGAGAATGTCCAGTCGTTCGTGGACACGCTGGCCGGCCTGCGATTCTGGGAGCGCGACGTGGCCCCGTGATCCCTGGGCTAGTCTTCGGCGGGTGACGAACAAGCTTGTCCTGCTCCCCGCCGTCGACGTCCAGGGCGGCCAGGCCGTCCAGCTCGCCCAGGGCATCGCCGGCTCCGAGAAGACCTTCGGCGACCCGCTCGCCGCCGCCCAGCGCTGGCAGGACGCCGGTGCCGAGTGGCTGCACCTGGTCGACCTCGACGCCGCCTTCGGACGCGGGTCGAATGCCGAGATCATCGCCGAGATCTGCCGTCACATGAAGCTCAAGGTGGAGCTGTCCGGGGGCCTGCGCGACGACGAGGCCCTCGAGCGCGCGCTGGCCACCGGCTGTGCGCGGGTCAACCTCGGCACCGCAGCGCTGGAGAACCCCGAGTGGTGCGAGCGCGCCATCGCCGAGCACGGCGAGCGGATCGGCATCGCCATCGACGTCAAGGGCACCCAGCTCGCCGCGCGCGGCTGGGTGCGCGAGGGCGGCGACTGGCGCGAGGCCGTCGACCGGCTCTCGGCGGCCGGCTGCCAGACGTTCGTGGTCACCGACGTGAAGTCGGACGGCATGCTGACCGGCCCCAACCTGCAGTTGCTGCGCGACGTCGCAGCCCGGACCGACGCCGAGGTGATCGCCTCGGGCGGCATCGCCCAGCTCGACGACCTCCGTGCCCTGCGCGAGCTCGTCCCGGCCGGCGTGACCGGCGCGATCATCGGCACCGCCCTCTACGTGGGCAACTTCACGCTGACGGACGCCCTCAGCGTGTCCCGCGACGGCTGAACCGCCGCAGGTCGGCCAGGTAGACCGGCAGTGCGAGGGCGGACACGGCCGTCGCCGCCCAGAACACCCCGGTGTAGCCGACACCGGCCACGAGGTTCGTGAGCAGGATCGGGCCGAGCCCCGTGCCCAGGTCGAGCATGAAGAAGTGGGTGGCCACCGCCGCCCCGGTGCGTTCGCGCGGCACGCGGCTGACCACCGCAGCCTGCCCGCCGGTGGTGACGGTGCCCCAGGTGAAACCGAGCAGCACCGCCGCGGCCAGCAGCAGCCACGGCGTCGATGCCCACGCCACCAGCGCCATCGCCACGATGAACCCCGCCAGCGAGGGCACCAGCAGCCGTCCCTCGCCGAGCCGGTCCTGCAGGGTGCCGGCGGCCGGACGCCAGCCCAGCACGACGAGAGCGTAGACGAGGAAGAACACGGACGCCGTGGGCGCCAGCTCGGTGCCGCGGGTCGCCGGGTCCAGCAGGGTCAGGACCGCCGAGTAGGCGAACCCGCCGAGCAGGACGACCGTGCCCATGCCGAGCGCCCGCCGGTCCAGCAGCGAGCCGGGGGAGAAAGCCGGCGGCGGTCCGGCGTCCGGTTCACGGGTGGGCAGCCCGTGGCGGAAGACCACCACCAGCGCAAACCCGAGTGCGGCCGCCACGATGGCGGCGACGAACACGATGCGCATCCCGAAGGGACCCTCGGCCAGCGTCAGCGCGAGCCAGGGACCCAGCCCGATCGCCACCGAGATCCCGACCGAGAACCAGCCGGCGCCCTCGGCGCGGCGCCCGCCGGGCAGGGACATCATCATGCCGCTGATCAACGCCGAACCCATCAGGCCGAACCCGATGCCGTTGAGCAGCCGGACCACCATCATCACGCCGAGGGTGGGAGCCAGCAGGTAGGCCGCCGTCGTGACCACGTAGAACGCGCCGGCCGCCAACGCCAGGTGACGCGGGCCGAACCGGTCGGTGAGCCACCCCGAGAACAGCCGCGCGCCGAGCGCCCCGATGAAGAAGATGGACGCCAACGCCCCACCTTCGACCGCGCTCGCGCCGAACGCCTCGGCAGCGTGGCTGGCCATGGCCGGGACCAGCAGGTAGAAGATCATCGCGCTGCAGAAGTTGGCCACCGCCAGGCCCACGAAGGCCGGCGTCCACAGCCGCGGTTCCGGGCGGCTCAGGCGGCGCTCCGGTACAGGAAGGCGGCCATGGCGTCACGGTTGACGGGCTGGAGCGGGCGGTAGGTCTTGTCCGGCCACCCGGTGCTGATCTCTCGTGCGGCCAGCCACTCCATCTCCTTGCGGAACTGCGTGCCGGGCGGCACGTCGGTGAACCGGCCCGACCGCGGCACGGTGAAGGACGGGCTGCCCTTCGAGCGGTACAGGAAGGCGGCCATGGCGTCGCGGTTGACCGGCGTGACGGGGCGGTACTCCTTGCCCTGCTTCGTGTCCCAGCCCGTGCTGATCCCCCGGGCGGCCAGCCACTCGATCTCCTTGTAGAACTGGTTGTCGCGGGCTACGTCGCGGAAGGTCGGCCGGACCGGCGGGGTGAAGTCCGGTGAGCCTGCGGCCCGGTAGAGGAACGCGGCCATGGCGTCGCGGTTGACCGAGTTGAGCGGGCGGAAGGTGTTGTCGGGCCAGCCCTGGCCGATCTTGGTGGCCGCCAGCCAGGTGATCTCCTTGTGGAACTGGTTGTCGCGTGCCACGTCGGTGAACGGCCGCAGGGCGACGGGGGTGACGGCGTTGGAGGGCGTGGGCAGACCGAGGCGGACGCCGTCGCGTGCGGTCCAGACCAGCGACAGCTTGCTGAAGCGCTTGAAGCACGGACCGGTCGTGGTCGTGCCCGTGCACCTCACGTCGCTGCGGGCGGGTCCGGTCCGCCCCAGGCCCAGCTCGGCCGACTTCTCGTAGATCGCGGCCAGGGCCGGGGTCACGGTCGAGGGCGGCGTCGGCGCGACCGGAGCGCCGGTCGTCCGGGGCGCCGAGTCGGGGAACCAGCTCTTCAGGGTCACGAAGAAGTTCCGGTTGCCGTAGGTGGAGCACAGGTCGCCCTCGCCGTACGGCTTGGCCAGCGCGGGGGCGTTCGGGACGTAGGGGGTGTAGATGTACAACCCCGCCGTGGCCTGGCTCCTGATCGCCACGTCCGCCGTGCCGCAGCTCGCCTCGGGGTTGTAGGGGATCTCATTGTGGGCGCGCACCCGGTAGGGGTACCCGTTCGGGTTGGCGCGGTACTCCTGGAAGCGGTGGGCGGCCCAGTACACCTGCCCGAAGAAGGTGGCGAAGGCGCTGTCGCACTCCTCGTAGTCGCGGCAGGAAGCGCCGGTGGCCCGGGCGTACATCTGCGGGCTCAGACCGATGCCCCGGTGCGCGACCAGGCTCGACTCCTTCTGGATGACCACCAGCAGCATCTGGGGGTTGATCCCGCACGCGGTGGCCACGGAATGGATGATCCCGGCCGCATCGTTGCCCTTGGCCGCCCGGATCGCCGTGGTGCAGAAGGCGTCCGCGGCCTCGGCGGGGGTGTCGGCGCGGTAGTCCTTCAGGCACGGGGTGGCTGTGTTGCTGGAGCAGCCCGCCCCCTTCTCGTCGATGAAGGCCTTCACCTCCTCGCGCGTCATCGCGTCGGCGTCATAGAAGGCCTCATCGGTGACGAGCAGGCCGGGGTCGAAGCCGTCGAGCGGGCCCGAGGCCACCGCCGCGGTGGCCTGGAGCGTGCCCAGGGTCAGGAGGGTGAGGGCCAGCGCAGCCACCCAGCGACGTACGGACACAAGCATGGTGGACCCCCCGATCGACAACGGGGACCACTCTAACCCGCGATAGGATGGCCGACGGACCAGACGAGACGACGCGAAGGAGACCCATGGCCGGGCATTCCAAGTGGGCCACCACCAAGCACAAGAAGGCCGCGATCGACGCCAAGCGCGGCAAGCTGTTCGCCAACCTGATCAAGAAGATCGAGGTGGCTGCGCGCACCGGTGGCCCTGACCCGGCCGGCAACCCCACGCTGTACGACGCCATCCAGAAGGCGAAGAAGAACTCCGTCCCCAACGACAACATCGACCGCGCCGTCAAGCGCGGCGGTGGTGAGGGCAGCGAGGCCGTCTCCTACGACGAGATCACCTACGAGGCCTACGGCCCGGCCGGCGTGGCCATCCTGATCCAGTGCCTGACCGACAACCGCAACCGGTCGGCGTCCGATGTGAAGGTCGCCATCACCCGCAACGGCGGCACGGTCGCCGATATGGGGTCGGTGGCGCGTGTCTTCGACCGCAAGGGCGTGGTCGAGGTGAAGAAGCTGCAGCCCGCCGCCGACAAGAAGGGCACCGACAAGACGGTGACCGAGGACGACCTGATGGAGGCCACGCTGGAGGCCGAGCCCGACGACATCATCGACGAGGGCGAGACCTTCAAGGTGGTCTGCGACCCCGCCAACCTGGTGGCGGTCCGCAAGGCCGTCCAGGATGCCGGGATCGACTACGAGTCGGCCGACCTGGAGTTCCGCGCCCAGTTCGACCAGGCGCTGGACTCCAAGGAGGCCGCCGAGAAGCTGTTCAAGCTGCTCGATGCCATCGAGGACGTCGACGACGTCGAGACCGTGTTCAGCAATGAGGACGTGCCGGACGAAATCCTCGAACAACTGGACGCCTGAGGCTACGATCCGAACATACGTTCGGAGAGGAGTGGCATGCGCGTTCTGGGGATCGACCCCGGCCTGACCCGCTGCGGCGTCGGCATCATCGAGGGCGAACCGGGCCGGACGCCGACGCTCCTGTTGGCCGATGTGGTGCGGACGGCCGCGGACCTGGAGACCGGGCAGCGGCTCGCGAGCCTGGAGCGCAGCCTGGTGCAGTACCTGGCCGAGTACCGTCCCGATGCGATCGCCGTCGAACGCGTGTTCGCCCGCCGCGATGTCAGCACGATCATCGGGACGGCGCAGGCGTCCGGGGTGGTGCTGCTGGTCGGCACCCGCGCGGGGCTGCCGGTCGCCCAGCACACGCCCAGCGAGGTCAAGGCCGCGATCACGGGCAACGGGCGGGCCGACAAGGCGCAGATCGGGCAGATGGTGATGCGCATCCTGAAGCTGGACGCCCCACCCCGGCCCGCCGATGCGGCCGACGCCGTGGCGCTCGCGGTGTGCCACCTGTGGCGCGCCCCGGCCATCGCACGGATCAATCAGGCGCAGGTGCGCCGCGAACTGGCCCGCGGCCAGGCGCTCGCGCGAGCGCGGGCAGCGCAGAGGAGGATGGCATGATCGCCCAACTGACCGGCACCGTGACCGCGGTGGGGGGCACCTGGGTGGTGCTCGACCTGGGCGGCTTCGGCGTCCGGGCGCTGTGCACGCCGGCCACCGTCGCCGCCGTCCGCGTGGGGGAGGCCACCACGCTGCACACCTCTCTGGTCGTGCGCCAGGACTCGCTGACCCTGTACGGGTTCGCCGGCGCCGACGAGCGGGACGCCTTCGAGTTGGTCCAGTCCGCCTCGGGCATCGGGCCGAAGATCGCCCAGGCGGTGGTGTCGGTGCTGCCGCCCGACGAGCTGCGGGTCGCCATCGCCTCCGGCAACGTCGCCGCCATCACGCGGGTACCCGGGATCGGGCCGAAGGGTGCCCAGAAGATGATCATCGAGCTGAAGGACAAGGTGAACGCGCTCGGTGCGGTGCCGAACCTGTCCGGCGGCTCGGCAACCCTGGCCGCCGACGATTGGCGCGAGCAGGTCGCCTCCGGCCTGGAGTCGCTCGGCTGGGGCAGCAAGGACGCCACGGCCGCGGTCGAGAAGGTCGCCCACCTCCGCGAGGAGGAACCCACACTCGGCATCGGTGAGCTGATGCGGGCCGCCCTGAAGAGTCTGGCCCGCTGATGGCGTCGCTGAACGAGGATCCGCTGGACCCGAACGCCCACGTGGATGACCAGGCGATCGACGGCGCCCTGCGCCCGCCCACCCTGGCGGAGTTCCGCGGCCAGCCCCGGGTCGCCGAGCAGCTCGGGCTCGTCCTGGCCGCAGCCCAGCACCGCGGCGCCGTCCCCGATCACGTGCTGCTGTCCGGCCCACCCGGCCTCGGCAAGACGACGCTGGCCATGATCATCGCCCACGAGGTGGGGGCTCCGTTGCGGATCAGCTCCGGGCCGGCCATCCAGCACGCCGGTGACCTGGCCGCCATCCTGTCCGGCCTCTCGGAGGGAGAGGTCTTCTTCCTCGACGAGATCCATCGGATGAGCCGCCCCGCCGAGGAGATGCTCTACCTCGCCATGGAGGACTTCCGGGTCGACGTCATCGTCGGCAAGGGCCCCGGCGCCACCGAGATCCCGCTGGAGATCCCCCGATTCACCCTCGTCGGCGCGACGACGCGGGCGGGCCTGCTGCCCGGACCCCTGCGGGACCGTTTCGGCTTCACCGGCCAGCTCGACTACTACGACGCCGCCGACCTGGTCGGCATCGTCCGGCGCAGCGCGGCCCTGCTGGGCGTCGAGGTCGACACCGCCTCGGCCGAGGTGATCGCCAGCCGCAGCCGCGGCACCCCCCGCATCGCGAACCGGCTGCTGCGCCGCGTCCGCGACTATGCCCTGATCAAGGCGTCCGGCCGCATCACCCCCGAGGTTGCCGGGGCGGCCCTGGAGCTGTACGAGGTGGACGCCCTGGGCTTGGACCGGCTGGACCGGGCCGTCCTGGAGGCGGTCTGCGTGCGTTTTGCCGGCGGCCCGGTCGGCCTGTCGACGCTCGCGATGAGCGTGGGGGAGGAGACCGAGACGGTCGAAGAGGTCGCCGAGCCCTACCTGATCCGGCAGGGCTTCCTGATGCGGACGCCGCGGGGACGCATCGCCACCCCCCGCGCCTGGCGGCACCTGGGGCTGTCGGTCCCGGCGGCGCGCGCGGACCTGTTCAGCGACGAGGCTTGATCAGGCGGTAAGCTCGCCCCTTGGCGGGTGCCGTACCGTGTCTGCCGTTCGCCCACCGAAGAGGATGCTTCACCGATATGCCTGCCGACAACTCGATGCTGTCCACCCTGCTGATGTTCGCGGTGATGGGCCTGGCCTTCTGGCTGTTGTTGATCCGTCCCGCGCAGCGCAAGCAGAAGGCCCAGCAGGAGCTCGTCTCCCAGCTCGGCCCGGGCTCCCGCGTCATGACGACGGCCGGCGTGCTGGCCACCGTGCGTGAGATGGGCGAGAAGACCGCCGTGGTCGAGATCTCCCCCGGGGTCGAGATGACGATCCTGCGCCAGGCGATCATGCGGGCCGTCGACCCGTCCGAGGACGAGTTCGAGTACGACGAGGACGCCGAGGTCGAGGCCACCGACATCGTGGAGGAGGACTCCACCGCCGTGTTCGACCCGGAGCGTCCGGTCGATCCCGACCAGAAGTCCTACTGAGCCAACCGGAAGAAGACCCAGTCCCGTGGCAACCGAGAGCAGGAACAAGCAGCGCCCCGTGCGCACGCTCATCATTCTCTTTTCCGTGGTGGCGGCCCTTTTCGGCATCATGGCGCTCGCGAACTCGTGGGCACCCAAGCTGGGGTTGGACCTGCGGGGTGGCACCACCATCACGCTGACCGCGCGCAACACCACCGGCACCGGCGCGGTCGACCAGGCCAGCCTCGACCAGGCGCGCACGATCATCCAGCAGCGCGTGGACGCCATCGGCGTCGGCGAGTCCGAGGTGGCCGTGGTGGGCAACAACCAGATCACCGTCTCGGTGCCCAACGTCGCCCCCGCCCAGTTGCAGGAGATGGTCGGCCAGACCGCCGAGCTCGAGTTCCGGCCCGTGTACTCGGCCGAGCCTGCCGTGCCCGGGACGCCGTCCGGCCTGCCCATCCCGCCGCCGGATCCCCGGCCGACCACCGAGGCCGACACGCAGCCCACCACCGATGAGGTGCTCGCCTGGCAGCCGTCCGCGCGCGACCTGGCCGACTACCAGGCCTACCAGTGCGGGGATCCCTTCCCGGACGTGCCCGACCAGGTGCTCATCACCTGTGACCGGGAGCAGACCACCAAGTTCTTGCTGTACCCCTCGGTCATCGACGGCGGCATGCTCACCGACGCCAACTCCGGCATCCCCCAGGGCGGCGTGAACTGGATCGTGACCCTGTCGCTCAACGGCGACGGCGCGGCGATCTTCGAGAAGGTCACCGGCAACCTGGCGCAGAAGCCGAGCCCGCAGAACACGTTCGCGATCGTGCTGGACAGCCAGGTGATCACCTACCCGAGCCTGGAGCAGGCCATCCCCGGCGGGCAGGCGCAGATCAGCGGCAACTTCACCCAGGAGAGCGCCGGCGACCTGGCGAACGTGCTGAAGTACGGCTCCCTTCCGCTGTCCTTCGACCTCTCGGAGGTGTCCAATGTCTCCCCGACGCTGGGCGGGGAGCAGTTGCGCGCCGGCATCATCGCGGGCCTGATCGGCCTGGCGCTGGTGCTGATCTACTCGGTGGTCTACTACCGCGCCCTCGCGGTGGTGGTCATCACGTCCCTGGCTCTGGCCGCGATCCTGACCTACCAGATCATGGTGCTGCTCGGTGAGGGCATGGGCTTCGCGCTCAACCTGCCCGGTATCGCCGGCGCCATCGTCGCCATCGGCATGACGGCCGACTCGTTCATCATCTACTTCGAGCGCATCCGCGACGAGGTCCGCGAGGGCCGCACGCTGCGCACCGCGATCGAGACCGGCTGGATCGGCTCGCGCCGCACCATCCTGATCGCGGACGCCGTGTCGTTGCTGTCGGCGGTGGTCCTGTTCGTGCTGGCCATCGGCTCGGTCAAGGGCTTCGCCTTCACGCTGGGCCTGACCACCCTGCTCGACATCGCGATCGTGTTCTTCTTCACCAAGCCGCTGATGACGCTGCTGGGTCGCACGAAGTACTTCGGTGAGGGACGCCGTTTCTCCGGCTTCGAACCCGAGCACATGGGCGCGCAGCGCCGTTCCCCGATCCGCCGCGTGCGCGCGTCCGCGCCGAAGGAGGCCTGATGAGCACCAAGCCCAGCCTGGCCCACCGCCTCTACACCGGTGACCTCAGCTATGACTTCGTCGGCAAGCGGACGCTGTGGTACATCGTCTCCGCGATCGTGGTGGCCGCGTGCCTGCTGATCATCGCCCTGCGTGGGTTGAACCTGTCGATCGACTTCACCGGCGGGTCGGAGTTCTCCGTCTCCACCCCGGTCACCGCCTCCACGGTCGAGGACTACCGCGAGGCCACCGAGGCCAGTGGTCTGGACGACCTGGGCGACATCAAGGTGAACACGATCGGGGACGACCGCGTCCGCATCCAGGTGCGCGCGCTGTCGGCCAACGAGATCAACGAGATGACCGCCCACCTGGCCGGCCACGCAGGCGTCGAGGCCGAGCAGGTCACCAACAACCTGATCGGGCCGTACTGGGGTCAGCAGATCACCCAGCAGGGCATCATCGCCCTGGTCATCTTCCTGGCCCTGGTCGCCTTGATGATCGCCATCTACTTCCGCAACTGGAAGATGTCGGTGGCGGCCATGATCGCCCTGCTGCACGACCTGGTGCTCACCATCGGCGTGTACTCGATCCTGCAGTTCCCGTTCACGCCGGCGACCCTGATCGGCGTCCTGACCATCCTGGGCTACTCGCTGTACGACACCGTGGTCGTCTTCGACAAGGTGCGCGACAACCTGGCGGACCTGGACAAGGAGCGCCGGACCTTCGGCCACCTGGTCAACCTCGCCATCAACCAGGTGTTGGTGCGCTCGATCAACACGACCCTGATCGGCGTGCTGCCCGTTGCCGCGCTCCTGATCGCGGGCGTGTTCATCCTCGGGTCGGGCCCGCTGCAGGACCTGGGCCTGGCGATGTTCGTCGGCATGATCGCCGGCGCCTACTCGTCGATCTTCCTGGCCGCGCCGATGTTCGCCCACATGAAGCAGAACGAGCCTGACATCGTCGCCCACGACAAGCGAGCGGCCAAGCGGTCCGCCCACGCCCGTCGCTCCGAGGAGACCCCGGAGCAGGCCGAGGCTGCCCCGGCCGTCCTCAGCACGATGGGCACCCAGCCGGTGGACCCGTCGACCCTGGGCGTGGTCCGGGCCGACGAGCTGCAGCGACGCCAGCAGCCCCGGCACACCTCGCGAGCCGATCGGAAGAAGGACGGACGATGACCGCGCACGAGCAGACGATCCTCGACCTGATCCGGGATGTCCCGGACTGGCCCAAGCCCGGAGTGGTCTTCAAGGACATCACGCCGCTGCTGGCCAGCCCCGAGGGCTTCGCCGCCGCCGTGGACGCCCTGGTCGAGCTGGCCCCCGGGCCCATCGACGTCGTGGTCGGCATGGAGGCGCGCGGGTTCATCTTCGCCGCGCCGGTCGCCCTGCGCCTGGGCGCCGGGTTCGTGCCGGTCCGCAAGCCGGGCAAGTTGCCCGGTGCGGTCGACGAGCAGAGCTTCGCGCTCGAGTACGGGCACGAGACGCTGACCATCCACACCGACGCCCTGTGGCCCGGCGCCCGCGTCATGGTGATCGATGACGTCCTTGCCACCGGCGGCACGATCGGGGCCACCGCCGCCCTGATCAAGCGCCAGGGGGCCGAACTGGTTCATGTGGCCGTGCTCATGGAGCTGGGCTTCCTGGACGGGCGGGAGCGACTCGCGGAGCTGGGGGCCGACACGCTCTCGGCGGTCATCACGGTCTGAGCCATGGCTGAGCGGTCACAGCAGTCGCTGTGGGGCTACCAAGCACTCGTCCGGCTGCCCACGGTCGCGGCCGACCCCTTCCGGGAGTTGGTCCGCCGCGGCCTGCTCGCGCTTGGCATCATCGCGCTCAACTCGCTGATCGTCTGGCTGGACCGCGACTCCTACCGCGACAACGTCGCCCACGACGGCATCAGCTTCATCGACGCCCTGTACTACGCCACCGTCACCGTCACCACGACCGGCTACGGGGACATCACTCCGGTCGCCGAGCACGCCCGTCTGCTCAATGCCCTGCTCGTCACCCCGCTGCGCATCGCGTTCCTGATCCTGCTGGTCGGCACCACCTTGGAGGTCCTGGCCAATGAGGGGCGGCGCGCGATCGTGGACACCCGATGGAGGAAGAAGATGCGCAACCACACGGTCGTCCTGGGCTACGGGACGATGGGGCGCAGTGCCCTGTCCACGCTCCTGCGCAACGGTGCGGAGGCCGACCGCATCGTCGTGGTCGACGGCAGCCAGGCCGCCGTGGACGAGGCCAACCGCAACGGCCTGGCCGCCTTCCTGGGGGACTGCACGTCGCGCGACCTGCTCCGCCGCGCCGAGGTGTCCAAGGCCAAGCACATCGTCATCACCGTCAACCGGGACGACACGGCGATCCTCGCCACGCTGACCGCCCGCCAGCTCAACCCGCACGCCCACATCGTCGTCGCCGTGCGCGCCGCGGACAACGTCTCGCTGTTGCGCCAGTCGGGTGCCGACGGTGTCGTCACCAGTTCGGACGCCGTGGGTCGCCTCGTCGGGTTGTCGGCGGTCAGCCCCGACCTGGGGGCGACCATGGAGGACCTGCTCAGCTACGGCGAGGGCCTCGACATCGCCCAGCGCCTCGTGGCCCCCGACGAGGTCGGCCACACGACGCAGGAGATCGAGGGGGAGCGGGTGCTCGGTGTCGTCCGCGGGGGCCTGTTGCGCCGCTTCTTCGACTCCAGCGTGGCCACGCTCAAGACCGGCGACGAGCTGATCGTCGTGCGGCCGAGCCGCAAGGCCCGTCACCGGCCGCCCGCTGAGTCGTAGCGCGGGCGTCCGGGGCTAGACTCGTGCCACCCACAGGGGAGGTGCAGTGATGAGCGACAGCGGAGCACAGCGGAGCGGCGTCGGCCCGCACGACCCGCGTGTGCCGGTGCTCGCCGACTCTCCGGCCCCGGTCCCGGCCGTCCCGGAGCAGCCACGCCGCAGCATGCGCCGCATGCTGGCCCTGCTGGGGTCGCAGAAGCCGGTCAACTCGGCCGCGCTGGATCCCCTGTTCGCGGCCATGCGCCAGCACCACGCCAAGGTCGACACGGCGCTGATCGAGCGTGCCTACCGCACCGCCGAGCACTACCACGACGGCCAGATGCGCAAGAGCGGCGATCATTACATCACCCATCCGCTCGCGGTCGCCACCATTCTGGCCGGGCTGGGGCTGACCGAGCCGACGATCTGCGCGGCCCTGCTGCACGACACGGTGGAGGACACCGGCTACACGCTGGCCCAACTCACCGCCGACTTCGGCGACGAGGTCGCCACGATGGTCGACGGCGTTACCAAGCTGGACAAGATGGTCTACGGCGAGTCGGCCAAGGCCGAGACCATCCGCAAGATGGTCGTGGCGATGGCGCGCGACATCCGCGTGCTGGTGATCAAGCTCGGCGACCGGCTGCACAACATGCGCACGATCCGCTCGTTGCGCCAGGACAAGCAGGCCCGCATCGCGCGCGACACCCTGGAGATCTACGCCCCGCTGGCCCACCGTCTGGGCATGAACGCGATCAAGTGGGAGCTGGAGGACCTGTCGTTCTCGGTGCTGGAGCCGAAGATCTACTCCGAGATCGTGAAGCTGGTCGCCGAGCGCGCACCGCTGCGCGACCAGTACCTGGGCACGGTGGTCGCCCAGGTGAAGGAGGACCTGGCGGTCGAGAAGATCAAGGCGAACGTCTACGGACGCCCCAAGCACTACTACTCGATCTACCAGAAGATGATGGTCCGCGGGCGGGACTTCTACGACATCTACGACCTGGTCGGCCTGCGCATCCTGGTCGACACCAAGCGCGAGTGCTACGACGTGCTGGGCGTCCTGCACGCGCGTTGGCGTCCGCTGCCGGGGCGGTTCAAGGACTACATCGCCATGCCGAAGTTCAACCTCTACCAGTCGTTGCACACGACGGTGCTGGGGCCGGGCGGCAAGCCGGTGGAGCTGCAGATCCGCACGCACGAGATGCACCGGCAGGCCGAGTTCGGCGTCGCCGCGCACTGGCGCTACAAGGCCGGGCGCAGCGCCGGCGACCAGATCAACTGGGTGCAGTCGATCTCGGAGTGGCAGAAGGAGACCGAGGACTCCGGTGAGTTCCTCGACACCTTCACCGAGGAGATCGCCAAGAACGAGGTCTTCGTGTTCTCGCCCAAGGGCGATGTCATCTCGCTGCCGTCGGGGGCGACACCGGTCGACTTCGCCTACGCCATCCACACCGAAGTCGGGCACCGCTGCATCGGCGCCCGGGTCAACGGCAAGCTCGTCCCACTCGACTCCACCCTCGAGATGGGGATGAGCGTCGACATCATCACGTCCAAGGCCGACAACGCCGGTCCGAGCCGTGACTGGCTGGCGTTCGTCAAGACGCCGCGGGCGCGCTCCAAGATCCGCCAGCACTTCACGCGCGAGCGTCGCGACGAGGCCATCGAGTCGGGCAAGGAGATGCTCGCCAAGCAGATGCGGCGCGGCCACATCGCCTCACGCCTGCTGACGCCCGAGGTCCTGGCCGGGCTCGTCCAGCACTTCCACGTCTCCGACGTGCCCAGCCTGTTCGCCGGCATCGGGGAGGGGGCGATCGGCCCCCAGGCCGTGGTCACCCAGATCGTGGCCACGATCGGTGGCGGCGAGGCCGCGGCCGAGGCGTCCCTGGTGGACGAGGCGCTGCTGGTCAAGCCGCGGCAGAAGCTGCCGCGCGACCATTCCGGCGTCGTGGTGGACGGCGACCCCGACATGTACACCAAGCTCGCCCGGTGCTGCCTGCCGGTGCCCGGCGACCCCATCGTGGGCTTCGTGACGCGCAGCGAGGGCATCTCGGTGCACCGGGAGGACTGCACGAACGTCGAATCCTTGCAGCGCTACCCCGAACGCATCGTGCCGGTGTCGTGGGCCCCGAGCGCCGACGCGGCGTTCCTGGTGGCGGTCCAGTTGGAGGGCATCGACCGCGCCGGCATGCTCAGCGATGTCACCAAGGCGCTGTCGGAGATGCACATGAGCATCGTGTCCGTGACCGCCAACGCCGCCAAGGACCACGTGTTCACCATGCGCCTGACCTTCCAGACCCCCGACCCCCGCCACCTGGAGACGGTGCTGAACACCCTGCGCCGGGTGCCGGGCGTCTACGACGTCAGCCGGGTCAAGCCGGGCTGACGGTTCCGCCGGGTGCGCGGACCAGGTCGAGGTACCAAGCGGCGTCCGGCAGTGGGTGCTCGGGGTGCAGGGCCACTTCCTCGGCGAGACCCTGCACCGCGGACCACAGGGCTGTTGAGAGCGCGAGCGGATCACCCGGACGCACGTGTCCCCGGCGCTGGGCCTCGACGAAGACGGGCAGCGTGGTGCGGACGAGGTCGTGCTCGTCGAGGAGCGCGTCCACAACGGGTGAGATGCCCGGGTGCCGCTGCACCTGCGCCATGAACACGAAGAGCGCGGCGTTGCGCCGGTCCCGTTCCAGCAGCCCGATGAAACGTGCGAGCAGCCTGCCGAGGTATGCAAGCGGGTCGGCGTCCGCGGCGTCGAGGTCCAGCACCATCTGGCGGCACGCGATGCCGACCAGGTGCTCGTAAACGGCCTGTTTGGTGGGGAAGTAGTGGAAGAACAACCCCGAACTGATACCCACGCTGCGGCAGATCTCACGGGTGGACGTGCCATGGAATCCCTTGTCGAGGAACAGTCGGAGGGATGCGCGCAGGATCTGCGTCTCCCGATCGGGGGCGCGGGTGCTCATGGCGCTGGTGGGCGTCCGGCCCACAATGCGGCGGCCAGCAGCGCGCTCGTCGGCGCCCAGATCGCTGCCTCCAGCCGGGACGGACTGATGGCGTTGAGCACAACGGCACCGGAGAACACACCGGCGAGCACGCCGTGCAGGCGTCGCTGTCGGCGATGGTCGAGAGGGCGGCGGGCGATGAGGAAGGCCATGCCTGCGTAGGCGAACGTCGCACCGGCGCTGGTGGCTCGGAGCCGCCCGGGCAGGACGCCTGGATGACCACCGCCGTAGCAGGCCCGGCCCCAGGGCGCCCCGGCGGCCACGCAAGCCTGGAAGGCGCCGATGCCGAGCAGGAGGGAGCCGGCCAACCAGCGGGCAGTGCGGGGGTGGGGTGTCATGCCTGGATCGTCCCAGACAGGGAAAGTGTTGAGCAAGTGCTCAACATTGCCCGGCGCCGCCCCTTGAGGTGCGAGCGGAGCGAGCCTCAGAGGGTCTTCACCGCACTATCGCGCTGGCCATGCCGGTGACATAGGGCACCAGCCACAGTCCCCACACGCCCAGCGAGAGACGGTGGAACGTGCGGCGGGCGCGTCCGAACCCCGCCACAACACCAGCACCGCCCAGAGCAGGTGGGCGGCCATCAGGACGAGAGCGAGCGCACCCGTGATCGCCATCACGGTGGTCAGGACCGCAGACGTGCCCTGCGTCGTGTAGGTGCCCGACCGCGCGATCAGCGCCATCAACCAGGTGCCGGACGCATCGCAGGCCAGGCCTGCGGCGAACAAGACGGCGTGGCGGGGACGCAGCTCTCCGGAGCGACGCTCGCCCCACACCCCGGCCGTGTAGAGGACCAGGGCTGCGGAGATCAGGACGATGGCGGCGATGAGCATGTGATCACGCTAGGAACCGCCGTGCGACGAGCCATCGCCGGGGTGGTTGGTCGGGCATCAACCGAATGGTTGAGGGGAGTGTCACCGTCCGGGCGATGGCCGAAGTCACACTGCGCGCAAGTTGTCGAATCAACCAACGAAGCATCTGTGGTCACGCGCCAGGAGGAGTAGTACCACGTACACTTCCGCCCATGCTCCGAGCCCCTCTCGCTCTCGGTGCAGCGCTGGCTCTGGTTGTCACGGGCTGCACTGGGTCCCCGGTCCCGCGAGCGACTCCGGCAGCCGTGGGCGATTCCAAGTCGTCCTGGATCCCGCAAAACAAGATCCGGGACCTCAACCCTCTGTCTGAGTCTGACAAGCAGTCTCTTCGTCAGTCGAAGCTGCGCCAGCT
>JAUNSA010000210.1 GCA_030539405.1 Propionibacteriaceae bacterium
GGGATCATCGCCCGGCCGGCGATCATCGCCAGCTGCTCGGGGGTGATGTTCAGCATCAGCTCGGGCAGCAGCGAGGCGAAACGGTCCTCGACACCGACGTCACGGGCGAAGATGCGTCCGGCGCCCTCCATCCGCAGGCGGAGCTCGTCGGCGACCTGCTTGAAGGCGCGGTACTGCAGCAGCCGGGCGAAGAGCAGGTCACGGGCCTCGATGAGGGCCAGGTCCTCCTCGTCGTCCTCACGGGCGCTCGGCAGGAGCCGGGCGGCCTTGAGGTCGAGCAGCGTGGCGGCGATGAGGACGAACTCGCTGGCCTGCGAGAGGTCCCAGTCGGTCTGCGCCTCCTGGGCCGCGCGCAGGTGCGCGACGAACTCGTCGGTGACCTTGGCCAGGCTGATCTCGGTGACGTCGAGCTTGTGCTTGGCGATCAGGCCCAGCAGCAGCTCGAACGGCCCCGAGAAGACGTCGAGGTGCACCTCGAAGCTGCCCCGGCTGCTGGTGAGGACCCCACCCGGAGTCGGTTCGTGCGTCTGCCCGGGCAGGGCGGTCACGGTCAGGGGGCGCCGCCGCGGGAGATCAGCTCGCGCGCCAGCTGCCGGTAGGCCTCGGCCCCCGAGTGCGTGCTGGCGTAGGAGGTGATCGGCTCGGCGGCCAGGGTCGCGTCGGGGAACTTGATGGTCCGGCTGATCACCGTGTGGAAGACGGTGTCCTGGAAGTGGTCGACCACGCTGCGCACGACCTCGCGGGAGTGCAGGGTGCGGCCGTCGTACATGGTCGCCAGGATGCCGTCGATCTCCAGGCGCGGGTTGAGCCGGTCGGTGATCTTCTCGATCGTCTCGATCAGCAGGGCGACGCCGCGCATCGCGAAGAACTCGCACTCCAGCGGGATGATCACGCCGTGCGCCGCGGTGAGCGCGTTGACCGTGAGCAGGCCCAGCGAGGGCTGGCAGTCGATGAAGACGACGTCGTAGTCGTCCAGCACGGGGCGCAGCACGCGGGAGAGGATCTGCTCGCGCGCCACCTCGCCGACGAGCTGGACCTCGGCGGCCGACAGGTCGATGTTGGCCGGGAGGATGTCGACGCCGGGCACCCGGGTCGGCTGGATGACGTCACGGACGTCGTGGCCGCGCTCGACGAGCAGGTTGTAGACCGTCACGTCCAGGTCGTTGGTGCGGATGCCGAAACCGACCGACAGCGCACCCTGGGGGTCGAAGTCGACCATGAGGACCTTGCGGCCGTACTCGGCCAGGGCGGCCCCGAGGTTGATCGTCGAGGTGGTCTTGCCGACCCCGCCCTTCTGGTTGCACATCGCGATGACCCGCGCCGGACCATGGCTGCTCAGGGGCGCGGGCACCGGGAAGTCGGGCAGCGGGCGGCCGGTGGGGCCGTCCTGTCCGACGCCCGTGCTCTCGGTGCCGGGCAGGCGGTCGTGGGTGGCCTGTGCGTTGGCGTTCACCTAGTTGTCTCCCAGCCTTTGCGTCGCTCGTGGTCGGCCTCCCGCCGATCAAGGGAACACTAACCGGTCCGGGGCTCCTGCGACCACCTGCTGAACCTCGACCTGAGGTTGAGGTCCGGCCCGCTCGACCCGGGCCGGTCCGCTCAGGCTGGTCCCTCAGACGGCCGGGGTCTCGAAGTAGGACCGCCGGGTGGCGGCCCGCCCCTGCGCGTCATAGGTGATGAAGTCGGCGAACCCCAGGTCGACCGTCGACCCGTCCTTGAGCCTTCCCCGGAAGCGTCCGCGGACCGCGACGTCCCGACCTTGGACCAGGACCTGCTCCAGGTCGTGGGAGCCGCTGTCGATGACCCGCTCGCCGCCGTAGAAGGTCGCCAGCGCCTCGCGGCCCTCCATCGGGGCGTAGCCGGGCCGGTGGTAGACCGCGTCCTCGGCGAACCAGCCCAGCACCCCCTCGACGTCGCCGGCGTCGACGAGGCGGTAGTACTCCCGCGTCAGCGCCTCGGGGTGACGCGCCTCGGGGTAACGGTCGTCCTGGCTCATGCCCTGCTCCTGTCTCGTGCGTCCTGCAGCCGTCGGTCGGCCCGGCGCAGCGCGGCCGCGACCGGGGTGATGTCCTGCTCGTCGGCCTCGGCCAGCACCTCGGCCACCCGGTCACCGATCCGCTCCAGCTGGCGGCCCAGCTCCTCGTCGTCCCAGCCGACCTCGCCGCCGTGCACCTGGAGCACTCCCCCGGCGTTGGCGATGAAGTCGGGCACGAAGGTGATGCCCCGTTCCCGGAGCAGGTCGGCGACCTCCGGCGCGTCGAGGGTGTCGTTGGCCGCCCCGGCGACGACGCGGGCCCGGATCCGGTCCACGTTCCCGGCGCTGACCACCCGCGCCACCGCGCACGGGGCGAAGACGTCGCAGTCGGACTCGGCGATCGTGGCCGGGTCCCCGACCGTTCCCCCGAGCTCGTGGGCGAGCGAGGCCGCCCGGTCCCCGTCGACGTCGGCGACGGTGACCACCGCCCCGTCGCGGGCCGCATACCGGGCCAGGCTGGTGCCCACGTGCCCCACGCCCTGGACGGCCACCCGCACCCCGGCCATGTCCCGCCCCAGCG
Source organism: Propionibacteriaceae bacterium (assembly GCA_030539405.1). Classification (GTDB taxonomy): domain Bacteria; phylum Actinomycetota; class Actinomycetes; order Propionibacteriales; family Propionibacteriaceae; genus Propioniciclava. The sequence goes on from JAUNSA010000210.1 coordinate 2,553, forward strand.
CGTGCCGCACCCCCGCGCGCATCGCGGCGTAGACGCCGCGGGCGGTGTAGGCACCGGGGTCGACGTCGGCGCAGTAGGCGGGCGCGCCGTGCTCCCGGATGAGCTGCATGTCCGAGACCAGGGTGCCCATGTCGACGCCGGGGATGTAGCTGCCCGCCGTGCGGGCGAGGAAGTCGGCGTAGCGGCGCATCACCGCCGCCCGCTCCGGCGAGCCCTCGGCCGGCACCGGGCCGTCGGCGATGATCACCGACTTGGCGCCGCCGTAGGGCAGCTCGGCCAGCGCGTGCTTGAGGGTCATCGCGCTCGCCAGGCGCTGCGCCTCGGCGACCGCGGCCGCGGTGGAGGGATAGGGGCGCCAGCGCACCCCTCCGAAACCCGGCCCCAGGGTGGTGTCGTCGATCGCGATCACGGCCCGCAGGCCGACCTCGTCGTCGCGGCAGGTGATGACCTGCTCGGTCGCGAAGAGGTCCGGTCCCGTGGGTCGGGTCATGGCTGTGGAATCGTCGTCGATGCCCATCGGGCCAGTCTGCCCGATCCGCTCAGGCGCGCGCCCGGGGGTGGGCCTGGGCGTAGACCTCGCGCAGGTGCTGGGTCGAGACGTGGGTGTAGATCTGGGTGGTGGTCACCGAGGCGTGCCCGAGGAGCTCCTGGACGACCCGCACGTCCGCGCCGCCGTCCAGCAGGTGGGTGGCGAAGGAGTGCCGGAGGGTAT
>JAUNSA010000054.1 GCA_030539405.1 Propionibacteriaceae bacterium
AACCGCCGGTCCTCGACGACGGAACCGCCGGTCCTCGGCGGGGCGGCGGGGGATCGGCCGTACTGTTGTCGCCATGGGGACCGAGATTGGCCAGCGCCACTTCACCCGCGAGCAGCGCCAGCAGTACCGGCGCAAGGTCCTGGCCTGTCTGGACGTGCTGGAGGAGATGCTCCACGCGGGAGCGTTCACCGAGGAGGCACACCGGACCGGGCTGGAGATCGAGCTGAACCTGGTCGACGCCGACCACCAGCCGAGCTTCGCCAACGCCGAGGTGCTCGAGGCGATCGCGAACCCGGAGTTCCAAACAGAGCTGGCCCGGTTCAACATTGAGTTCAACGTCCCGCCCGGCGACATCGCGGGCAGCCACCTCCTCGACCTGGAGGAGTCGCTGCGCGGCTCGCTGAACGAGGCGCAGCGACGCAGCGCGGCCCACGGCCACGGGATCGTGATGACCGGCATCCTCCCCACAGTGCGCCTGTCCCACTTCGAGAAGCCCTGGATGAGCGACAACACCCGCTTCGAGGCGCTCAACGACGCCATGCTCACCGCACGCGGCGAGGACGTCCACCTCGACCTCGAGGGCACCACCGGCGAGCGGCTGGACGCCCACATCGGCAGCCTGGCGCCCGAGTCGGTGTGCACCTCGACGCAGTTCCACCTCCTCGTGGCTCCCCGCGACTTCGCGCGCGGCTGGAACGCCGCCCAGGTCCTCGCCGGGCCGCAGTTGGCCCTGGGCGCCAACGCGCCGTTCGCGTTCGGGCACCGGCTGTGGGCCGAGAGCCGGATCGGGGTGTTCAGCCAGGCCGCCGACACGCGTCCGATCGAGTACGCCCAGCAGGGCGTCCGGCCGCGCGTCTTCTTCGGGGAGCGCTGGATCACGTCGATCTTCGACCTGTTCGAGGAGAACTCGCGCTGGTTCCCGGCCCTGTTGCCCGAGACCACCGACGAGGACCCGCGGGCGGTCTTCGCCGCCGGCGGGACGCCCACGCTGGCCGAACTGACGCTGCACAACGGCACCATCTATCGCTGGAACCGCCCGGTCTACGACGTGGTCGGCAACCGCGCCCACGTCCGCCTCGAGAACCGGGTGCTGCCGGCCGGGCCCACGGTGGCCGACACCGTCGCGAACGCCGCCTTCTACTACGGGGCGCTGCTGCACATGGCCCGCGACGAGCGGCCGGTGTGGACGCGGATGGCGTTCCGCAGTGCCCAGGACAACTTCGAGGACGCCGCACGCCACGGCATCGACGCCGACCTGTTCTGGCCCGGGCTGGGGGAGACCCCGGCCAGCGAGCTGGTGTTGCGCCACATCCTGCCCCTGGCCCAGGAGGGCCTGGAGGAGTGGGGGGTCGACGCCGCGGCCATCGACCGCTACCTCGGCATCATCGAGGGCCGCTGCTTGGCCGGAGTGAACGGCGCCGAGTGGCAGACCCGCTGCGTGGCCGCCTTCGAGGAGCGCGGCCTGGACCGCGCCGACGCCCTCACCGCGATGACGGCGGCCTACGCCGAGCGCATGCACTCCAACGACCCGGTGCACACCTGGGACCTGCCCTGAGCCACCGGCCTGACCGGGCCCCTCGATGCGGCAGAATGTGGGGGTCTGTCCACGAAAGGAACTGCAAGTGAGTGTCTCGATCACCGTCATCCGCCCCGACGCGCGTGAGACGAGGACGTTCGAGACCACCGCGACCGGGCTCGACGTGTTCGGCGACGACCGCACCGTGGTGGCCATGCGCATCGACGGCGAGGTCCTCGACCTGCATCGCGAGCTGCCCGAGGGTGCCGAGGTCGAACCGGTGCTCAACAGCGAGCCCGAGGGGCTCTACATCCTGCGCCACTCGGCCGCGCACGTGGCCGCCCAGGCCGTCCAGAACCTGCGCGCCGACGCCAAGCTGGGCATCGGCCCGCCCGTGGTCGACGGCTTCTACTACGACTTCCTCACCGACCCGCTGACGCCCGAGGACCTCAAGATCCTCGAGAAGGACATGGGCCGCATCGTCAAGGAGCGGCAGCGCTTCGTCCGCCGTGTCGTGGGCGATGAGGAGGCCCGCGTCGAGCTGGCCGACGAGCCGTTCAAGGTCGAGCTGATCGGCCTGAAGGGCAACAGCGGCGACGCCGAGGGTGCCTCGGTCGAGGTCGGCGCCGGCGAGCTCACGATCTACGACAACGTCAAGCGCGACGGCACGGTGGCCTGGAAGGACCTGTGCCGCGGCCCGCACGTCCCGCACACCGGCTACCTCGGCAACGGCTGGGCCCTGACCCGCACGGCCGCCGCCTACTGGCGCGGCGACCAGGCCAACGCCCAGTTGCAGCGCCTCTACGGCACGGCGTGGGCCACCAAGGAGGACCTCGCCGCCTACAAGCACCGGCTGGAGGAGGCCGCCAAGCGCGACCACCGCAAGCTCGGTACCGAGCTGGACCTGTTCAGCTTCCACGAGCTCGTCGGCTCCGGCCTGCCGCTGTTCCACCCGCGCGGGGGCATTATCAAGCGCGCGATGGAGGACTACGTCCGCCAGGCCCACATCGACAACGGCTTCGACTACGTCGGCACCCCGCACATCGCCAAGGAGGACCTGTTCTACACCTCGGGTCACCTGCCGTACTACGCCGACGGCATGTTCCCGCCGCTGTTGGAGGACGCCGAGCGCGACGAGCAGGGCAATGTGGTCAAGGGTGGGCAGGCCTACCGCCTCAAGGCGATGAACTGCCCGATGCACAACCTGATCTTTGACGCGCGCGGCCGCTCCTACCGTGACCTGCCGTTGCGCTTCTTCGAGTTCGGGACGGTGTACCGCGACGAGAAGTCCGGGGTCGTCCAAGGCCTCACGCGCGTCCGCTCCATCACCCAGGACGACTCGCACTCCTACTGCGCCAAGGAACAGGCCCCCGATGAGGTCCGTCACCTGCTGAGGTTCATCCTCGGCCTGCTGAACGACTTCGGCCTCACCGACGTCGCCCTGGAGGTCTCCACGCGCGACGAGGACGGCAAGAAGAAGGACAAGTTCATCGGTTCGGACGAGCAGTGGAGCGAGGCGACCGCCATCCTGGAGGGCATCGCCCACGAGTCGGGCCTCCCGGTCGTCCCCGACCCGGGCGGCGCGGCCTACTACGGCCCGAAGATCTCGATCCAGGCGCGTGACGCGATCGGCCGCACCTGGCAGATGTCGACCATCCAGTACGACTTCAACCAGCCCGAGCGCTTCGGGCTGGAGTACGTCGCCTCCGACGGCACCCGGCAGCGCCCCGTCATGATCCACTCGGCGAAGTTCGGGTCGATCGAGCGGTTCATGGGCGTCCTCATCGAGCACTATGCCGGCGCGTTCCCGGCCTGGCTGTCGCCGGTGCAGGTGATCGCCGTCCCCGTCGCCGAGGCGTTCAACGACTACTTGGGCGCGGTCGTGCAGCAGTTGCGGGACGCCGGCGTCCGGGTCGAGTTCGACGACAGCCACGACCGCTTCGGCAAGAAGATCCGCAACGCGGCCAAGGAGAAGGCGCCGTTCGTCCTGATCGCCGGCGGGGAGGACGCCGAGGCCGGCGCTGTGTCGTTCCGCTTCCGTGACGGCAGCCAGCGCAACCAGGTCCCGGTGGCGGACGCCGTCGCGGGGATCGTCGCGTGGATCGAGAGCCGCCGCAACGACAGCCCGACCGCCGCCGACGATGCCGCCGAGGGCGAGGCGCCGTGACGGACGCCGAGGACGCCGACGGCCTGGCGGGCGTCCCGGACGCCTTCCAGCGGCTCTGGACACCCCACCGCATGGTCTACATCGGCGGGGAGAACAAGCCCACCGACCCCGGCGAGGCGTCCTGCCCGTTCTGCCGGGCACCGGGCCGCGACGACGCCGAGGGGCTGATCGTGCACCGCGGCCAGACCTGCTACGTCGTGATGAACCTGTACCCGTACAGCCCCGGCCACGTCCTGGTGTGCCCCTACCGGCACGTCTCGCACTACACCGACCTCACCGAGCAGGAGACCGCCGAGTTCGCCGCGCTGACCCAGCAGGCGGTGCGCGTGCTGGAGGCTGTCTCGCACCCGCACGGGTACAACATCGGCATGAACCAGGGGGCCGTCGCCGGTGCCGGCATCGCCGCGCACCTGCACCAGCACGTGGTGCCCCGCTGGCGTGGCGATGCCAACTTCATGCCCGTCATCGGCCAGACGCGCGCGCTGCCGCAGCTGCTCGAGGACGCCCGCGCGCTGCTGGTCGAGCAGTGGGGCCGGGAGTCCTGACCGTGACGGCCCCCACCCAGCAGACGGACGCCCCACGGCGTCCGGACGCCTCGATGGACCTGCTCAACGGACTGCGCGCCACCGCACTGGACCCCTCCTACGAGGCGGCCGCCGAGGAGCGCGGACGCCGTGGGGTGCTGCGCAAGCAGCGCGGGTGGGTGCTGGTGGCGCTGGTCCTGGTCGGCCTGTTCCTCGGCGTGGCGCTGGGCCACCAGTTGCGGGCGGCCCCGGCCGTGGCCCAGGAACGCGCCCACCTGATCGAACGCATCTCGACCACCGAGTCCGACATCGACGCGCTGCGCTCCCGGGTCGTCGTCCTCAACGACGAGGTCAGCGCCCTGGGCCTGTCCGCCGGCGCGCTGACCGCCGACGAGCAAGCCCTCGGCGACGCCCTCGGCATGGCGGTGGGGACGGCCCGGGTCGTGGGTCCGGGCGTCCGCGTGACGCTGGACGACGGGGCCGACACGTCGGTGCAGGGCAGCCAAGTGGTGGACGCCGACCTGCGCATGGTGGTCAACAGCCTGCGGGCACTGGGCGCCGAGGCCGTCTCCATCAACGGCCGCCGCCTGTCGGTGCGCACCGCCATCCGCAATGCCGGTGACGCGATCACGGTCGACTACCGCTCGCTGGTGCGTCCCTACGTGATCGAGGCCATCGGGGACGCCGACGCCCTGGACGGCGGATTCCCCGGTTCGGAGGGTGGCCACTGGGTCGAGGGGCTGACACAGCACTACGGTGTGGTCTGGAGCATCACGCGGGTCAACGACCTGTCCATGCTGGCCGACCCCGGGCTGGACGTGGACCAGGCCCGCAAGGCGAACTGAGGAGGAGACGGTGTACGCGATCATCGGACTGGTGCTCGGCATCGCCCTGGGCCTGTTCCTGCAGCCCTCCCTGCCGCCCCAGCTCCAGCCCTACCTGCCGATCGCCATCGTGGCCGCGCTGGACGCCGTGTTCGGCGGGTTCCGCGCCTACCTGGATGCGGTCTTCGACGACAAGGTCTTCGTCGTCTCCTTCATCTCCAACGTGCTGATCGCGGCCCTGATCGTGTGGGTGGGCGACCTCATCGGGGTCGGCACCCAGCTCTCCACCGCGGTCGTGGTCGTGCTCGGCATCCGCATCTTCACCAACGTGGCCCACATCCGACGGAAGCTGTTCCATGCCTGAGCCGGCGCGGTCCCACACCGGGGCACCGCCGCAGGACGAGGCGTCCGTGTGGCGGCGGATGGGACGCGACCTCACGCGTCCCTCTCGCGGCCAGGTGGTGGTGGGCGTCATCCTCCTGCTGCTGGGTTTCGGCGTGACCCTCCAGTTGGCCGGCGGCGACGACGAGCGCTACACCACCCTGCGGCAGGACGAACTCGTCGCGATGCTGGACGACGTGACCGCCGAGTCGCGCCGGTTGCAGTCCGAGGTGTCCGAGCTGGAGCGGACCCGGGCCCAACTCCAGTCCGGGGCGGACGCCAGCGCGGTGGCCCGCGAGCAGGCCTTGGCGCGCCTGGAGGCCCTGGAGCTGCTGGGCGGCACGGCGCCGGCCACCGGCCCCGGCATCCGGGTCACGATCACCGACCGGCAGGGCCAGCTCACCCCCGAGATCCTGCTGAACGCGCTGGAGGAGCTGCGCGACGCCGGCGCCGAGGTGATGGAGATCGACGACCGGCTCCGCCTGGTCACCTCGACCTGGGTCGCCAAGACCGATGAGGGCCTGGTGGTCGACGGGACGACCCTGGGGTCGACGATCGTCATCGAGGCCATCGGCGTGCCGGGCACCCTGGCCGAGGCCACGCGGTTCCGCGGGGGACTGGTCAGCACCATCGAGGGCGAACGCGTCGGCGGCACGGCCCGGGTCGAGGAGGTCGAGGAGTTGCGCATCGACTCGGTCGTGACGCCGGAGCCCCCACGATTCGCCCGACCTGCCTGATCGCCGGGCCCCCGTGGGAGGGCCATCTCCACTAGGCTGACACCGAACGAAGGACGGCCGCCCCACAGGGGGCGCCTGAGGAGGAGAAACGATGTTTCCTGAGGATCTGCGCTACACCGACAAGCATGAGTGGGTGCGCGGCGGGAACGGTTCCACGGTTCGTGTCGGCATCACCAGCTATGCGGCCGAGGCGCTCGGCGACGTCGTCTACGTGTCGCTGCCCCAGGTCGGCGAGGAGGTGGCCACCGATGACGCGTGCGCCGAGGTCGAGTCCACCAAGAGTGTCTCCGACGTCTACGCGCCGCTCTCGGGCGTGATCACCGCCGTCAACGAGCAGTTGGGCGACACCCCCGACCTGGTCAACTCGGATCCCTACGGCGACGGCTGGTTGTTCGAGGTCGAGCTCTCCGACGCGTCCGAGTTGGACGAGCTGCTGGATTCGGACGCCTACGCCGAGGTCGCGGGCGAGTAAGGTGAGGTCCCCGTCGGGGTCCGACGGGGTGGAGGGCCGGCCAGCCCAAGAAGGAGTTCCATGTTCACGTGCCCTGAGTGTGGACAGCAGATCGCCGACGGCGTCAACTTCTGCTCCAACTGCGGCGCCGCGCTGCGGACGAACACTGGCGACACCACCCGGGTCATCCCCGTGGCGTCCGGTGCGGAAGGCTCGTTGGAGTCGACGGACCCGTCGCTCCCGGTGCTCAAGGACGTACCCCCGGGCGCGTCCGCGCTGGCCGTCGTGCGCGGCCCGAACGTGGGCGCGACCTACATCCTCGACCAGGAGACGGTGACGGTGGGGCGTCACCCCCAGTCCGACATCTTCCTCGACGACGTGACCGTGTCGCGCCACCACGCCCGGTTCACCGAACGCGGTGGGCACACGTGGGTGGCCGACCTGAACAGTCTGAATGGCACCTATGTGAATCGGACCCTCATCGACGGCGAGGTGGCGCTCCGCAGCGGCGATGAGGTCCAGATCGGCAAGTTCCGTCTCGTCTACATGGTGGCGCGCCCCGGGCGAGGCTAGATGCCTCCGGGGACGAAGCCCATCGGGCAGGTCCTGAAGATCCTCAAGGAGGACTTCCCGGACATCACGGTCAGCAAGATCAGGTTCCTCGAGGCCGAGGGTCTGGTCTCGCCCGAGCGCGCCCCCTCGGGCTACCGGCGCTACTCCGCCGATGACATCGAGCGCCTGCGCTATGTCCTCGACGTGCAGAAGAACCAGTACCTGCCGCTGAAGGTGATCCGGGAGAACCTGGACGCGATGGACGCCGGCGAGGACGCCCCGGCCCAGCCCACGGCGTCCAACCCCGCCGCGCGAGCGGCCCCACCCGTCGCGCCGGTGCCGGTCCAGCCCCTGGCCGAGGCGCTGGCGTCCCCCCGCGCGGTGCCCGGCAAGCGCCCCCTGCACCTGACGCGCAAGGAACTGCTGCAACTGTCGGGGCTCACCGAGGCGGTGCTCAGCCAGTTGGAGGAGCACCGGCTGATCGTGCCCCGCCGCGGCACGATCCATTACGGACGCGATGCGCTCACCGTGGCCGTGGTGGCCCGCAAGCTCGCCGCCTACGGTATGGACGCCCGGCACCTGCGTGCGATCAAGCAGGTGGCCGAGCGCGAGGCCGCCCTGGTCGACCAGGCGGTCCAGTCGAACGCGCGCCGTCGCACCCCGAGCCGGAAGGCGTCCGCGGAGGTCATGCAGTTGGTCCTGTACGCCCACGCCGCGCTCCTGCGCACCTCGATCAGGTCGTGACATGGGGATCCGACTGGTCTTCAGCGAAGTGCGCGTCACCGCGGTGGCCGACACGCCCGTGCTGCTGCTGCGCGAGGAGCACGGCACCCGGATCCTGCCGGTGTGGATCACCGCGGCCGGCGGCAACGCGATCCTGTCGGCCCACGAAGACAGCGACGAGGTGCACCCCGGCACCCACGACCTGATGGTCGAGACGCTCGGGGTGCTGGACGCCACGGTGGAGGAGGTGCACATCGTCGACGTGGACGAGGGCATCTTCACGGCCGCGATCATGGTGGCCGGCCTCTCGGTCACGGCGCGGGTCTCGGACGCCGTGGCGCTGGCCCTGCGCTGCGGCGCGAGCATCCTGGTCACCGAGCAGGTGATGGACGAGGCCTCCGTGGGCCACGGCGTCGCCCCCCGGCCGGCGTCCGCCGACGATGACCACGCCCCGAACCAACCGATCGGGGACGCGCAGATGGACGAGTTCCGGGCGTTCCTGGACAGCATCAACCCCGAGGACTTCGGCCCTTCGCCGCAGCAACCCTGAGGTGGCGCTCGAGGGTTGAGCGCGCCCGTGAGGCGCCCGACACACCCCTGCGGCGTGTCGGAACGGTGGGCGGCGACGGCCCGCTACGGTCATACTGGTAGGACGACGCGACGCGAGGAGGCACGGTGAACGCACCGGAGGCGAAGGCACCCAGGCCCACGGCAGGGCTCCAGGACGTGCTCTTCGAAGGTGACTTCTCACCGCTGCCCGAGGACATCGGCTTCCGCGGGCCCACCGCCTGCAGCGCGGCCGGCATCACCTACCGCCAGCTCGACTACTGGGCCCGCACGGGTCTGGTCGTCCCCGAGGTGCGCGCGGCCGGTGGGTCGGGCACCCAGCGGCTGTACTCGTTCCGCGACATCTTGATGCTCAAGGTCGTCAAGCGCCTGCTGGATGCCGGCATCTCCCTGCAGCAGATCCGCATCGCGATCGACCACCTGCGCGCCCGCGGGGTGGAGGACCTGTCGACCGTCACGCTCATGAGCGACGGCGTCTCGGTGTACGAGGCCATCTCCGACTCCGAGATCATCGACCTCGTCCACGGCGGCCAAGGCATCTTCGCGATCGCGCTCGGCCGGGTCTGGCACGACTTGGAGGGGAGCCTGGCCTCCCTGCCCACCGAGCGGGCCGAAGCCGCGGCGTCCGAGCCGGTGGCCACCGACGAACTGGCGGCCCGCCGCGCCGCCCGCAACGCGGGCTGAGCCTGCGCCATGGAACCCTTCCTGATCCGTCACATCGGACCCGCCGAGGCCGACCGTACCGCGATGCTCGAGGCCGTGGGGGCCGACTCCCTCGACGCGCTGACCCAGGCGGCCGTCCCCGCCGACATCCGCCAAGAAGAGCCCATCGACCTGCCGCCGGCGCTCAGTGAGGCCGAGGTGCAGGCCGACCTGGCGCGCATGGCGAGCCGCAACAACCCGTTGCGCTCCATGATCGGGCAGGGCTACCACGGGACGGTCACCCCGCCGGTCATCCGGCGGACGATCCTGGAGAACCCGGCCTGGTACACCGCCTACACGCCCTACCAGCCCGAGATCAGCCAGGGCCGGCTCGAGATGCTGCTCACCTTCCAGACCATGGTCGCCGACTTGACCGGGCTGCCGTCGGCCGGGGCGTCCCTGCTGGACGAGGCCACCGCGGTCGCCGAGGCCGTGGGCGTGGCCCGGCGCCAGCAGCGCAAGGGGTCGGTCGTGCTCGTGGACGCCGGCGTGCTGCCCCAGTCGCTGGCCGTGGTCCGGACGCGCGCGCTCGCCCTCGACATCGAGGTCGTCGTCACCGCCGACCTGGTGGCCGGCCTGCAACGCCACGACGCCTTCGCGGTCGTCGTGCAGACCCCGGCCGCGGACGGTTCGGTGCGCAGCCTGGACGAGCTGACCACCATCGCGGCCAAGGCCCACGACAACAACGCCCTCGTCATCGCCGCGGCGGACCTGCTGGCGCTCACGCTGCTGCCCGCGCCGGCGTCGTGGGGCGCCGACATCGCGGTGGGCACCACCCAGCGCTTCGGCGTCCCGCTGTTCTACGGCGGCCCGCACGCGGGCTACATCGCGGTCGGCTCCGGCATGGAGCGCCAGCTGCCCGGCCGTCTGGTCGGCCTGTCCAAGGACCGGCACGGGACGCCCGCGCTGCGGCTCGCGCTGCAGACGCGCGAGCAGCACATCCGCCGCGAGAAGGCTACCTCGAACATCTGCACCGCCCAGGTGCTGCTGGCCGTCACGGCCGCCGCCTACGCGATCTACCACGGACCGGAGGGCCTGCGCGGCATCGCCACCGACGTCGCCCGCAAGGCGCGCCGGCTCGCCGCCGCCATCGTCGCCGCCGACGGCGAGCTGGTCAGCGACACGTTCTTCGACACGCTCACGGTCCGGGTGCCCGACACCGCCGACGCCGTCATCGCGGCGGCGCGGGCCGCCGGGGTGCACCTGTGGCGCGAGGACGAGGACCTGGTGGGCATCTCCATCGGTGAGGACGTCACCGAGGCCGAACTCGCGGCCGTGGCGTCCGTGCTCGGTGCGACGCTCACCCAGGCCGAGCACGGCTCGCTCGGCCAGCCCGAACGCGAGGTGGACTACCTGGGCCACCCGGTGTTCCACTCCTACCGCTCCGAGACCGAGATGCTGCGCTACCTGCGCGGGCTCGCCGACCGGGACTTCGCGCTCGACCGCGGGATGATCCCGCTCGGGTCGTGCACCATGAAGCTCAACCCGGCCGCCTCGATGGAGCCGATCAGCTACCCGGGCTTCGCGAACCTGCACCCGTTCGTCCCCGACGAGGACGCCGAAGGTTTTGCCGAGCTCGTCGCCGCTGTCGAGGCCCAGTTGGTCGCCGTCACCGGCTATGACCGGGTGTCGTTGCAGCCCAACGCGGGGAGCCAGGGCGAGTTCGCCGGTCTGATGGCGGTGCGCTCCTACCACCGCGCCAACGGTGACGAGCACCGCACGGTGTGCCTGATCCCGGCCTCGGCGCACGGCACCAATGCGGCGTCCGCGGCCATGGCGGGCATGGACGTCGTGGTGGTCAAGACCGCCGAGGACGGGTCGATCGACTTCGCCGACCTGGAGGCGAAGATCGCCCAGCACGCCGAGAAGCTCGCCGTGATCATGATCACCTACCCGTCCACGCACGGCGTGTACGAGTCCCGCGTCAGCGAGCTGTGCGCGAAGGTGCACGAGGCCGGTGGCCAGGTCTACGTCGACGGGGCCAACCTGAACGCGCTGATGGGGCTGGCCCAGCCGGGCCGGTTCGGTGCCGACGTGTCGCACCTGAACCTGCACAAGACGTTCGCGATCCCGCACGGCGGGGGAGGGCCCGGTGTCGGCCCGGTCGCCGTCCGCGAGCACCTGGCCCCCTACCTGCCCAACCACCCGGTGGTCACCGAGGCCGGTCCGGTCACCTCGTACGGGCCCGTCTCGGCGGCACCCTTCGGGTCGGCCGGCGTCCTGCCGATCACCTACGGCTTCATCGCCCTGATGGGTCCCGACCTGCGCCTGGCCTCCCAGGTGGCCGTGCTGTCGGCCAACTACCTGGCCCAGCGGATCGCCGAGCGGTTCCCGATCCTGTACACCGGCCAGGGCGGCTGGGTCGCCCACGAGTGCATCGTCGACCTGCGGCCGCTGACCAAGCAGACCGGCATCACCGTCGACGACGTGGCCAAGCGCCTGATCGACTACGGCTTCCACGCCCCGACCATGAGCTTCCCGGTCGCCGGGACCCTCATGGTGGAGCCCACCGAGTCCGAGTCGAAGGCCGAACTCGACCGCTTCGTCGAGGCCATGCACGCCATCGCCGACGAGGCCGCCCGCGTGAAGGCCGGCGAATGGCCCGCCGAGGACAACCCGCTGGTGAACGCGCCGCACACCCTGTCGGAGGTGGCCGCCGACACCTGGGAGCACCCCTACCCGCGCAGCGCCGCCGGCTTCCCGGCCGGGCAGGACCTGGGTGCGGTTTCGACCGGGGCGCGCGACAAGTACTGGCCGGCCGTGGCCCGCATCGAGCAGGCCTGGGGCGACCGGAACCTGGTGTGTTCCTGCCCGCCGATGGAGGCCTACGAGTCCTGATCGGGCTTGCCGCCGCGTTGTCGGGATGCACGCGGTCCGGCCCCTTCGCTAGGTTGGACGCATGGCCGAGTTCATCGAGAACCTGAAGTCCAAGCCCTGGGTGGCGCACATTCTGGAGGCGGTGGGACGTTTCGGCGAACGCCTCGGTGGGCAGTTCGCGGCGGCCATCACCTACTTCTCGGTGCTGGCGATCGTGCCGGTGCTGATGGTCGCGTTCGCCGCGCTCGGCCTCACCCTGACCGTCTTCCTGCCCGACCTGCTCGACCAGGTCAAGCAGTGGATCACCGACGCGGTCTCCGGCCAGGGCGACCTGGGTGAGCAGTTGAACGCCGTGGTCGACCAGGCGTTCAACAGTTGGCAGGGCGTCGGCATCATCGGCCTGCTGTCGGCGGCCTGGGCCGGCGCGAACTGGGTCAACAACATCCGCTCCGCGGTGCGCGCGATGCTGCGCCCCGACTTCGACATGGGCGAGAACAAGGCCAACATCGTCGTCCAGACCCTGAAGAACCTGGCCATCTTGTTGGCGCTGTTCCTGCTGGTCGGGTTGTCGCTGGCCATGACCACCGTGGCGACCGCCGCGCGCGACGTCGTCGGTTCGGCCCTCGGTCTGGACCAGGTCCCCGGCGGTGGTCTGCTGCTCGGCTTGGTCCCGATCGTCGGCACGCTGCTGGCCGGCTTCCTGCTGTTCCTGTTCCTGCTGAAGGTCTTCCCCGAGCGCAAGGTCCCCGGCAAGGTGATGGTGCAGGGCGCCATCATCGGTGCGGTGGGCATGGCCGCGCTGCAGTACCTGACCGGCACGCTGGTCGGGGTGTTCTCGGGCAACGCGGCCGCCGCCGTGTTCGGCAGCGTGATCGTCGTGATGTTGTACTTCAACCTCTTCGCCACCCTCATCCTGATGGTGGCCGCCTGGGTCGGCACGCACCCGGACTTCATCGGCCCCGACGTCACCCTGGCCGACGTGACCGCCGCCGAGCCGAGCGACTACGCCACCAAGAAGGTCGCCGCCGAACTCGAGGCTGCGCGTTTGCGCGAGGAGTCCGAGCGCGTCCCGGCTGCTGTGGCCGTCCAGTCGGCCCGCGTGGGCATGGGGCTGGGCGCCGTCTTCGGCGGCGCGCTCGCCGGCCTCGCCGCGCTGGTGGCCGCCGTCCTGAGCGGCCTGCGCAACCGCTGACCGCCGAGGACCGGCGGTTTGGTTGCCGAGGACCGGCCGGGCCGTCCACCCCATAAGGTGGGGGTGTTGAGTTGCATCCGATCCGAGAGGTTCCCATGACGAAGAAGGTCGCCCTGCTCACCGCCGGGGGTTTCGCCCCCTGCCTGTCCACCGCCATCGGTGGGCTGATCGAGCGCTACACCCAGGTGGCGCCCGAGATCGAGATCATCGCCTACCGCAGCGGCTATGCCGGCCTGCTGACCGGCGACTACCTCACGGTGACGGACGCGGTGCGCCAGAACGCGGCGGTGCTCAAGGAGTTCGGTGGCTCGCCGATCGGCAACAGCCGCGTCAAGCTCACCAACGCCAAGGACCTGGTCAAGCGCGGCCTGGTCGCCGAGGGCGTCGATCCGCTGCAGTTCGCCGCCGACCGCCTCGTGGCTGACGGCGTGACGATCCTGCACACCATCGGCGGTGACGACACCAACACCACCGCCGCCGATCTGGCGCACTACCTGCACGAGCACGACTACGAGCTCACGGTCGTCGGCCTGCCGAAGACCATCGACAACGACGTGATCCCGATCCGCCAGAGCTTGGGCGCCGACACCGCCGCCGAGATGGGCGCCCGCTACGCGCGCAACGTCCTGGCCGAGCACAACGCCAGCCCGCGCATGCTGATCGTCCACGAGGTCATGGGCCGTAACTGCGGCTGGCTGACCGCCGCCACCGCGCGCAAGTACCGCGCGTGGCTCGATGAGCAGACCTGGCTGCCCGAGATCGGTCTCGACCGCCGTGCCTGGGATGTCCACGGCGTCTACGTGCCCGAGGCCGTCATCGACCTGCAGGCAGAGGCCACGCGTCTGAAGGCCGTGATGGACGAGGTCGGCTGCGTCAACCTGTTCATCAGCGAGGGCGCCGGCGTGGAGAGCATCGTCGCCGAGATGGAGGCCGCCGGCGAAGAGGTCGCCCGCGACGCCTTCGGCCACATCCGCCTGGACAAGGTGAACCCCGGCGCCTGGTTCGGCAAGCAGTTCGCCGCGCGCCTGGGTGCGGAGAAGACGCTGGTCCAGAAGTCGGGCTACTACAGCCGCTCGGCCGCCTCGAACGACTACGACCTCGAGCTGATCGGCTCCATGTGTCAGCTGGCCGTCGATGCCGCGTTGCGCGACGAGCCCGGCGTGATCGGGCACGACGAGGAGCGTGGCGACGAGCTGCGTCCCATCGAGTTCGCCCGCATCGCCGGCGGCAAGCCGTTCGACATCTCGCTCGAGTGGTACCGCTCGATGCTGGATGAGATCGGTCAGGACGCCCCCGTCGCGGCCCCGCCGGCCGAGCACTGAGCCGGACGCCCGCGCCACACTGAGGCGCACTGACGCTCCACCCACGAGAGCCCGCACCCGATGGTGCGGGCTTTCGTGGCAGGATGGGAGGTGCCCCACACCCCCAGGAGCACCGCATGCACACCCTCGTCCAGCCTGCCCGTACCCGCCCCGACGAACGGGGCCAGTCCCTGTCGTCGCTGGTGGCCGTCGTCCTGGTCGCGCTGCTGGGCGTCGCCGGGCTCGTCGTGGACGGCGGCGCCCAGTCCGCCGCGCGCGCCCAGGCCACCACCGTGGCGTCCCACGCCGCGCGTGCTGCGGCAGACGCGACGGCGCAGCGGAGGGCGTCCGGTCTGCCCCTCGATGTGGGCGCCGCCCAGGCGGCCGCGCACGCGGCGCTGGCCGACCGCGGTGTGGGCGGCTCCGTAAGCGTCGTCGATGGTCGGATCCACGTGCGGGTGACCGCGCAGGCCCCGACGACGTTCCTCAGCCTGGTCGGGATCACGACCCTGACCGCCTCCGGGGAGGCCGCGGCTGAGCTGCGCGGTTAGGTACAGCTAGGCCCGACCGGGAGGTCAGCCCAAGCTGGCCGCCATCCGCCGGACCGCCTCGGTGATGATCGCCGGCGAGGTGGCCAGGTTCATCCGGGCGAACTGGCCGAAGTCGGCACCGAAGTCCGCCCCGGCGTTGAGGGCCACCCGCCCGTGCTGCAGGAAGTGGTCGCGCGGTCGCGCCAGGCCCAAGGCGGTGCAGTCGAGCCACGCGAGGTACGTCCCCGGGGCCGGGGTGTAGCGGACGCCCGGCAGGTGCTCGGCGAGCAGGTCGGCCAGCAGGCGCTTGTTCGCCGCGACCTCCACCATCACGTCATCGACCCAGCCCTGGGCGTGCACCAGCGCCGCGGTGTGCGCCAGCGTGCCCATCTGGCTGGTGGACTGGTTGGCCAACGGCGGCAGCCGGTCGAAGGCGGCCTGGGCGTCCGTTCCCCGGATGAACAGGCCCGCCTTGAACGCGGCGAGGTTCCAGCCCTTGCCCGCCGAGAACGCGACCACCGCCGCTTGGGCCTCGGGCAGCGACAGGACCGGCACGAACCCGGCTCCCGGGTCGACCAGCACGGCGTGGATCTCGTCCACGATCAACAACACCGAGTGCGTGGCGCACAGCGTCGCGACCGCCGCCAGCTCCTCGGCGGTGTGGATCGTCCCATTGGGGTTGTGCGGTGAGCACAACAGGTAGGCGGTGGGGGCGTCCGGCCCGGTGAAGGCCGCCTCGAGGGCGGCCAGGTCGAGGCGTCCGGACGCGGTGAGTGGCACCTGGGTGATGTGGCGGCCGTAGCCCTCGATGACCTGCCAGAACGGGGGATAGACCGGCGGGTTGATGACCACGTGGTCGCCGGGGGCGGTGTTGCCCATCAGCAGGGCGAGGATGGCGTTCATCACATCACCCGAACGGCGCAGTTGGTCGGGTTCGGGACGCCAGCCCCACCGGTCCGACGCCATGGTGGCGTAGGCCTCGGCGTACCGCGTCCCGCACGGGTAGCCGGTGTCGCCGCCGCGCATGGCGTCCACAACGGCGTTGACGACGGCCGGATGGTGCTGCACATCCATCTCGGCCACCCACAGCGGCAGGACGTCGGGTTCGAACGTCTGCCACTTCAGCGACGTGCGGGTGCGGAGGTCTGCTTCGGAGAGACTCAACAGGGGCATGGGGCGATTGTCGCACCTGCGCGCGGGGCTTGCTGGCCTAGGCTGGGCGCATGGCCCGCTACTTCGACGTGCACCCTGCCAACCCGCAGCCCCGGTCGCTGAACCAGGTGGTGGAGATCCTGCGTGGCGGGGGTCTGGTCGTGTACCCGACCGACTCGGGGTTCGCGCTGGGGTGCCTGATGGGCAACGCCGACGGGCTGGCGCGGATGCGGACGATCCGCGACCTACCGCGCCACCACCACTTCACGCTGGTGTGCTCGACGTTCTCCCAGATGGGGCAGTACGTGGAGATGGCCAACGACCAGTTCCGGGCGATCAAGGCGGCCACGCCGGGGCCCTACACGTTCATCCTGAAGGCGACCCGGCTGGCGCCCAAGGCGATGCTGCACGACAAGAAGAAGACCGTCGGCGTCCGCATCCCCGATCATGTGACCGCCCAGGCGTTGCTGGACGCGCTGGGCGAGCCGCTGATGTCGACGACGCTGATCCTGCCCGGCACCGACGAACCCCCCACCGATGGGTGGACCATCGCCGAGGAGCTGGAGCACGCCGTGGACGCCGTGCTGGATTCCGGCGACGTCGGCCTCGGACCCACCACGGTGGTGGACTTCACCGACGACCAGGTCGGCATCGCGCGCGTCGGCGCCGGCGATCCGACGCCGTTCGAGGAGTAGTCGTGCGCGGGAGTGGAGCTCAGGCGTCCTCGGGGTCGCTGTAGAGGCCCTCGTGGTCATCATCGGCCAGGCGCGAGGCGACGTCGGGGACGATGCGCTGCAGTGATTTGGCCGTGCGCCGGTAGCCGGTGCTCTTGGGACGGTCGGGGAAGACGATCTCAGGCCGGTCGACGTGCACGTACGGGATGGACGCCAGCAGGTGGGAGATCATGTTGATCCGCGCCTTCTTCTTGTCCTCGGCCTCGACGACGTGCCAGCGGGCCGGGTCGACGTCGGTGTGGACGAACATCTCGTCCTTGGC
>JAUNSA010000055.1 GCA_030539405.1 Propionibacteriaceae bacterium
TGACCCCCCGCCGACGAGCGATCCGCCGCCCGTGAATGACCCACCGCCGTCCAGCGACCCACCGCCAGCGACCAACCCGGTGCCCCAGCCTCTGCCCGATCCGGAGCCGTCAGCCGGGCCTCCGCCCGGGGGCGGACTGCCTGATCCGATGCCGACCCCCGGGGTCGTACCGCCCACCCCAGGGGAGCCCGCACCGATCCTGCCGTGATCACGATGGGATCACTGAAGCAGCACGGAGGGGCCCGCGTGCTCTACGCTCGTGGGATATCCATGTGTCGACGGGGGGGCCTGACACCATGCGAGTGCTGGTCGTGGCGCAGTACTTCCCGCCCCGACGCTCGACCTTTTCCTCCCGGTGGGCGTGGCTGACCGTTCACCTGGCTGAGCGCAACCACACCGTGGACGTCTTGGCCTTCCTCTCCGCCAATCGCCAGCTCGGCAACCTGCGTCATGCCTTCGCGGCCGATCCGCCGCCGGCGGGCGTCCGTTTCCACCCCGTCCGGCCCGCGTTCCAGGGCAACAGCCTGATCATGCGTGGTCTCGCGGACGCCCTGACCGCCATCCGCGCAGCCTGGCGCTCGCGCGCCATCGACGAGGTCGACGTCGTCGTCGCCTCCGCGCCGTCGCTCATGACGATCCCCGTCGGCCGCCTGCTGGCGTCCCGTCGCAAGGTCCCCTTCGTGCTGGACCTGCGTGATGCCTGGCCCGAACTGATGGCCGACTGGCGCGAGTGGGACGACGACGGCACCGGCCCCACCTCCACCCACCCCGTGAAGCGCTTCGTGCTCGGTGCCGGTGTCGCCCTGCTCAGCCGCCTGATCGACCGGGCCCGCATGGAGGCCGATGCCGTCATCGTCACCAGCGAGCGCCTGGCCGCCAAGCTGCGCGACCAGGGCGCCTCGCGGGTCGCCCTGGTCCGCAACACCTCGGCCAAGCCGTGGCCCTACGGGCTGCCGCGGGTGCCATCGACCTCCGATGAACTGCGCGTCCTCTACATGGGCAATGTGGGCCGCGCCCAACGCCTCACCACGGCCGTTCGTGCCGCCGCCCGGGCCCGTGACGCCGGGACACGCCTGACCCTGCGCATCGTCGGCTCCGGCCCCCACTGGGCGGCGACCAAGCGGCTGGCCGAGGAGCTGGACGCCCCCGTCGAGTTCGTGGAGCGCGTACCGACCTACCAGGTCCTGGACCACTACCGCTGGGCGGATTCAGTGCTGGTGATGCTGCGGGAGTGGGCCTGCATGCGCGACACGGTGCCCTCCAAGCTGTACGAGGCGCTCCTCACCTGTCGCCACATCACGGCCAGCACCGACGGCGAGTCCGCCGACCTGGTGCGCCGCCACGGCTCGGGCGATGTCGTCCCGCCCGGCGACGTGGACGCCCTCGCCACCCTGTGGACCGAGCTGGCCCACGACCGGCAGCGCCTGCACATCTCCTTGTCCGGACGCCATTGGGTGCGCAAGGTGCTCACCCCGGAGTCGCTGAGCCACTCCTTCGAGGACGTGCTGTCGGCCGTGGTCGCCGAGCGGCGCTCAGAACAGGGCCAGTTCCGTCACTGACCCGGGAAGTGCCTCCCCGAGGCCAGCAACTCGGCCAACGTCCACCGTGCCTCCCCCGGTCGACCCTACTTGCCCGTTGGGTAGCATCGCAGCGTGCCAGCGACCCGTGCCCGTGTGATCCTGCCGGTGGCAGCAGCGGCCCTCGCGGTCACGCTCGCCGCCTGCACGCCACAGCAGCCGCCCGTCTCCCCCTCGCCCACACCTGCCGGACCGACATCGGCTGCACCGGCTGCGACGCCGGAGCCCACGCTGACGGACCTGGCGCCCGGTCTCCGTGCGGCCCAACCACGCTTCACCGCGCCCGAGTCGGCCGTGGACGCCCCCGGTCCGGCCCTCACCGCCACGTTCGCTGCCGAGCCCGGCAATCGTCCGTTCGGCAGTGCCAACGTCGGGCTGTCGTTCGAGGCCCGTGATCTCGCCGACGAACGGTGGGACCCGGCCAACGGGTACCTCGACGAGCTCGTGGACGCGCTCGACGAACCGTCGTTGCGCTTCGGTGGCAACTCCGTCGACCGCCGCATCTGGTGGACCTCGACCGGCGAGCCGGCGCCCGACTGGGCCGACACCACCCTCACCCCCGCCGACTTCGAGCGACTCGCGCTGTTCACGACCCACACGGGGGCGACGGTCACCTTGGTGGTCAACCTCGGACGGGGGGACGCGGCGCGTGCCGCCGACTACGTCAAGCACGCCCACGAGGCGCTCGGCGAGGCTCTGGTAGGCGTGTCGATCGGCAACGAACCCAATGGGTTCGCGCTGGCGTCCCAGCCGCGGCTCCAGGTCCGGGAGGAGGGCTACTCGGCATCCGACTTCATCGCCGAGGCACGCCCCTTCGCCGAGGCCATCCACGCCGTCGCACCGGACGTGGGCCTGGTCGGCCCGGGCACCTTCGACGCCCCCTGGTGGCGGGCCTTCGGCGACGCGGAGCTGCCCGGAACGGTGGCGATGTCCCAGCACTGGTACCCGCTGTGGTCGTGCACCGGGGCCGGTGAGCCGCGCGCCGAGCCGACCGTGGCCAACATTGTCTCGCCCTGGCTGCACGACCGCGCCGCCTTCATCCTGGGGATGGGGCTGGACACGGCCGACCGCTACGACCTGCCTCTGTGGCTGGAAGAGACCGGCCCGACCTCGTGCTCGGGGGGAACAGGCACCTCGCGCACCCACGCCCAAGCCCTCTGGACGAGCGACTTCACGCTGCACGCCGCGTCCCTGGGCGTCCGGCGGGCGAACCACCACGGCATGATCGACGCCTGCGAGGGCGGCGCACCGATGAGCCCGCTGTGCGACTCCGGCGCGTTCGGCAGCCGCTCGCCGGACCTGCGCGGGCAGGCCAACTACCTGGCGCTGCTGCAGGTGGCGAACCTGCGCGCGGGCGACTTCTGGCCGGTGCGGATCTCCGGCGACACCGGCGTGTACGCCTATGCGATCACCGACGACGACGGACTGGACGTCGTGGTGGTGAACTTCAACGACCCTGCCACCACGGGATCCTCGCCGCTGAACCTGGCGCCGCCGGCCGGCTTGGAGGTCACCCACGCGTCCGTGTTGTGGGCCGACACCCTCGACGTCCGCAACGGCACGTCGCTGATCCCGTGGTCGCCGACGACCAGCGTGCCGGACCGGCTCAATGCCGGGAGCGTGCTGGCCGTCCGCTTCGAGCGGGGCTGATCAGCCGAGCTCGTAGCCCGTTCCGTGTTCAGCGATGTAACCGCTGACGTCGCCGGCATTCAGCGCCGCCGCGAGCTGGGCGTTCTTGGCCTCGTTCACCACGCACACCGAGGCGCCGCCGATGGTGCCGAACCGCTCGATGGGCACCAGCAGTGAGCTGACCTGGTCGAGGTTGATCTTGACGAGGGGATCGGCCAGGTCGGCCACGCGGGCGGCGTCGAAGTCGGTCACCTTCGTGTTGGAGATCACATTGCCGGCCAGCACCGCGAACTCGTCGGGACGCTCGATCGCCACGGCCTTGAGCCCGCGCAGCATGCCCACGATCAGGGCGCGATGACGCTCGGCACGGTCAAGGTCGCCCAACGGCATCGTCTTGCGCTCGCGGGAGTAGATCAGCGCGTCGGTGTTCTCCAGGAACAGCTCGCCCTGGGGGAACTCCACGACGCGTCCGGTGGAGATCACGCGGGTGCGGGTCGCGTTCTTGTTGTTGACCCGGATGCCCTTCAGCCAGCGCGTGATCGCGATGAAGTTGTTGAAGTTGTTCTGGGCGACCATGTGGATGGGCAGGCCGCCGAGCAGCATGCTCACCGTCTCGCGCAGCCGTTCGGTGCCGCCGCCGGAGAAGGCCGCGTTGATCTTGCCCTGGCCGCCACCGGCGAACGGGACGTGGGAGTCACGTGCGATGGAGACCAGCGTGAGCCGGCTGCGGTCGGCCGAGATCTGAGCCACGAGGATGGCGTCCGCATTGCCCGTCAGCGACTTCGGGTCGCGCGAATCCGTGCCGAAGACCAGCGCGTTGACCACACCGGCGGGCAGCGGGTCGATCGGGACCGGCGTGGGCGTGGGCGTCGGCGTCGGGGTCGTGGTGGGCTGCGGCGTCGGAGTGGGCGCCACCGGGGTCTGGCTCGGCGCCGGCTGGGCGGTGCAGGCACCGAGCGCTGCGGCCACCCCCAGGAAGCTCGCGCCGATGAGGCTGCGTCGTGTCGTGCTCATCTGGTGATTCTCCCCGTCCGGTCGTGCTCAACTCCAGTCAAGGATCACCTTGCCACACTGACCCGACCGCGCCGTGGCGAAGGCCTCCTCCCACTCCTCGGCCGGGAAGCGGTGCGTGATCACCGAGCGAACCGCGTCCTTGAGGCGCTCGGAGGTGGAGAGCATCGACGTCATCAGGTACCAGGTCTCGAACATCTCCCGGCCGTAGATGCCCTTGATCGTCAGCATGTGGGTGATGACCTTGCCCCAGTCGATGGCGTAGTCGGACGCCGGAAGCCCCAGCATCGCGATCGTGCCGCCGTGGTTCATGTTGTCGATCATCTCGGCGACGGCCAGCGGCGCGCCGGACATCTCCAGGCCGACGTCGAAGCCCTCCTTCATGCCCAGGCCCAACTGCACATCGCGCAGCCTGGTGGTGCCCGAGTTGACCACGAGGTCGGCGCCGGCGGTCCGGGCCAGGTCGAGGCGGTAGTCGGACAAGTCGGTGACCACGATGTTGCGCGCCCCGGCGTGCCGGGCGATGGCCGCGGCCATGACGCCGATCGGGCCAGCCCCGGTGATGAGGACGTCCTCGCCGACCATGGGCCACTGCAGCGCCGTGTGCGTCGCATT
The DNA here is from genome assembly GCA_030539405.1 of Propionibacteriaceae bacterium. Lineage (GTDB taxonomy): Bacteria > Actinomycetota > Actinomycetes > Propionibacteriales > Propionibacteriaceae > Propioniciclava. The sequence continues at coordinate 4,833 of JAUNSA010000055.1, forward strand.
GCCGAGCGGGTCGAAGATCGCCCCGAGGTCGGGGTCGACCCAGTCGCGGTGCTTCCAGACGTTCTCGACCGGGATGACGACGTAGTCGGCGAACGCCCCGTCGGTGTTCACGCCGAGCCCGATGGTGCGGATGCACTGGTGGCGGCGTCCGGCCCGGCAGTTGCGGCAGTAGCCGCACACGATGTGTCCCTCGCCGCTCACCTTGTCACCGGGCTGGAGCTCCTGGACGTCCTTGCCGACCTCGACGATCTCGCCGTAGAACTCATGCCCGATCGTCTGGGGTGTGGTGACCATCGAGGCCGCCCAGTCGTCCCACTGCTGCAGGTGCAGGTCCGTGCCACACAGGCCCGCCCGCAGGACGCGGATCTTCACGTCCCAGTCCCCGCACTCGGGCTCTGGACGGTCGACAAGTTCGAGTCCCGGACCGGGGTGCAACTTCGTGAGCGCGCGCATGACCGGATCATTCCATGACTTGCTCGGGGGTGCCGCGGACCGAACTCATGCCGGCGGATGGGTCTGTCGCGTTCTGGGCCGGTTTCGCGCGACGAACTCATGCCACCGGATGAATCTGTCGCGCGGGGCCGGTTCTGCGGACTGAACTCACGCCGCCGGATGAGTTTGTTGCGCTCGGGGGCGGTTCTGCGCAACGAAGTCATCACCCGGCATGAGTTTGGCGCACTCGGAGCCGCAGCAGCAGGTCGCGTAGGCTCGACGCCGTGCCGATCCCCGAACCCACCCCCGAGCAGGTGGAGGCTGTGGCGTCCGCGCTGCGGGGACGGCGTTGGGTCGCGCTCACCGGGGCGGGCATCTCGACCGACTCGGGCATCCCCGACTACCGGGGGCCCGACAGCCGGCCGACGAATCCCATCCAGTACCGCGACTTCATCTCCCACGCCGACGCGCGCCGGCGTTACTGGTTCCGGTCGATGATGGGGTTCCGCTCGTTCGGCGCAGCGCACCCGAACCGCGGGCACCAGGCGCTGGCGGCGCTCGGCGTCCCGGTCATCACCCAGAACGTCGACCGGCTGCACTCCGAGGCCGGCTCAGGGGACGTCATCGACCTCCACGGCCTGATCAACCGGGTGATCTGCCTCGCCTGCGGTGACCTGTCCTCGCGGGCCACCCTGCAGACCCGGCTGGAGGCCGCCAACCCCGAGGTGACCGGCGTCATCCCGGCGGGCGCGGCCGAACTGCGGCCCGACGGCGACGCCGACATCGCCGACCCCGACGACTTCGTCGTGCCGCCCTGTTCGGTCTGTGGAGGAATCCTCAAACCTGATGTGGTCTTCTTCGGCGAGAACGTCCCCAAGCCACGGGTCGAGGCGGCCTACGCACTGGTCGAGGCCGCCGACGCCCTGCTGGTGGCCGGGTCGAGCCTCACGGTGATGTCGGGGCTGCGGTTCGCGCGGTACGTCGCCAAACAGGGCAAGACGCTGGTGATCGTGAACCACGGCCCCACGCGCGCCGACGATCTCGCCGACGTCCGCGTCGATGCGGGCACGTCCCCGACCCTGGTCGCGTTGGCCTCCACCCTCTGATTCGATCCCACCAGCCGGTCCTCGGCAGACCAAGCGCCGGTCCTCGGCGGTGGCGAACGGCGGACGCCCCGCCCCCCACAACGGGGGACGGGGCGTCCGGGTCGGTCGCTCGTCAGACCTTGGGCACGCCCAGGTTGTCGACGAAGCGGTACAGGAAGGCCGCCATCGCGTCACGGTTGACCGCGTCGACGGGCCGGTAGGTGCCGTCCGGCCAGCCGGTGGTGATCTTCGTGGAGGACAGCCAGGTGATCTCCTTGAAGAACATGTCGGCGGGCTTCAGGTCCGTGAACGGCGAGGACGCGGGAGCGTTGTACTCCGGCGATCCGGCCAGGCGGTACAGGAAGGCCGCCATGGCGTCACGGTTGATCGGCGCGAGCGGCTGGAAGGTGCCATCGCCCCAGCCGGTCGTGATCTTGGTGGACGCCAGCCACTCGATCTCCTTGTAGTACAGGTTGTCCGCCGGGACGTCGGAGAACGTGGGCGTGGCGGGCGGCGTGAACTCCGGCGATCCGGCCAGGCGGTACAGGAAGGCCGCCATCGCGTCACGGTTGATCGCGGTGACCGGACGGTAGGTGCCGTCCTCCCAGCCGGTGGCGATCCCGGTCGAACCGATCCAGGTCATCTCCTTGGCGTGCTCGATGTCCGCGGAGACATCCTTGAACGTCTTCTTGCGGAGCTGGGCCAGCTCCAGCGTCACGACCGTGCCGGACGGCTTCGCGACCAGCTGGACGTTGTCGGCGATGTAGAACGGGCTGACGTTCATCGTGACCGTGGCCTTGCCGTGGCGGGTCGGGACGCCCTCGATGAAGTCAGGCGTGATGGTCGCCGTGCCGATCTCGAAGTCGTCGACCACCACGACCCACTGGGTGTTCACGGGTGCGCCGAGGCTGGTCAGGTCGACGCCCTCGACGGTCAGCGTGATGTCCTTGCCGCGCTCGATGAAGGTCGGACCCGTGACCGCCACACCGTTCTTGCCGAACGTCGGGGCGACGGGCGTGGCGTCCTTCTTCAGGTAGTTGACGAAGGCGTCGGTGTCGATCTGGCCGGAGTCGGTGACGTTCTTGCCGCCCTGCAGTGCGGTGAAGTTGTCGCCGCCGCCGATCAGGAACGAACCCGCAGCGACCCTGAACGTCGCCGCCGGGTCCATCCGCTTGCCGTTGTAGGTGATCGACGTGATCCGGTCACCCGCCGGGCGCGCCGGGTCGTAGGTGTAGCGCACGTTGTCGGACAGGCCCAGCTTCAGGAACGGACGCGAGGAGCCCTCGGGCTGCCACTGCTGCTCCAGGACCGCCTTGAACTGCTCGCCGCTGACCTCGATGGTCTGCAGCGTGTTCGCGAACGGGTTGACCGCGGCCGCCTCGGCGAACGTGACGACGCCGTCGCCCTCGGTGCCGGACGCCTTGTGCAGCAGTTCGGCGCGGATGCCGCCCGGGTTCTGGATGCCGATGTCGGCACCGGAACGACCCGGCACGTTCATGGCCCACAGCCACGCGTTGGCGATGAGGTTGCCCAGCGAGGACTCGCGCAGGCGGTCGTCCCGCTGGGTGCCGGTGTAGAAACCGTCGGTGGCCTGGGCGTCCTTGAACGCGGTGGTGATGTCGGCGCTGATCTCGGTGACCTTCACCGAGCCCAGCTCCTTGGCCTTGGCGATCGCGTCGGTGACGATGGCGTCGGCGGCCTGGTAGGTGGCGTCGGCCTCACAGTCGGGCGTGACGTCGCCGGTCCCGACCAGCGAGGAGGCGTACTCGGTGACGTCCTTGGTCTCGGGGTCGATGCCGAGCTTCACGACGGCCAGGTTGCCGCCGTAGCTGCCGGCCTGGGTCAGCGAGCGGGTGCCGTCGGCGGCCGGGGCGTCCCAGGTGTAGGCCTGATGGGTGTGACCGTTGAGGATCACGTCGACCTGCTCGGAGGTCTGGGTGGCGATCGCGTTGAAGGCCTCGGTGGCCTCCTGGGCATCGGCCAGGCTGGAGGCAACGGCAGCACCGTCGTGGTAGGCGGCGACGATCACGTCGGCCTCGCCGTTGTCGGCATTGCCGTCGCTGAGCTGCGCGGCCACGCGGTTGACGGCCTCGACCTGGTCACCGAAGTCGATGCTGGCCACGCCCGTCGGGGAGACCAGGGACGGCGTCTCGTCGGTGACGACGCCGATGACGCCGACCTTCAGGCCGTTGACCTCGTGGATCGAGTACTCCTGCAGCGCCGGGGTGGTCGTGCCGCGCTCGTACACGTTCGCGCCGAGCAGCGGGAAGTCCGCCGCCTCGGTGACGCGACCGTCGAGGTCGGCGAAGCCGGCGTCGAACTCGTGGTTGCCGACGGCCGAGGCGTCCAGGCCGAGGGCGTTGAGGTACTCCAGCGTGGGGGTGTCCTGGGCGATCGAGGAGGCGAAGATGGACGCCCCGATGTTGTCGCCGGCCGACAGCAGCAGGGTGGACTCGTCGCCGAGTGCGGCCCGCTGCGTGACGATGCTGCAGGCGAACTGGCGGCCCAGCTGGCCGTCGAGGTTGCCGCCGTCGATGCGGCCGTGGAAGTCGTTGAAGGTCATCAGGTTGATTTGGGTCAGCCCGTCGCTGATCGCCTCGGTCTTCTCAGCCGCCTGGGCCGGGCCCGCGAGCCCCGCAGTGGCGACCAGCCCCAGCACGGCGATCGCCGTCCCGGTGCGCTTGCGTACGTCCATTGCTCCTCCATCCGTTGCGCCCCCATCGGCAGATGACGGGCCGCGTCATGTGGTGGCCACCCAAGCACCCGAAGGTGAACAGCGGGCAACCGGCTGACGTCAGCTTCGCGCGAACGGCGAGGAGGTTCAACCCCCCGAGCGGGTCGAACGGCGGCGGGATCGAGCCGCGCGGCGCCGCGCGAGTGCTCCCCAGGCGGCCTTGGCGATGACGACGAGCGGGGAGTGCTTGGAGAAGAAGAGCAGCAGCACCGTCCAGGCGCCGACCAGCCCGGGCACGACCAGCCGTGCGTGGTGGGCGGCCCAGCCGAGAACGCCCCACGGCTCGGACTGACCGGCGGCCGGGCCGACCTGGGCACCGACCAGCAGCGCGGGCGTCCACAGGTAGGCGCCGAGCAGGACGCCCAGCCAGACGCCGCTCCAGGCGACCACGCGGGCACCCCAGGCGAGGCGTCCGCCGCCGGCGCGGCGCATGGCCCACAGGAAGAAGCGGTGGCTGATCCAGGCCGCGATGAGCGCCAACGGGATCACCCACGGCTGGGGGAGGCGCCCGGTGTCCCAGGCGAACTCGGAGTTCATCACCATGCGCCGGGCCACATCGAGCGAGCCCATCACGGCGGCAGCGACCGCGACCCAACTGATGCCCACGGCCACGTGCCCGATCAGGGCGAGGGCGATGTCCACGACGCGGGCGCCCCAGGACTTCGTGGCGCGGGGTCGCGCGGCAGGCGAGGCGGTGGTTGCGGCGGTCACCCGACGATCATAGGCGCGGGCGCTCAGGCTTGGTCGGACCTCACGTCATCCGACCTGACTTCGTCGAAAACCCAGTGCACGATGACGCCAGCGGCGACACTGGAACGGTGACCATCGCTGAAACCACTGACCAACGTGAGGAAACGCTGTTCGATCGCGTCGGGGGTCACGCCACGTTCCGGTCGCTGATCGGCACGTTCTTCACCGAGGTCCGCAAGGACCCCGAGCTGGCGGCCCTCTACCCCGCCGACGACTGGGCCGGCGCCGAGCAACGCCTCCTGTTGTTCTTCGAGCAGTACTGGGGCGGGCCGGTGACTTACTCGCGTACGCGCGGCGCGCCCATGCTCAAGATGCGCCACATGCCCTACAAGGTGACCCCGACGATGGCCGCCCGGTGGGCCGCCTGCATGGACACCGCCCTGGACGCGATCGAGGTGGACGCCGACGACCGGCTCCTCATGGCCGACCACGTGGCGCGCGCCTGCCAGTACCTGATCAACGCCGACGACTGACCGGCTCGCCGCGGACGGCGCGGGCCGGTGGGCGGTCGCCGCGGATCGAGGCGACCATGTCGAGGACGCGGCGGGTGGCACGGACGTCGTGGGTCCGGAAGACCGTCGCCCCCAGCCAGGCGGCCACGGCAGTGGCCGCCAGCGAACCTTCGAGGCGCTCGTCGGCGGGCAGGTCGAGGGTCTCGCCGACGAAGTCCTTGCGCGAGATGGCCTGCAGCACCGGGTACCCCAGCCCGGCCACGGCCGCGGTGGCGCGCAACACGCGCAGGGAGTGCCGGGTGGTCTTGCCGAAGTCGAGGGTCGGGTCGATGAGGACGGCATCAGGTCGGACGCCCGCCGCCACGGCCCGGGCTGCCCCCGCCCTGAGCCCCTCGAGAACCGAGCGGACGACGTCGTCGGGATCATCGCCGTAGGAGACGTCGACGGGATCGGTGCGCGGTGGCAGTCCGCCGGTGTGGGAGACGACATAGCCGGCACCGATCGCGGCCGCCCCGTGAACGAGGTCCGGGTCCGCCCCCGCCCAGGTGTCGTTGACCAGGTCGACGCGGACGTGCGCGCAGGCGTCCAACACCTCCGAGCGCCACGTGTCCAGGCTGAGGACCAGATCGGGGAACCGTTCGCGGGCCGCGGCCAGGAACGGCCGGACGCGCGCGATCTCGGTCGCGGCGTCCACCCATTCACCCTGCTGCCCGGCCCGCACCCCGCCGACGTCCACGATGTCGGCCCCGGACGCCACGGCGTCGGCCAGGGCGTCCAAGGCTGTGTCCAGGGCGTCCGCACCGGCGGTGACGTAGAAGGAGTCGCGGGTGCGGTTGACGATGGCCATCACCGCGGGGCGTCCGGCGTCGAAGCGGCGGCCGCCGACGACGAGGGCAGGGGTGGTGGGCAGGTCCACCGGGATCAGGTCGTCGCGCACGCTGCCCATTGTCCCCGGCTTCGGGGATGATGGGGGCATGAAGTTTCGTCACCTCGGCAGGTCCGGGCTCAAGATCTCGGAAATCATCTACGGCAACTGGCTGACCCACGGGTCGCAGGTGGAGAACGACGCCGCGCACGCATGCGTGCGCGCGGCGCTGGAGGCCGGGATCACGACCTTCGACACCGCCGACGTGTACGCCAACACGGTCGCCGAGAGCGTGCTGGGCGAGGCGCTGGCCGGCGAGCGCCGCGAGAGCCTGGAGATCTTCACGAAGGTCTACTGGCCGACCGGCCCCAAGGGCCCCAACGACACCGGCCTGTCCCGCAAGCACATCATGGAGTCGATCAACGGCTCCCTGTCGCGCCTGCAGACCGACTACGTCGACCTGTACCAGGCCCACCGCTACGACCATGACACCCCCCTGGAGGAGACGATGCAGGCGTTCGCCGACGTCGTCCGGCAGGGCAAGGCGCTCTACATCGGCGTCAGCGAATGGACCGCCGACCAGATCCGCGCCGGGCACGCCCTGGCCACCGAGCTCGGCGTCCAGCTCATCTCCTCCCAGCCGCAGTACTCGATGCTGTGGCGGGTCATCGAGGGCGAGGTCGCGCCGACCTGCCGCGAGCTGGGCATCAGCCAGATCGTGTGGTCGCCGGTGGCCCAGGGCGTCCTGACGGGCAAGTACGCGCCCGGCCAGGAGCTGCCCGCCGGCTCGCGCGCGACCGACTCCAAGGGCGGGGCGACCATGATCGCCCGGTTCATGGACGATGACGTGCTCAAGCGCGTCCAGCGGTTGCGCCCGATCGCCGACGGGCTCGGCATCACGATGGCCCAGCTCGCGGTGGCGTGGGTGCTGCAGAACGACAACGTGGCCGGCGCCATCATCGGGGCCTCGCGTCCCGAACAGGTCGCCGAGAACGTCCGGGCGAGCGGGGTGGAGTTGGACGCCGACGTGCTGGCCGCGATCGACGAGGCGCTGGGCGACGCCGTGCAGAGCGATCCCGGCCTGACGGCGAAGAACGCCCCTGCCGGCCGGAGTGTCTGACCCGCGTGCAAGACTGATTGAGCAGCCCACGAAAGGCACTGGCATGAAGCGCACCCTCCTCGCCACCGTCGCCGCGGCGGCCGTCCTGGCCACGACGGCCTGCACCGGTGATGCCGGCTCCGGTACCCCGGCGCCGGCGCCCTCGGCGAGCGTCCAGCCGTCCGCGACCCCGCTGCCGTCGGCCAGCCCGTTGCCCACGGCGTCCGCCACGCCGACGGCGCAGCCGTCGCCGGCCAACCCCGGCGTGACGACGCAGCCCACCGGCACCCCGCCGCCGCGCAGGTCGGACGCGACGCCGACCACGCAGGCGACCCCCGAGTTGCCCAGCGACATCCCGGGTGACCTGGGGCACGTGCCCGACGGCTTCCTCCTGCCGGATGAGAACCGGCCGGCCACCGACGAGACCAGCGCCTTCGCCACCACCGTGTGGCGTCCGTCCTGCCCCGACCGCGTTCTGACCCTGGAGTCGACCAAGGGCCTGTCGGGGACGCGGATCAAGGAGTCCATCGGCCCCGAGCAGGCCACCACCAACGGCTTGCTGGTCTTCGACGACGAGGCTGCCGCCCAGGCGTTCATGACCGAGCTGGGCACCCAGTTGCGCGGCTGCGTCACCGAGGGCCCTGATGAGGACGGCTGGCGCAACCTCCAGGCGACCCGTGACGTCACCGACCTGGCCGACGGCGGCTTCTCGGTCGGCGGCTGGTCCCAGTGGAACACCGACGACGGGTATGTGGACGCCCCGGGCGGCGGCCTGGAGCTCGTGGTGCGCAAGGGCGCCTACGTCGCGCTGGCCCACGAGGGCGGGGAGTACGTCGGTGACCCCGCGACCCTGGACGAGCTGGTCACCCGGGTACGCGCCCAGATCACCGCGATCCTCGACCAGGTCTGATCGGGGGCCCGGTCAGCTCGTCGTCCGGGGGCCCTCGCCGCGCACGTCGCGCTCGCCGCGGAAGAGGCGTCCGGACACGCGCTGTCCCAACTGGTCGAGCGCCAGGCGTCCGACCAGCTGCTGGTTCGTGGTGACCCGCTCGGTACGTCCGGTGCCGACGAAGCTGATCGCCCAGTGCAGCAGGGTCGTGACCCGCGACTTGAAGCCGGCGATGTAGAGCAGGTGCAGGAACAGCCAGGCGGCCCACGCGATGAAGCCGGTGAGCTCGAGGCGTCCCATCTTCACCACGGCGGAGAACTTCGAGATCGTCGCCATCGACCCCTTGTCGACATAGGAGAAGGGACGTTGTTCGGGCTCGCTGCCCGCAGCCCGCTCGGCGATGCGGGCCGCGACGTAGCGTGCGCCCTGGATGGCGCCCTGGGCCACGCCCGGGACGCCCGGCACCGCCGCCAGGTCGCCGATCACCGTGATCTCCGGATGTCCGGGGACGGCCAGGTACTCGTCGACGACGACGCGCCCCGCTCGGTCGAGTTCGACGCCCGTGGCCTGGGCCACCAAGGCGCCCACCTCGCTGCCCCGGACGCCGGCCGCCCACACCTTCGTCGCGCACGGCATCCGCGTCGACTCGCCCTCGGCCGTCTTCCACGTGACCGAATCGGCGTCCACGTCGGTGACCAGCGCCTGCAGCACCACCTCGACACCCGCCCGCTCCAGGGAGCGCTGGGTCTTGACGCCGAGCCGTGGCCCGAAGGGCGGCAGGACCTGGTCGGCCCCGTCGACGAGGAACACGCGGGCGTCCGCCGGGTCGAAGGAGCGGAACTGCTCCTTGAGGGTGACGTTCGCGAGCTCGGCGATCTGTCCCGCCATCTCGACGCCGGTGGGGCCGGCGCCCACGACGACGAAGGTGAGAAGCTTGCGGCGCTCCTCGGGATCGTCGGTGCCCTCGGCGGCCTCGAAGGCCCCGAAGATGCGGGCCCGCAGCTCGAGCGCGTCGTCGATGGACTTCATGCCGGGCGCGAACGCCGCGAAGTGGTCGTTGCCGAAGTAGCTCTGGCCCGCCCCCGCCGCGACGATGAGCTCGTCGTACGGCGTGCTGGTCTCGTCGTCGTGATGCCGGTGGACCACCGTGCCGGCCTCGGCATCGATCCCGGTGACCAGCCCGGTCAGCACCCGGACGTTGTCCTGGCTGCGCAGGATCTCCCGGGTCGCCGGCGCGATCGATCCCTCGGACAGGATGCCCGTGGCCACCTGGTAGAGCAGGGGCTGGAACAGGTGATGGGTCGTCTTGGAGATGAGCGTGATGTCCACCGGCGCGCCTCGCAGCGCCTTGGCGGCGAACAGCCCCCCGAAGCCCGATCCGATGATGACCACTCTGCGCCGTGTCATGTTGTCACGGTAGTGGTGGTCGGAGGGTTTTGGGGAGCTGCTCGTCCGCCGAGGACCGGCGGTGCGCCTGCCGAGGACCGGCGGTTCGTCCGCCGAGGACCGGCGCTTTACGCGTCCAAGACCGGCCTCAGTACCCGATCGACTTCAGGTACGCCCGGGAATCCGCGATGCAGTCGAACGGGTCACGCCCGTAGGTGTCGTCCTGTTCGATGAAGAAGAACTCGGCACCGGCCGCCTTGGCGGCGGGGAGGAGTTCGGGCCAGTTCATGTTGCCCTGGCCGACCTCGGCGAACTGCGCGATGTTGAGGAAGCCCTGGAAGCCCCCGGCCCGGTCGCCCGACATCATCTTGTCGACGGCCTCCTGCGGCACCGGCACCACGCGGAAGTCCTTCACGTGGATGAGCTTGCACACCCCCGAGTACTCCTTGAGCATGTCCAGCGGCGCCATGCCGCCGCGCTGCACCCAGTGCAGGTCGACCTCGAACTGCACCGACGGCGCCACGCGCCGCACGATGTCGAACATCCGCTCGCCGTCGAACTGCGCCAGGTCCACGTGGTGGTTGTGGTAGCACAGCGTGATGCCGTCGGCGGCCAGCCTGGACGCCGCGGGCTCGACCTCGGCGGCCCAGGCCTCGCAGGCCTCCTTCGACACCATGGCGGTGAAGGGCATCATGCCGATGCGCACGAAGCGGGTGCCGAGCCGACGGCAGTCGGCCACGATCTTGTCGTAGTGCTCCTCGAGGTTGTCACCGGTGGCGGTGGGGCCGGGCTTGAGCGCCACCGACAGCGCGCCGACCTCGATGCCGAGCTCGTCGCGTCCGCGCTCCAGAGCGGCCGTGTTCGTCTCGTCCATCGGGATCTGGCTGACCTCGACGGCGTCGATGTCCAGCTCCTTGAGCCGCTGGAGGACGGCCCACATCCCCTCGTCGGCGACCTGCTGACGCAGCATCATCATCTGCACACCCAGAACGGTCATGGTTCAGCTCCTCTGCTCGAACGTGCCCTCGTCGGCAATGCGCTGGTTGAGTTCGCGCAGGTAGGTCTCCTCGTCGAAGTTCTCGATGGAGACCTCCTGGCCGGTCCAGCTGGACAGGTGGATGGCGTTGGCCAGACGGACGCCGTGGATCCCGTCCGCGCCGGGCGCGAGCGGCTCGGCGTCGTTGAGGATCTGGTCGGCGAAGTTGGTCAGAACCTCGGAGTGCTGCTGACCCCACACCGAGCCGTACTCGATGGTCTCCTCGCTCATCAGCTCGGCGCGATCGAGCTTGCCGGTGAACAGGGCCGCCACGGCGCTCATGTCCATCTCGGCGCTCATCTCACGCTCGTCCTTCTTCAGGCGCGTGATGGTGACCTTGTTGGAGCCCTCGACGACGATCTTGCCCTTGTCGCACAGGATCTCCAGGCGGTCGGTGCCCGGCAGGTCGTGCACGCAGGTGATGAAGGTGCCGGTCGCACCGTCCCCGAAGTCGACCAGCGCGTTGACCTCGTCCTCCACGGCGATGTCGCGGCGGAAGCCGTACTGGACCTTGGCGAACACGCTCGTCGGCACGCCGCAGATCCACTGCCACAGGTCGAGCTGGTGGGGGGCCTGGTTGACCAGGACGCCGCCGCCCTCGCCGCCCCACGTCGCGCGCCAGTCGGACTGGGCGTAGTAGGGCTGCGGACGCCACCAGGTGGTGATGATCCAGGAGGTGTGGCGCAGCTTGCCCAGCTCGCCGGAGTCCATGATCGCCTTGAGGTCCTTGTACAGCGGGTTGGTGCGCTGGTTGAAGAACACGCCGAACTTGAGTTCCGGCTTGGTCTTGGCGAACTCGATGACCTCGCGGGCCTGCTTGGTGTAGACGCCGACCGGCTTCTCCAGCAGGGTGTGCACGCCGTGCTCGAGGCCGTAGATGCCCATCTCGGGGTGCAGGTAGTGGGGGACGGTGGTGACGATGGCGTCGACGTTGCCGGACGCGATCATCTCCTTGTAGTCCTCATAGAATGGGACGCCGTACTCGTCGGCCTGTTCCTTCTTCTCGGGCAGGATGTCGCAGATGGCGCCGATCACCATGTTGGGGACCATGCCCCCGTCGATGAACTTGGCGTACATGCCGCCCTCAGCGCCCAGGCCGATGATGCCCAGCCGGACCTTGTCCTCCGCCATTGCTTGCTCCTTCGCATCGTCGCAGTGGGTGGTGGTTTCACCCTAGGCCGGGTCCCCTCGACCAGGACACAGACCCGGGAAAGTTGCCACCGTTTGCGCCGACGACCGGCGGTTCGGCCGCCGAGGACCGGCGGTTTCGTCACCGATGACCGTGTGCACAGTGAGACCTCGGCTGACGTGGCGATCGGGCGTGACTGCTGCAAAGGGACCGCTGGTTTGAGTGCCATGGCACGCAA
>JAUNSA010000056.1 GCA_030539405.1 Propionibacteriaceae bacterium
TCAACACCGACTTCATCGACAACTCCGCCGGCGTGGACACCTCCGACCACGAGGTGAACATCAAGGTGCTGCTCGCGCCCGAGGTGGTGGCCGGACGGCTGCCCGACGAGGAGCGGGTCGCCCTGCTGGCGTCCATGACCGACGAGGTGGCCACGCTGGTGCTGGCCCACAACATCGACCAGAACCTCGCCCTGTCGGTCGAGCAGGCCCAGGGTGCCGCGCTGACGCCGGCGCACGAGGCCTGGGTCCGCTCGCTCGAGGAGGGCGGGTTGCTCGACCGGGTGCTGGAGGACCTGCCCAGCCGGGAGGAGATGGACGCCCGCATCGCGGCCGGCCAGCCGCTGACCCGCCCCGAACTGGCCACCCTGCTCGCGTGGACGAAGATCCACCTGGAGCAGGAGGTCATCGCCTCGCCCCTGCCCGACGACCCCTACCTGGCCGACCGGTTGGTCACCTACTTCCCCAAGCCGCTGCGCACCCAGGAGTTCGCCGACGCCGTGCAGGCCCACCCCCTGCGCCGCGAGATCGTCACGATGGTGACGGTCAACCGGTTCGTGAACTCCCAGGGCATCACCGCGTTCAGCCGACTCGTCGCCGAGACGTCCTCGACCGTGACCCAGATCGTGCGCGCCCAGTTGGCGGCGCGGACGATCTACGGGGTGGCGCGGCACGAGCTCGCCCTGGCCGACCTGGGCCTGCCCGCCGACGTCGAGCTGCAGGTCCGCATCGCCCTGCAGCAGATGATCGAACGCGCCACCCGCTGGCTGCTGCACCACCGGCGCGGCGAGCTCGACATCAAGGCCGAGGCCGCCGCGTTCACCGACGGCGTCGCCGAGGTGGTCTCCGGGTTCGGGCAGCACGCCACCGAGGAGCAGCGCGAGCGCCTCGACCGGGGCCAGGCCGCGCTCAAGGAGGCGGGCGTCCCCGAGGAGCTCGCCAAGGTGACCTCGCTGGCGAACTACCTCCACCTGGCGCTCAGCATCGTCGACCTGTCCACCCGTCTGGGGCGTCCCCTGGAGACCGTCGAACAGGTCTACTTCGGGCTGGCCGCCGGGTTGGGCCTGGACCGGGTGATCGAGGGCGTCAACGCTCTCCCGCGGACGACCCGCTGGGACACGATGGCGCGCGCGGCCCTGCGCGACGACCTCACCAGCCTGCATTCTGACCTCGTGCAGGCGATCCTGGAGGCGTCGCCGAACGAGCCCGACGGGGCCGTGGCGCTCCAGAAGTGGGTGGACGCCGTCGGCGGGCTGGAGCGGGTGGCCGCGGACGTGGCCGAGGTGACCGCCGAGGAGGCGTCCCTGGCCCGGATGTCGGTGGCGCTGCGGTCGATCCGCAGCCTGTTGGGGTGATCATCGGGTTGAATGGGGGCGTGCGCATCGACCTCCACACCCACACCCTGGTCTCCGACGGGACGGACACGCCGACCCAGCTCGTCCGCAAGGCCGCCGAGGCCGGGCTGGGCGCCATCGCCCTGACCGACCACGACACCTTCGACGGGCTGCGCGAGGCGAAGCTGGCCGGCGCCGAGGCCGGCGTCGAGGTGCTGGCGGGCATGGAGTTCTCCACCCAGACCGGCGGGGCGTCGGTGCACCTGCTGGCCTACGGCTGTGACCCGCACAACGAGCCCCTGCTCGACGAGCTGGCCAAGGTGCGCGTCGGGCGCTCGGACCGCGTGCCCACCATGGTCGCCAAGCTGACCGAGCTGGGCATGCCGCTGACGGTCGCCGACGTCGTCGCCCACGCGCCCGGGACGTCGCTGGGGCGTCCCCACATCGCCGACGCCATGGTCGCCAAGGGGTACGTCGCCCACCGTGACGAGGCGTTCCGGCTGTGGCTGCACGAGGGCTCCGCCGCCTATGTGGACCGTTACTCCACCGAGCTGACCCACGCCATCGAGCTGGTGCACCGCGCCAACGGGGTGGCCGTGCTGGCCCATCCCTGGGGGCGCGGACGCCGTCGCGACCTGCCCGAGTCCTTCCTCACCGAACTGGTCAACGAACACCACCTGGACGGTCTCGAGGTCGACCACCCCGACCACGACGCGGACACGCGCGCGGACCTGCGCGCGGTGGCCGAGCGGCTCGGCGTCCTCGTCACCGGGTCGAGTGACCACCACGGGCTCGGCAAGCGCAACAACCCGCTGGGTGCCGGCCTCACCCATCCGGACGTGTTCGACGAGATCGTCCGGCGCATCGGGGAGCGCGGGGGTCGATCCTGAGGGCACGGTAGGCTGAGGCGGCCGTTTGCGACGAACGAGGAGAACAAGCCATGACCGACCGGGCCACCGAGCCTGACGCGACCGAGGCGACGGAGGCGGCCGACGCGCTGGCAGCGTCCACGAGCGAGGCGTCCCTGCACCGCTCCGAGGAGCGCAGCCGCGCCATCGAGGCCCAGATCGCCACCGATCCGTCCGGGTTCCGGATGCTGACCGGCGACCGGCCGACCGGGCACCTGCACATCGGGCACTACTTCGGTTCGCTGGCCAATCGCGTCCGCCTGCAGGACGCCGGGGTGGAGACGTTCGTCCTCATCGCCGACTACCAGGTCATCGCCGACCGTGACGGGGTGGGGGAGATCGGGGAGCGCGTCCGCTCGCTGGTCACCGACTACCTCGCCGCCGGCATCGACCCCGAGCGGACCACGATCTTCGCCCACTCGGCGATCCCGGCGTTGAACCAGTTGATGCTGCCGTTCCTGTCGCTGGTCACCGACTCCGAGCTGTACCGCAACCCCACGGTGAAGGCCGAGCACGAGGCCACCGGCGGACGCCCCATGTCCGGCCTGCTGCTCACCTACCCGGTGCACCAGGCCGCCGACATCCTGTTCTGCAAGGCCAACCTCGTCCCCGTGGGCAAGGACCAACTGCCGCACCTGGAGCAGACCCGCGTGGTCGCGCGCCGCTTCGACGAGCGCTACGGCCGGGTGCACGCCGATCGTCCGGTGTTCCCCCAGGCCGAGGCGCTGCTGTCCTCGGGCTCGCTCATCCTCGGCATGGACGGGACGAAGATGAGCAAGTCGAAGGGCAACACCATCGAGTTGCGGATGACCGCCGACCAGACCGCCAAGCTCATCAAGCGGGCCGTCACCGACTCCGACCGGCACATCACCTTCGACCCGGTGAACCGCCCCGAGGTGGCGAACCTGCTCACGCTCGCCGGGCTGTGCGCCCAGCGGGACCCGGCCGCGATCGCCGAGGAGATCGGCGACGGCGGCGGCGGTGGCCTGAAGAAGTACCTCACCGAGGTGCTCAACGAGACCTTCGCCCCGCTGCGGGCCCGGCGCGCCGAGCTCGAGGCCGACCCGGGCCACATCGTCCGGATCATCCGCGAGGGCAACGAGCGCGCCAACGCCGTGGCGGAGGCCACCTTGGCCGAGGTGCGCGAAGCGATGGGCATGGTCTACTGATGGCGGACGCTGGCCCGGGGGAGTGGATCGTCTCCCGCCGCTCCGGTTGGCGGGTCCTCTGGGGTGCGCTCGGCGTGCTCGTCTTCGGTGCAGCGACCGTGGCGGCCGTGGTCGGGTTCGTGCGCGCCCCGCACATCGACTCGGGCGTGCTCGTGCTCATCGCCGCCCCCTTCCTGGTGATGGCCGTGGTGCTGGCGGTCGAGGCGATCGGCCAGGGGCTGATCCACCTCGATGCGACCGGCTACCGGACGCCGCTGGGGGAGCGCCGCGGCTGGGGCGACGTGCTCGCCCTGGGCACCGGCTTCGTGGAGGGACGCGAGACGCCCGTCGTCGCCCTCCGCAACGGGCACGGGGTCAGCCAGGACGTGTTCCCGGGCTTCGCCGACGCCGAGGCGCCGCGGCTGGTCGCCGCCCTGGGTGATCGCGTGCAGCCCGCCGGTTTCTCCGGGCTCGACCTGGGCGTGGGCTGGTGGGACCAGGTGGAGGCCGAGGCCGACCGAGCCGCTGCGGTCGTCCGCGCGACGGCCGGACGCGACCCGCTGTCGCGCGAGCGCGTGGAGTTCGGCTACCCCGGGCTGGTGAACGCCATCCGCTTGGACTACGGCACCAACGACGACGGCGAGCGGGTCGAGCTGTTGGTGCGGCAGTCGACCGACCTGGCGCTCACGGCGTCCGGACGCCGCTGGCTGCGGCAGCATCGCAAGCGTTCGGCGGACCCGGCCACGCAGGTTGGCTGGCTGTTCGAGCCGCACACCACCGAGGTGGACGCCGTCAAGGGCGGCTTCGACCGCCTGGTGGTGCGGGCCGAAGGGCGCAAGCCGTTGCCGTTCAACGCCGAGGAGCCGGACCGCTTCTCGGCCTGAGGAACGCGTCGCGGCCGACCCCGGCCATCAACGTTGACGAAGGCTCCCAACCTGATGCCGCTGTGGCATCAGGTTGGGAGCCTTCGTGATGAAGTACTGCCTCAGTTCTCGGAGCCGGCCTCGGCGGCGGGTGCGCCGCCCTCACCGCGGCCGCGCCCACGACCGCCGCGACGGCGACGACGACGGGCCTGGCCCTCGCCCGCGGGCTTCTCGCCTGCAGGCTGCTCACCCGCAGTGGGCGCACCAACGGCAGGAGCCGAGGCCGAGCCCGCGGCGTCCGGTGCGACCGGCTCGCCGTTGTGCAGGCGACGACGGGTGCGCTCGCGGCGCGGGCGCTCCTCGCGCGGCTTGCGGGGTGCGCGCTCACGCGGGGCGTCCTCGCGGGGCTTGGGGTCGCGGAGGCGGCCCTTGGTCCCGGCGGGGATGTTGAGGTCCTCGTAGAGGTGCTCGCTGGTGGAGTAGGTCTCCGGCGGCTCCGGGTGGTCCAGGTCGAGGGTCTTGTTGATGACCTTCCACCGCGTGGTGTCGGCCCAGTCGACCAGGGTGACCGCGACGCCCTTGGCGCCGGCCCGGCCGGTGCGGCCGATGCGGTGCACGTAGGTCTTGTCGTCGTCGGGGCACTCGTAGTTGATCACGTGGGTGATGTCGGAGACGTCGATGCCGCGGGCGGCCACGTCGGTGGCGACGAGGACCTTCACCCGGTCCTCCCGGAACTTGGTGAGCGCCTTCTCGCGCAGCACCTGCGACAGGTCGCCGTGGATGGACGTGGCGGAGAAGCCGCGCTCGTCCAGGTCGTCGGCCAGGCGCTGGGCCGCACGCTTGGTGCGGGTGAACACCATCACCTTGCCGGCGTGGTCGGCCTGGATGATCCGGGCGACGATCTCGGGCTTGTCGAGGTCGTGGGCCTGGTACACGAACTGGGTGGTGTTGGGCACCGTCATCTCGGCGTCGTGCGCCTCGGCGCGGATGTTGACCGGCTGGGTCAGGTGGCTGCGCGACAGCCCCATGATCGCCGACGGCATCGTCGCGGAGAACAGCAGGGTCTGCCGCGAGGCCGGGGTGCGGGAGATCAGGCGCTCCACATCGGGCAAGAAGCCCAGGTCGAGCATCTCGTCGGCCTCGTCGAGGACGAGCACCTTCACGTAGGAGAGGTCGAGGCTGCGCCGGCTCGCCAGGTCGAGGAGGCGGCCCGGGGTGCCGACCACCACGTCGACGCCCTTCTCGAGCGCCTCCAACTGGGGCTCATAGCCCACGCCGCCGTAGACGGTCAGGATGCGGGCGCTGCGGACCTGCGAGGCGTCCTTGAGGTCCTCCGTGATCTGCAGGGCGAGCTCGCGCGTCGGCGTCATGACCAGCGCCTGCGGCTTGCCCGGGTGGGCGAGGTCGGCGTAGCCGGCGTCGGTTGGGACGACGACGCGCTCGAGCAGGCTGATGCCGAAGGCGAGCGTCTTGCCGGTGCCCGTGCGGGCCTGCCCGATCATGTCGGTGCCGCTCATCGCGATCGGCAGGCTCATCGCCTGGATCGGGAACGGGTGGGTGATGCCCTTCAGGGCGAGGGACTCGACGATCTCGGGCCGCACGCCGAGGTCGGCGAAGGTCGGCTTGGTCGTGGTCTCGTTGGTCGTGTCGTCAACCTGCACGGGCAGGGTGGTCGTCTCGGTCAGGATCGTGCCTCACTACTCACCGACCGCGAGGCCGGGAATCTTGGACCCGCCGCTCCAGCGCGACGCACACGGGTGCGCTCAGGCAGCGGGGACGCACATCTGGCGTGCGTACCCGCCCATCGTAGCGCTCAGTCGCTGAGCGCGCCGAAACCGACGGGGCGCGCGTTCTCGACGCCGAGGTCGACGTAGGCGACCTGCGCGGCCGGGACCAGGACCTTGCGGCCCTTGGTGTCGGTCAGGGTGAAGACACCGTTGTCAGCCAGTGCGGCCGCCAGCGCGCCCTCGATGTCAGCCGCCGTGGCGTTGGTCTCGACGCTGACCTCGCGCTGGACCTGGCGGATGCCGACCTTGACTTCCATGGGGGACCCCTTGTCTCTCGTTGCCGTGGTCACCCTACCCGCGCCCGCAACGCCGACAACCCGGACTGCTCAGGCGGGCAGGCGCCCACGGCGTCCGGTCAACAACGGCTCGAACAGGTCGCCGTGCTGCTCGACCCGGGCGAGGACGTCGGTGGAGGTGAACCGCAGGGGGGTGGCCCCGGTGGTGTCCTCGCTGGCACGTTCGACCTCCTCCCACAGCAGGGGGGCGGACGCCGTGGGCTCGTCCTTGGCGCGCAGCGAGTAGGGCGTCACGGTGGTGCGGCCCGGCAGGTTCTGGTTCACGTCCACCAGGATCTTGCCCGCGCGTGCTGCCTTGGCGATCTCGGTCACGAACAGGGCCGGGTGGAGCTGGACGAGTCGCTCACCCAACGCCCGCACCCACTCCAGGACGCGGCGTACGGGCGTGGGCTCGAGTGCCGCGTACACCTGCAGGCCCTTGGAGCCGGAGGTCTTCGCGTGGCTGACCAGGCCGGCGTCGCCGAGTTCACCGGCGATCAGCAGCGCGGCCGTCGCGATCAACGGCATCCCGACCCCGGGTCCGGGGTCGAGGTCGATGACGAGCTGGTCGACTCCGAGGTCGTCGTCGATGGTCGTGGTGTCGGCGTCGGCGCCCACCCGCCACTGGTGGGTGTGCAGCTCGAGGGCGGCCAGGTTGGCGAGCCAGACCAGGGTGGGCAGTCCGTCGACGATGGGGAAGACGATGTCCTCGCTGTGGCCCAGGACGTGGTGGGTGCGCACCCACTCCGGAGTCCCGGCGGGGATGTTCTTCTCGAAGAAGCTCGCCTGGTCGGTGCCGTTGGGGAAGCGGATCCGGGTCACGGGGCGTCCGGCCAGGTGGGGCAGCATCACGGGCGCGATCGCGTGGTAGTAGCCGATCACCTCGCCCTTGGTGAAGCCGTTGGGATAGAGCACCTTGTCCAGGTTGGACAGCTTCAGGGTGCGCCCGTCCACCTCGGTCATCACGTCGGCCATGGGGGAACCGTAGCGCCGCCGCGCACCGGGTGCGCCAAGAACTGTCGGGGCCATGTGCTGGGATGGTGCGCATGGTGAATCCGGTGGCCGAGGCGCAGGGCGCGCTGCTCGTGTTGGGGGCGGCGGGCACGGGCAAGACGACGCTGCTGGTGGACGCCGTGGCCACGCGGCTGCGCGAGGGTGCGCCCCCGGCGCTGGTGTTCGCCGCCACCCGGCAGGCCGCCTCCGAGCTGCGCGACCAGGTGGTCCGTGCCGCGGGCCGGACGACGCTGGCGCCCCAGATCATGACCATCCACGCGTTCTGCCTGGCCCTGCTGCGCCGCTGGGCCGATCCCGACGACGCGGTGCCGACCCTGTTGACCGCCCCCGAGCAGGAGTTCCGCATCCGCGAGCTGCTGCGGGGCTGGCGGGGGGAGTGGCCGGCCGAGCTCGAGGCGGCGATCGGCACGCGGGCGTTCGCCCAGCAGGTGCGCGCGGTGCTGGCCCGCGCCCGCCAGCTCGGGCTCGATCCCGCCGACGTGGCCGACGCCGGGGCCGCTGCCGGTGAGCCGGGCTGGGAGGTGCTGGGGGCGTTCCTGGCGGAGTACCTCGACGTGCTCGACGCCGAGGGCGCGCTCGACTATGCGGAGCTGGTCCACCGGGCGCGCATCCTGCTGGGGCGTCCCGAGGTGGCGGACGCGGTGCGCCGCCAGTTCGGCGCCGTCTACGTCGATGACTGGTGCGAGCTCGACCCCGCCCAGATCGCGCTGGTCCGCGGCATCGCCCCCGACGGCATGCCCGTGGTGGCGCTGGCGGACCCGGACACGTCGATCTACCGGTTCCGAGGCGCCCACCCCCGGGCGACGGCCGAGTTCCTTCGCCTGTTCAGCACGCCGACCACCACCCCCGAGGTGACCGTCCTCGAGACGGCCTGGCGACAGGGGCCGGCGCAGGTCGAGGCGATCGGCTCGGTGGCCCGCCGCCTGGGCGTCCCGGCCGTGGAGGCCGCCCTCGCCCAGGCCTACCGCGCCCCCCGGCCCCAGGCTGACGGGCGCGTGCAGGTGTGCACCTTCCCCGATGAGGCCACCCAGGCCCGGCACATCGCCGGTGAGCTGCGCGCCGCCCACCTCGACGACGGGGTGCCCTGGGGCGAGATGGCCGTGCTGGTGCGCTCGGGGCGTCGCCAGATCCCGCCCCTGGCCCGCGCCCTGGCCGACGCGGGCATCCCCGTCGAGGTGGCCGGCGACGAGATCGGCCTGGCCGCGGAGCTGTCGGTGCGCCCCCTGCTGCTGGCCCTCGACATCGCCGGTCGCGGTGGGGTCCCGGACGCCGACGAGGCGCACCGGCTCCTGCTGTCGGGGTGGGGTGGCTTCGATGCGGTCTCGATCCGCACGCTCGGGCGCCTCCTGCGGGGGGCGGACGAAGCCTCCGGGGGGACGCCCGCGCCCACCCTGGTCGCTGAGGCGCTCGCCGGCCTGCGTGACGTGCCCGAGGGCACGGACGCCCTGGCCGCCCGGCGGGACCTGCTCGCGGCCGCCGCCGCCAAGGTCGCCGAGGGCGCCAGGCCCGATGAGGTTTTGTGGGAGCTGTGGTCCGGCACCGACTGGCCGGCCCGCCTCCGCGCGGAGGCGCTGCGTCCCGGGGAGGGCGCCGCGCGCGCCAACCGTGATCTGGACGCGATCGTCGCCCTGTTCCAGCTGGCCCACGAGTCGGCCGCACCCGGCGGGGCCGAGGGCGTGCGCTGGTTCCTGGCCGAGGTGGCCCAGCAGCAGATCCCGGCCGACAGCCAGCGGGAGTCCGCGGTCGCGGGCCGCGGCGTCCGGGTGTTGACCGCGCACCGAGCCAAGGGGCGGCACTGGGCGTTCACGGTGGTCGCCGGCGTCCAGGAAGGCGTGTGGCCCGATGTGCGGCGGCGCGGGTCGGTCTTCGACGCCGGGCGGCTATCCTCCTCGGGCCTGGGCGAGGGCGTGGTGACCCGGGAGCTCGTGGCCAGCGAACGCCGGCTGTTCCTGCTGGCGTGTTCCCGCGCCCAGGGCCGCCTGCTGGTGACGGCGGTGGAGGGGACGGAAGGGGAGGAGGATCGGCCCTCCCGGTTCCTGGCCGAGCTGGGCGTCGGGGTGCGGCACATCGTCGAACCACCGGTGCGCCTGCACACGCTGCGCGCCCTGGTCGCGGCGTTGCGGCGCGTGGCCCAGGATCCCGAGGCCACGCCCGGCCTGCGCGAGGCGGCCGCGGCACGCCTGGCCCGGCTCGCCGACGCCACCGACGACGACGGCCGGCCGTTGGCCCCCGATGCCGACCCGGCCCGCTGGTGGGGCCTGCACGAGCCCACCGGCCTCACCGCCCCGCCGCGTGGCGCGGTGGTCCGGCTGAGCCCGAGCCAGCTCGAGGGTGTGCTGACGTGCCCGCGCCAGTACTTCCTCAACCGGGAGGTGAAGGCCGAGCCGCCCCGGGGGTCGACGACCATCCTCGGGTCGGTCATCCACGCGGTGGCCGAGCGGGCGGCCAGCGGCGAGCTGACGCACGCCACGGCGTCCGAGTTGTTGGACCAGGTGTGGGCCGACATCCCCTTCCCGGCCGCCTGGCTGTCGGCCTCCGAGCGCGCCGAGGCGGACGCCGCGGTCGAGCGGTTCGTGGCCTGGCAGTCCGGGCACGAGCATGCCGACGTGGTCGGCGTCGAGGTGCCGTTCGAGGCGACCATCGAGGTGGACGGCGAGACCGTGGTGCTGGCCGGCAGCGTCGACCGGCTCGAACGGACGCCCGCCGGCGACCTGCGCGTGGTCGACTTCAAGACCGGGCGATCGCTGCCCACCCAGGCCGAGGCCGCCGGGTCCGCGCAGCTCGGGGTGTACCAGCTCGCCATCGAGTCGGGCGGGTTCGAGGAGTACGCCCCCGGCGCCCACTCGGCGGGGGCGAGCCTGGTCTACCTGCGCCACGACGCGACGCCCGGGTGGCCCAAGGACTTCCGCCAGCCCTCCCTGGCAGAGAAGCCCCACCTGAGCGACGACCCCGCTGAGACCGCGCACCCCTCCTGGGTGCACCACCAGGTGGCCCAGGCCCGACGCATCCTCGCCGAGGGTTCCTTCGATGCCCGACCCGGCGGGCACTGCCAGTGGTGCCCCGTGCGATCGAGCTGCCCGGCGCGCAGCGGACAGGTGGTCTGAGATGGCGTTGTTCACCGATCCCGCCCAGGTGTCCGCGGCGTTGGGGATCCCGTTCTCCCCCCAGCAGTTGACCGCGATCACCGCACCCCTGGCACCCGGCGTCATCATCGCCGGCGCCGGCTCGGGCAAGACCACCGTCATGGCCGCCCGCGTCGTCTGGCTGGTCGGGACGGGCCAAGTCAGGCCCGAGCAGGTCCTGGGCCTGACCTTCACCCGCAAGGCCGCCGCCGAGTTGAGCGCCCGCGTCCGGGAGGCGCTGGCCCGCGCCGGCGTCGTCGACACCACCGGCCACGACGACGCCGGTGAGCAACTGATCATGACCTACGACGCGTTCGCGGCCCGGCTGGTCGCCGACCACGGGCTGCGGATCGGCGTTGAGGGCGATGCCCGCATGCTGACCGGGGCCGCCCGATTCCGGATCGCCTCCCGGGTGGTGTCCGCCGCGCCGGGCCCGTTCCACCAGCTCGCCCGCCTGCGCCCGGAGTCGGTGACCGACAAGGTGCTGTCCCTGGACGGGGACCTGTCCTCGCACCTGGTCGACCCGGCGGTGCTGGCCGCGCACACGCAGGAGTTCCTCGCCGAGGTCGAGCAGTCGCCGCGTTCGCGGACCAAGGACCTGTACGCCTCTTTGAAGGGCGCCGCCGCGGCCGCCGCCGAGCGCGTCGAACTGGCCGGTCTTGTGGACGGGTACCAGCGGTTGAAGCGCGAGCTGGGCACGGTCGAGTTCGCCGACCAGATGGGCGTCGCGGCCGAGCTGGCCCGCACCGTCCCCTCGGTGGGGGCCCTGCTGCGCGAGCAGTTCGCCGTCGTGCTGCTGGACGAGTACCAGGACACCTCCAGCGCTCAAGCCGAACTGTTGCGGGCGTTGTTCTCGGGG
This sequence comes from Propionibacteriaceae bacterium, assembly GCA_030539405.1. Lineage (GTDB taxonomy): Bacteria > Actinomycetota > Actinomycetes > Propionibacteriales > Propionibacteriaceae > Propioniciclava. The sequence goes on from JAUNSA010000056.1 coordinate 11,308, forward strand.
CCGGACGCCGCGACTGGCCGCGGGCACCCGGTGACCGCGGTGGGCGACCCCTGCCAGGCCATCTACGGCTGGCGCGGCGCGGCCGCGGCCAACATCATCACGTTCGCCGACCAGTTCCCTGCCGCCGACGGGAGTCCAGCCACCGCGTTCGCGCTGACGGTGAACCGGCGCTCCGGCCAGCAGATCCTCGACGCGGCCAACGCGTTGTCGGCCCCGCTGCGGGCCGATGAGGAGCTGCAGTGGGACGGGATCGACACCGACCTGGTCGCGCCCGAGGGCACCCCGCCCGGCGACATCCGGGTCGCCACCTTCGACACGTGGCCCGGCGAGGTGGCCTGGGTGGCCGACGACATCGCAGCGGCCCATGACTCCGGTCGGGCGCGCGCGTGGTCCGACATCGCCGTGCTGGCCCGGCGCAACGCCCACATCCGGCCGCTGTACGCCGAGCTGGCCTCCCGTGGCATCCCCGTCGAGATCGTCGGGCTGGACGGCCTGCTGGCCGTCCCCGAGGTCGCCGACGTGGTCGCGGTGCTGCGCGTGCTGGGCGACGCGACGGCGAACCCCGACCTGGTCCGCGTCCTCACCGGCCCGCGCTGGGCGATCGGCCCGGCCGACCTGGCCACGCTCGGACGCCGTGCGCGCGAGCTGGCCGGCGCGCCGCGCTGGGACGAGGTGTCCCCGGCCGAGGAGATTGCCCGCATCATCGACACCACCGAGGCAGCGCACGCGCCCAGCCTCGCCGAAGCCCTCGCCGACCCCGGCGACGGTCCCTACACCGCCGAGGGGCGCCGCCGGATGGCCGCCTGCGCGGCCGAGTTCGCCGCCCTGCGCCCGTACGCGGGCGGTCCGGTGAACGACTTGGTGCGCCGGGTGGTCACCCTGCTGGGTCTGGAGGTGGAGCTGGCCCTGCGCGGCCCCGGCGGCACCCGCCAGTTGGACGCCTTCATCGCGCAGGTCTCCGGCTACTCCGACGTCGACGGCGACGGGTCGCTGACCGGTCTACTGGCCTGGCTGGCGGCCGAGGAGGATCGCGGCGTGGGCCTGGAGCAGGCCGTGCCCACGGCGTCCGACTCGGTGAAGCTGCTGACCATCCACAAGTCCAAGGGGCTGGAGTGGGAGCACGTGTACCTGCCGGCGCTGGCCGACAAGGTGTTCCCCTCCGACCGCGTGCAGGGCAACTGGCTGCGGGCATCGGCCGTACTGCCGGCCGACCTGCGCGGGGACGCCGACAACGTCCCCCAGTTGGCCGACGTGACCGACCCCGCCTCGAAGAAGTACGCCGAGGACCTGAAGGCCGAAGCCCGACGCGGCGATGATCGACTCGCCTACGTGGCGGTCACCCGAGCCCGGCAGCACCTGGTCGCCACGACCCACGCGTGGAGCGACCTGAAGAAGGCCCGACAGCACTCGCACTACCTGAGGGTGTTGGAACGCTTTGCCGCCGAGGTCCACCACGAGGAGGTCTCGGAGGAGAACCCGCTGCTCGGCGGGGACCGTGGCGTGCCCTGGCCGGTCACCGGCGACCCGGAGGCCCGGGCCCGCCTGCGCCGCGCCGCCGCTGCGGTCGACGGCGCCCGGATGGACGCCGACGCCGCCGAGCCCGACGCACTCCTGCTCGATGAGGCGGCCACCGTTGCCTCCTGGGATGCGGCCGCCGACCGGCTGCTCGCCGAGGCGCGCCTCCGCCGCGCCGACGCCGGGCTCGCGCTCCCGCCGTACCTGTCGGCCACCGCCCTCATCGCACTCCAGGCGGACGCCGAGGGCTACCTCGCCGGGTTGGCCCGGCCGATGCCGACCCCGCCGCGTCGAGCGGCCCGGGTCGGGGAGTTGTTCCACACCTGGCTGGAGCGCCGCTTCACCGCCGCGCCGACGCTGCTGGTCGACCCGGACGAGGAGACCCCCGCCGACGCCGACCTCGCAGCCCTGGTCGAGGCCTTCGAAGCCGGGCCGTTCGCCGACCGGACGGCGCACGCCACCGAGGTGCCGTTCTCGCTGTTCCTGGCCGGCCAGGTCGTCCGTGGCCGGATCGATGCGGTCTTCACCGACGGGGACCGCCCCGAGGTCGTCGACTGGAAGACCGGCCGCGGACGCCCCAACCCGCTGCAGTTGGCGGTGTACCGACTCGCCTGGGCCGAACTGCAGGGCCTCGAGGTGGAGGAGGTCGACGCAGCCTTCCACGACGTGCTGACCGGGCGGGTGATCCGGCCCCGTGACCTGCCCGACCGTGCAGGCCTGGAGCGCTTGGTGCGCACGGTGGCACTCGACGGGCCGGGCCAGTGATCCCCGGGTGGCGCTAGGGTCGCGGCATGGAACCGTGGGTGTCACACAGCAGGCTCGACCGGGTGCTGGATGCGCGGCTCGACGAGGCGTGGGTGCGGGACCTATGGGAGCATCCCGGCGCCAAGGTCCTGGGCATCGACGACCGGTCGAACGTGTCGTCGGATCCCACCGGCCACGAGCTGCGGTCGATCGCCCCCGGCGGGGATTACCACCCCGCACACCACTACCTGGTCGGCACGGTCGAGGGAGAGCCCTGGTTCGCGGTGGCCGCCACCCCCGAGGGACCCTCGGCGTCCCTGCGCCAGCTCGGCGGGGTCCTGCCCGAGACCGAGGCGGACGTCGCGACCACGGCGGTGGCGCTGGTCAACTGGCACCGGGTTGCGCCCTACTGCGGGCAGTGCGGGACGCACACGCAGGTGCGCGAGGGCGGGCACATGCGCTGGTGCGCGACGTGTGAACGCCAGCGGTTCCCGCGCACAGACCCGGCCGTCATCGTCGCCATCCTCGACGATGCAGATCGCCTGCTGCTGGGGCACCACGCGGGGTGGGAGCCGACCCGGGTCTCGATCCTTGCCGGCTTCGTGGAGGCGGGCGAGTCCTTGGAGGCTGCCGTCCACCGCGAGATCCGCGAGGAGTCCGGCCTAGAACTCTCCTCGTTGCGCTACGTCGGCAGCCAACCGTGGCCGTTCCCGCGGTCGCTGATGCTGGGGTTCGTGGCGCGTGCGGTCGGCACCGACATCGCCGTGGACGGCGCCGAGATCGAATGGGCCAACTTCTACACCCCCGACGAGCTCGAAACCCAGGTGGAGGCCGGGGAGCTGACGCTGCCCATGCGCTCCTCGATCGCGTCGCGCATCATCAGCGCGTGGCGCGAAGGACGGCTCACCGTGTGAGGTGCCACCTCTGGCGTCCGCTGCTTGAATGACAGACTGGTTGGTTGAGGACAAGTGGCGGACAGATCCCTATGCTTGGCTGGCTCGGTCGGGCCGACCGGCATGCCTTCTTCGTCCGTCAGGGGGACCCATGACCCACACCGCCGACAGCCATGACGTGATCCGCGTGCAGGGCGCGCGGGTGAACAACTTGCGCGATGTCAGCCTCGACATCCCCAAGCGCCGCCTGACGGTCTTCACCGGCGTCTCCGGCTCGGGCAAGAGCTCGCTGGTCTTCGACACCATCGCCGCCGAGAGCCAACGCCTGATCAACGAGACCTACTCGGCGTTCGTCCAGGGCTTCATGCCGACCCTCGACCGCCCCGACGTCGACGACCTCGACGGGCTGACCACCGCGATCGTCGTCGGGCAGGAGCGGCTCGCACCGAACATCCGCTCCACCGTCGGCACCGTCACCGACGCCAACGCGCTGCTGCGCATCCTGTTCAGCAAGCTCGCCACGCCGCACATCGGCTCGCCGCAGGCCTTCTCGTTCAACGTGCCCTCGGTCTCGGGCGGGGGAGCGATCAAGGTCGACAAGGGGGCCGGCGCCACGAAGGTCGTCAAGGAGTTCAAGGTCGTCGGCGGCATGTGCCCGCGCTGCGAGGGCACCGGTGCCATCTCGGACGTCGACGTCGACGAGCTCTACGACGCGAGCAAGTCGCTGAGCCAGAACCCGTTCAAGATCCCCGGCTACTCCATGGATGGCTGGTACGGCCGCATCTTCATCGGCTCGGGCTTCTTCGACGCCGACAAGCCCATCGCCGACTTCAGCAAGCGCGAGCTGCACGACCTGCTCCACAAGGAGCCCACCAAGATCAAGGTCGACGGCATCAACGTCACCTACGAGGGTCTCATCCCCAAGATCTCCAAGTCGATGCTCAGCAAGGACCCCGAGGCGATGCAGCCCCACGTCCGGGCCTTCGTGGAGCGCGCGGTGGTGTTCGGCACCTGCCCCGAGTGCGACGGCACCAGGCTCGCCGAGGGCGCGCGGCGCGCCAAGCTGGGCGGGATCTCCATCGCGGACGCCTGCGCGATGCAGGTCAGCGACCTGGCCACGTGGGTGCGTGAGCTGGACGCCCCGGGCGCCGGCCCGCTGCTGGCCAACCTGCAGGCGCTGCTGGACTCCTTCGTCGGCATCGGCCTGGGTTACCTCAGCCTGTCCCGGCCCTCGGGCTCCCTGTCCGGTGGCGAGGCGCAGCGGCTGAAGATGATCCGGCACCTCGGGTCGTCGCTCACCGACGTCACGTACGTCTTCGACGAGCCGACCGTCGGCCTGCACCCCCACGACATCCAGCGCATGAATGAGCTGCTGGTCCAACTCCGCGACAAGGGCAACACCGTCCTGGTCGTCGAGCACAAGCCCGAGGTGATGGCGATCGCCGACCACATCGTCGACCTCGGACCCCGCGCGGGCACCCACGGCGGCGAGATCGTCTACCAGGGGGACCTCGCCGGGCTGCGCCGCTCCGACACCCTGACCGGACGCCACCTCGACGACCGGGCGACGCTCAAGCCCGAGGTCCGGACCCCCACCGGCGCCATCGAGATCCGCGGGGCGTCCACCAACAACCTCGCCGACGTGGACGTGGACGTGCCCACCGGCATCCTCGTCGTCGTGACCGGGGTGGCCGGCTCGGGCAAGAGCTCGCTCATCCACGGCGCGCTGGCCAAGCGGGAGGGCGTGGTCACGGTCGACCAGGGCGCCATCAAGGGGTCGCGCCTGTCCAACCCCGCCACCTACACCGGCCTGCTGGAGCCGATCCGCAAGGCGTTCGCCAAGGCCAACGGCGTCAAGCCGGCCTTGTTCAGCGCCAACTCCGAGGGTGCGTGCCCCACCTGCAACGGCGCCGGCCAGGTGTTCACCGAACTCGGCTTCATGGAGACCGTCGCCAGCACGTGTGAGGAGTGCGAGGGCAAGGGCTTCCGGCCCGAGGTGCTGGAGTACACCCTCGGCGGGAAGAACATCCGCGAGGTGCTCGACATGGCGGTCGACGAGGCCGTGGCGTTCTTCGCCGACGGCGAGGGCAAGCTGCCGGCCGCCCACAAGATCCTGGTCCGCCTGGCCGACGTCGGGCTGGGCTATGTCCACATCGGCCAGCCGCTGAACACCTTGTCCGGCGGCGAGCGGCAGCGGCTCAAGCTGGCCACGCACATGGGCACCGACGGGGGCACCTACATCCTGGATGAGCCCACCTCGGGCCTGCACCTGGCCGACGTCGAGCAACTGCTCGGCCTGCTCGACCGACTGGTGGACTCGGGCAAGGACGTGATCGTCATCGAGCACCACCAGGCCGTGATGGCGCACGCCGACTGGATCATCGACCTCGG
>JAUNSA010000211.1 GCA_030539405.1 Propionibacteriaceae bacterium
CGGGGGGCTGACCCGGCTGCTGACCGGGGGGCTGACCGCCGCCCCAGCCCGGCGTACCCTGCCCGAATCCTGGCTGATTCTGATCCCAGCTCATCGACCCTCCTCCTCATCGAAGAAGGCGTCGCGCGGGTTGACCTGGCGCTCGACCGGCTCGCTCGCCTGAGCGGACGCCTCCGGCTGGACAGCGGCCGCCGCTGCGGTCCCGGCGCCGGCGGGCGCCAACTCGCGCACATGACCACCGACGCGACTCGCCGTGCCGCACGCGGTGCAGAACATCGACTGCTGCAGCAGCGGCATCTCGCACTGGGGACAGAACTCCAGCCGGCCGCCGCCGACACCTTGGGTCTCGCCGACACCCTCGCGGGCGGAGGACTCCAGGGCGGCCTCCATGAGGCCGTGGTGCAGCACGTTGCGCACGCGGACGATAAGGACCGCGAGCACGAGCAGCGCCCAACCGACCTGCAGCATCAGGCGCAGCGTCGGGTTGGCCAGATGGCCGAGCAGATAGACGCCGCCGGAGAAGGCGATGTTGGCGATGATCGCCTCGGCGATCCCCCGGGCATAACGGCCGGTGAAGCCGTCATAGCCCTCACCGAGTCCCGAGAACTCGGCACAGGCGATGCCCGAGGCGGTGCCGATCACGAGCGGCTTCACGAAACCCTCGAGGAAGATCAGCGACGCCCAGATGGCGGGATCGTTGATGCCGACGAACCCGCCGGTGAGGAGCTCCCAGTGGCGGACCAGCGTGTCGGCGGTCGAATAGGCGACGCCCGAGATGATGCCGAACGTCAAGCCGTCCATCAGGTCGTCGAAGGCCGGCCGGCTCGCGAGCACGACCGGGCCGATCTGACGGATGATCTCGCCCACGATCGGGATCACCAGCGCGGCCATGAGGATGCCGGTGATGCTGGGGCCACCGATGCTCAGCCCGCTGGGGAGCGTGGTCGCGGGATCCGGGGTCGGCAACAGTCCGAACACCCGGAGCAGCACCAGGAAGGCGGCTGCGAGGACGCCCGTGAGCAGGAACGCCAGCGTGGTCACCGGGACCGGCTGGTCCTCCCACTGGTTCACGTCATAGACATAGACGATATAGACGATCGGCACCGCGAACGCCGCCACCAGCACCGCGATCGGCAGGGCGCCGAAGATCGCGGCGACCAGCGCGACGAGCAGGGCCACCAGGAGCGCAAGGCGATAGGTTTGCGGGTGCCCGGCGGCACCACGCGGCATAATGGTCGAGACCAGGGCGAACGACGCCACCGGCTCATCAGGTTTGACCGCAAATGACTTGCGTCTGGCCACATCCGGCGAGCGCAGGTCCTGACCACAGCGGTGGCAGAAATGCGCTACCTCCGGGGTTTGGGCCCCACAGCGTGGGCACTCCATGGGCATGCCCCTTTCTTGATCGGGCCCCACACGGGGCTCGCAGATGGAAATCCGACAGGCTTAACCATCGCCCATCGGGGGAGCACACGTCCCCCCGCCGGGGCTCCCGATTTGATAACGGCTGAGAAAATACTGGGTACGCGAGGTTGGTCTGCGGTCAGTTCACGAGCAGGCGCCAGACCCGATCGGCCTCGGCCAGCAATTGCGCACGATCGCCCGAATTGTCGATCACGTGGGTGGCGACCGCGAGCCGCTGCGCGCGGGTGGCCTGCGCCGCGAGGCGGGCCCGGACCTGATCGGCGGTCGCCGCATCGCGGGAGATCGCCCGGGCAAGCTGGATCTCCTCGGGGACGTCGACGACGACGATGGTGTCGAACTCGGCATCCCGGCCCGTCTCGACGAGCAGCGGGATCACGTTGACGAGCACCGCGCCGACGGGCGCCGATGCCGCGAGTTCCTCCCCGCGGGCGCGGACCAGTGGATGGACGATGCGCTCGAGGTCGCGTCGGGCCTCGTCGTTGCCGAAGACCTTGTCGGCCAGCGCCAAACGGTCGAGGGTGCCGTCCGCGGCGAGAACCTCGCGCCCGAAGCGCTCCGCCACCGCCGCCAGACCCGGCGTACCCCGCTCCACCACCTCCCGCGCCAACACGTCCGAATCGATGATCACGGCCCCCAGCTCGCCCCAGCGGTCCGAAACGGTCGTCTTGCCCGAGGCGATGCCGCCGGTCAGTGCTAATCGCATAGGCGCGGACTCTAGCGGGGCGGGGGAAACAGACAAGCGCCCGTCCGCCGACCGAAGCCGGGAACGGGCGCCTGCCCCTGGTTCTTGCTGCGCTCGGAGCGCGACGCCTCAGGCGCCGCCGGTGAGCTTGTCGCGCAGGGCCTGCAGCGCCTCATCGGACGCCAGCGAGCCCTCGGTGGGCGCGGAGGAATAGGAGGTCGCCGCAGGCGCCTCCATGCCGGCCTGCTGGTCGGCCTGCTCGGCCTCCTCGACCTGCTTCTTGTGGGCCTCCCAGCGGGCGTGGGCCTCGGCATATTGCTGCTCCCAGGCCATGCGCTGGTCGTCGTAGCCTTCCTTCCACTCCTGCGTGTCCGGATCGAAGCCCTCGGGATAGAGATAGTTGCCCTGATCGTCGTAGGACGCCGTCATGCCATAGAGCGTCGGATCGAAGTCGTCCGCGGCAATGTCGACACCCTCGTTGGCCTGCTTCAGCGACAGCGAGATGCGGCGACGGTCGAGGTCGATGTCGATGATCTTGACCATGACTTCGTCGTTGACGGTGACGACCTGCTCCGGGATCTCGACGTGGCGCTCGGCCAGCTCGGAGACGTGGACCAAGCCCTCGATGCCCTCCTCGACGCGCACGAACGCACCGAACGGAACCAGCTTCGTGACCTTGCCGGGCACGATCTGGCCGATCTGATGCAGACGGGCGAACGCCTGCCACGGGTCCTCCTGGGTCGCCTTCAGCGACAACGAGACGCGCTCGCGGTCCATCTCCACCGAGAGCACCTCGACGGTGACTTCCTGGCCGACCTCGACGACCTCGGACGGATGGTCGATGTGCTTCCAGGACAGCTCGGAGACGTGCACCAGGCCGTCGACACCGCCGAGATCGACGAAGGCGCCGAAGTTGACGATGGAGGAGACAACGCCCTTGCGGACCTGACCCTTCTGCAGCTGGTGCAGGAACTCGGAGCGGACCTCGGACTGGGTCTGCTCGAGCCACGCGCGGCGGGACAGGACCACGTTGTTGCGGTTCTTGTCCAGCTCGATGATCTTGG
>JAUNSA010000212.1 GCA_030539405.1 Propionibacteriaceae bacterium
CCCCGTCGCTGCCCGCCCCGGGACCGATGTCGACCACGTGGTCGGCGATGTCGATGACCTCCGGCTTGTGCTCGACGACCAGCACCGTGGAGCCGGAGTCGCGCAGCTGGAGGAGCAGGTCGTTCATCCGGGCGATGTCGTGCGGGTGGAGCCCGACGGTGGGCTCGTCGAAGACGTAGGTGACGTCGGTGAGGGCCGAGCCGAGGTGGCGGACCATCTTGACCCGCTGCGACTCGCCGCCGGAGAGGGTGCCGGAGGCGCGGGAGAGGGAGAGGTAGCCCAGGCCGATGTCGACCATGGCGCGCAGCATCTCGGCGAGCGCCTTGGTGACGGGGGCGACGCTGGGCTCGTCGAGGGCCCGGACCCAGGTGAGCAGGTCGCTGATCTCGCGGTCGCACAGCTCGGGCAGGGTCGCGCCGTGGACGGTCGCGGTGCGGGCGGGCTCGTTGAGGCGGGTGCCGCCGCACTCGGGGCAGGGGCCGGTGGTCGCGACCCGGTCGCGGAAGGCGATCATGTGCGCCTGCTTGGGCTCGCGCTCCCCGAAGAGGGTCTGGCGGATGCGGGGGACCAGGCCGAGGTAGGTCATGTTGATGCCGCCGACCTTGACCTTGGTCGGCTCGGCGTGCATGAGGAAGTCCCACTCCTCGGCGGTGTAGTCGGAGAGCTTCTTGGCGGCGTCGAGGTGACCGTTCTCGGCATACGCCCTCCAGCCCCAGGAGTCCGGCGGGTAGCCGGGGACGAGGATCGCGCCCTCGGCGAGGCTCTTGCTGCGGTCGACGACGACGGTCTCGTCGATGGCGGCGGCGGTGCCCATGCCCTCGCACTCGGGGCACATGCCGCCGAGCACCTGGAAGCGCTTGACCTCCTTGACCGGCTTCTTGTCCTTGCCCTTGTCGATGGTGATCGCGCCCTGCCCGGTCACCGACGCGGTGTTGAAGGAGAAGGCCATCGACGGGCCGACGTGCGGCTCGGAGAGCCGGCTGAAGATCACCCGCATCCAGGCCAGGGCGTCGGTGGCGGTGCCGACGGTGGAGCGCGGGTTGTTGCCCATCCGCTCCTGGTCGATGACGATCGCGGCGGTGAGCCCGTCGAGGTGATCGACGTCCGGGCGTGCGGCGGTCGGCATGAAGGCCTGGACGAAGGAGGAGTAGGTCTCGTTGATGAGCCGCCGCGACTCCGCCGCGATCGTGCCGAAGACCAGCGAGGACTTGCCGGAGCCGGAGACGCCGGTGACGACCGTGATCCGCCGCTTGGGCAGCTCGACGTCGACGTCCTTGAGGTTGTTGACGCGTGCGCCGTGGACGCGGATCGTGTCGTGGGTGTCGGCGGGGTGGGAGGCGGGCGGGGCAGCGCTCATGGGGATGCAGAGTACCGTTGGGAAACCTGTTGAGACTTTGCCCTGACAGTTGCTGAGGGAGAGGCGATGAACCCTCCACGGACGGTCACGTTCCGCCCGGTCGACCTGGCCCGCGAGCACGGCCTGTCGACCCAGGCGGTGCGCAACTACGAGGACCAGGGCGTGCTGCCCGCGGCGGAGCGGACGGAGGCGGGCTACCGGGTCTACACCCCTCATCACGTGGCTTCGTTGCGGGCGTTCCTCGCACTCGTGCGGGCGCACGGGTATGCCGTGGCCGGCCAGGACATGCGCGCGGTCCACCGCGGGGACCTGGGGGAGGCCTTCGAGGCGCTGGATGCCAGCCACGCCCAGCTGGCGGCAGACCGGGCGACCCTGCGGGCGGTGCGGTCGGCGTCGGAGTATCTCCGGGAGCCGGTCGAGGAGGGGTGGCGCGGTGACTTCTCGATCGGCGACCTGGCCGCGTGGCTGGGCGTCAGCCGGGCGACCCTGCGCGGCTGGGAGCGGGCCGGGATCCTCGAGCCCGCGCGTGAGCGGGGGACGGGCCACCGGACGTACGACGCGGCGCAGGTGCGGGACGCCGAGTTCGCCCGGATGCTGCGGCGCGGCGGCTACGGGCTGGGCGAGATCGCGACGGTGCTGGGGCAGGTGCGGGCGGTCGGTCAGGGCGCGTCGGGAGACTCGCTGGCCGCGACGTTGGACGGGTGGGAGGAGCGGCTCGTGGGGCAGGGGGTTGCGATGTTGAGGGCAGCGGGGGCGCTGGAAAGTAAATAGTGCTTTGACTCGCCGTCCCAGGGGGAAGCTCAGTTGCGACCCGCGCGAGGTACGTGCGAAACCCGCTCCTGCGTCACTCGCGACGGAATGCCTCGGACCTGGTCCACTTGCGATGCAGACTGGTTCCTGCCCAAGTTGCCTGGATGCGTGGCAGGCTCGTCGCATGGCTAGATACCCGCACGTGACGCTGCCCTCCGACAAGAGCGTTCGCATCTCCGTGCTGCTGCCCTGGGATTCACGCCGCAGTGGCTACGACCTGCTTCAAGACATGCTGGGCCTGAGCCGTCGAGGTGCCGTGGTCTACGAGAAGCCCGCGTTCAAGGTGGCACGGCATCACAGTGCACAGTTGATCCAAGCACTCGCTGTGCGGTACGGCCGAGTAGAGGTCACGCAACGTGGCAACGAGACCGAAATGTGCGTCGCTCAGTGCTGGGGCGCTAGGCGCCAGACCTGGCCCGACTGCACCTGCGCCTGCCTGGGCGAGAATCATGGCAGCGGTGAGCCGCTGAAGCATGTCGTCGGCGACGGCAACCTCAGCGTCCGACACACGCGGACCGAGCGCACGTTCTGGATAACAGATGGCGAGGCAGTGGTCTAGGCTCAGCCGCAATGTAGGCGGCGCATGGGTTTAGTCGCTTCTTACTGCCTTGACCTGACTGTTTCGCGGCGGAATGGCGCTAACAGGCGACTCGCGGGTGGTCGGACGCCTGGGTCGAGCAAACGGCGCCAGCGATCCGCGAGACCCCTCCACGGCGACTTCGGTTCTTCGGGCGTCGCTCTTACTCGCTCCGGGCAAGGTCTCGTAACATGGGTCTTTCGAGTTGGGGGTGTGACGCGCCGGGCTGGCGTGGTGCGGGAGTGAGCGGGGTCGAGGCCCTCAAGGTCGGAGGCGATCAAGCACTCCAAGACTCTCGCGGACCTCGACGATGGACGACCCTACGTCGTGCTGCCGTGCTGCTGGCGCGCTCAGCACGTACTGCGATACCTGTGACCTGCCGTCTGCCTGGACGGCTA
>JAUNSA010000213.1 GCA_030539405.1 Propionibacteriaceae bacterium
CATGCAGATCACCGTGATCGGGAGCCATGCGTGGTCCCTGCCGCCGGAGCGGGCGACCGTCCACATCACCGTTGACGTCGAGGGCGAGGAGCGTGCCGCCACCAGCCGGGAGGCCACCGCGATCGTGGACGCCCTGGGCCGCGACCTGCACCGCCTCCGGCAGGGGTCGGACGCCCCGCTGACCTGGTACACCGTGGGCCCGCTGGCCACACGGTCGTGGCGTCCGTGGGGACCGGACGGGCAGCCGATGGCGACCCGCTTCGGCGCGAGCGCGATCCTGACGGCCAAGTTCCGCGACTTCGCCGCCCTGTCTGAGGTGACCGGCGGCTGGGCCGAGCGCGAAGGCGTCCAGATCACGCGCGTGGCCTGGACGTTGACGGACGCCACCCGCACGGCCACCGAGGCTGCCGCGCTCACGCGCGCGGTCGAGGAGGCGCGGTCACGCGCCCTGGCCATCGCCCAGGCGGCCGGCTGGAGCGAGGTCGACGTGCTGGAGGTGGCCGACCCCGGCCTGCTGGCCGGTCACGGTGGGGGGACGCCGCAGCCAGCCCAGGCCGGCGGCAACCTGCGCATGATGGCCGCCAAGGAGGACTCCTCCGGTGGGGCGCTGGCCCCCGAGGACGTCCACGGTGAGGCGGTCGTGCACGCGCGCTTCGAGGCCCGACGCTGAGGTGACCGGGGCGGATCAGCGCGCGATCGGCCCCAGCACGACGTTGGCCCACGCACCGTGGAGTGATTCCTGGTCCGACGGCTGGAACAGCCCGGCGAGGACGTCGCGGTACAGGCGGGTCAGTTCGTGGGAGTTGGAGTAGGACGAGCCGCCACACGCGCGGATCGCCTGCTCCACCGCGTGCAGGGACGCCTCAGCTGCCGCGTTCTTGCACGAGCTGAGCTTGGGCAGCCACAGCATCCCGTGGTCGCGGCCCTCGTCGAGCTCGCGGGCGACCAGCGTCACCTCGGCCTGGGCCGAGTTCATGCGGATCGCCGCATCGGCCAGGCGCCAGCGGATGTCGGGGTCGTGGGCGTACACGTCGTCGTTCTTGACCGAGCGGCGGTTCTTCACGTGCGCCGCGGCCACCTCGATGGCGCGCAGCCCCATCCCGAGGTAGGTGGCCCCCAACAGGACCTCGAAGTGGCTGAAGATGCCGAACACGATCGGCTCCAGGCTGGGACCGGGCTCGACCACCTGCAGGACGCGGTCGGCCGGGGCCGGCGCGCCGTTGAGGGTGGTCGAGTTCGACTGGGTGCCCCGCATGCCGAGGGTGTCCCAGTCGTCGACGGTGTCGAAGCCCCCGGCGTCCCGGGTGAGGATCGCGAAGACGTTGCGCACGGCGTCCGGATCGGTGCGGTCGGCACCGAAGGTGAGCAGGCGCGTCCACACCGGTGCCAGCGAGGTGAAGACCTTCTCCCCGTGGAAGGTGTAGCCCCCCGCACCGTCGGGGCGGGCCTCGGCGGTCGACCCGAAGAGGACCAGGTCGTTGCCCGGCTCACTGATCGCGAACCCGAACAGCTCGCCGGCGGCGGCCTCGCGCAGGATCGTCTCCCCCGCCGCGATGCCGTGGCCGGCCAGGTGGCGGCCGACGCCCACGATGATCTGGTGCATGTTGATGCCCAGCGCCGTCGCCGGGGACGCCTTGGCCAGACGGGTCTGCTCGGCGCAGACCTCCTCCACGGTGAGACCGCCGCCCCCGAACTCCGTGGGCACGAAGGCGGCCAGGTAGCCCGCGGCGCGCAGGTCGGCCAGGTCGGCGTCCGGGAAGGTGTTGGTGGCATCCACCTCGGGGGCCCGCTCGTGGATCAGGTCGAGCAGGTCGTCGGTCAGGAAGGTCATGGGTGTCCTCTCAGTCTCTGGGCCACCTTAGGGGCGGGCTTGCGGGAGCGTCACCGACCCGCGCGGCTTGGCCGGGCGCGAGGGTGGCGGCACGACGGGTCCGATGTCACCGTCGGGTGCGTCGTCGAGGTCGACGATGACGGGCGCGTGGTCCGAGGGCAGCTTGCCCTTGCGGGCCTGCCGGTCGACCCATGCGGCCCGGGCGCGGGCGGCGACCCCGCCGAGGCGAGGATCAGGTCGATGCGCATCCCGAGGTCCTGGTGGAACATGCCCGCGCGGTAGTCCCAGTAGGAGAAGACCCGCTGCTCGGGCCAGCGTTCGCGCAGCACGTCGACCAGGTCGAAGGCGTCCAGTGCGTCCCGCTCGGGCGCGGTGACGTGCGTGTGGCCGACGTAGGCGGCCGGGTCGAAGAGGTCGGCGTCGGCGGGGGCGATGTTCATGTCGCCGCACAACGCCACGTCGGCCGGACCGTCCTGCACGACCGCACGGAGGGCGTCCAACCAGGCGAGCTTGTAGGCGTAGTGGTCGTGCCCGACCTCGCGGCCGTTGGGCACGTACAACGAATGCACCCGGACGCCCCCGCACGTCGCGCTGATCGCCCGGGCCTCGGCGCGGCCGTCGTAGTCGGGTTGGCCGCCGAACCCGTGCTCGACGTCGTCGAGGCCCACGCGGGACAGGATGGCGACGCCGTTCCACTGGCCCTGCCCGTGGTGGGCGAACACATAGCCGCGCTCGGCCAGCGGCTCGGACAGCAGCGTGGCGAAGGCCTCGTCGGTCAGCTTGGTCTCCTGCAGGCAGACCACATCCGGACGCCGCTGCTCCAACCAGGGCAGCAGCCGCGGGACGCGTTGCTTGACGGAGTTGACGTTCCAGGTGGCAATCCTCACCCCAGCGAGGGTAGCCGGACGTGCGCCGCGGGCGCCGCGACAGCTCGTGGCCATCGTGACGCCCGCGGGCGGGTGCTCAGATACGCGGCTCGGTGCCGGGATCGGCGGGCGCCGCCGGATCCTGGCCGGGGGCCGGAGCCTGGCCGGCCGGATTCTGGGGATCCGGGTCCGGGTTGTTGGTGTTGTTGGGCAGGCCGAGCTGGCCCTCCACCCAATCGCCGGCCTGGTCGACCTGCGCGGCGTGCTTGCCGCCGGTCTTCTCGTCGACGAAGTCCTCGACCTTGTCGATGAAGCTGCGGGCGTGGTCGGGGTTCTCCTGGGCGTAGCCCTTCGCCTTGTCGATGTACTCGCCTGTGTTGCCGAACTGCTGGGGCTGGTCGGTCATCCGATGGTCCTCCCTGTGTCTCGGTCATCCCC
>JAUNSA010000214.1 GCA_030539405.1 Propionibacteriaceae bacterium
CGTGGCGGACTCCACCCCGGCCCCGCTCGTCGACGAGGCCCGCGGCTGGGTCGAGTCCCTGGGCAAGACCCCCATCGTGGTCAAGGACGCCCCTGGTTTCGCCTCCTCCCGCCTCGGCGTGGTCATCGCCCTCGAGGCGATCCGCATGGTGGAGGAGGGTGTGGCCAGCGCGCAGGACATCGACAACGCCATGGTGCTGGGCTACAAGTTCCCGGTTGGTCCGCTGGCGCTCACCGACATCGTGGGTCTCGACGTGCGTCTCGGCATCGCCGAGTACCTCGCCTCCACCCTCGCCGAGCGTTTCGCCCCGCCGCAGCTCATGCGCGACATGGTCGAGCGCGGTGAGCTGGGCCGGAAGTCCGGCAAGGGCTTCTACGACTACAGCTAGCGCTTATCGACGATCGCGTTGGTGATCCGCGCTGTGCACAGCCGCTTTCCGGCCTCGTCGGTGAGGATCACCTCGTGGCTGGTCATGGTGCGCCCCAGCCGGATGGCGGTGGCGGTGGCGGTGACCAGCCCGCTGCGTCCCGATGAGTGGTGGGTGGCGTTGATGTCCACCCCCACCGCGACCTTGCCCATGGTGGAGGCGTGGATGACGGCGGCCCAGGAGCCGACGGCCTCCGCTATGGCCACCATGGCCCCGCCGTGGAGCAGCCCGAGGGACTGCCGGTTGCCGTCGACCGGCATCGTGGCCACCACTTTCTCGGGTGACTGCTCGAGAACCTCGACCCCCATCTTCCGGTCAAGTTCACCCAGTTCGATTGTCCACGGTTCCACGGTCTCTCCTCGTATCCCTTGTGCGAAATGTGATCTTGATTATACTGGCCAAAAATCCTGACCGTCCGTTCGGTCACTATAAAATCCCAGGAAAGGACTCTCCCATGTCCACCCTCGTCCCCAGCTACCTCTCCGGCCACTGGGTCACCCCCGACAACCCCTCCCGCGTCACCGAGGTCCACGACGCTTCTACCGGCGAGGTCGTCTCCACCGTTTCCACCGAAGGCCTCGACCTGGCCGGCGCCATCGAGTACGCTCGCGAGACCGGCCAGCGCAACCTCCGCAAGCTGAGCATCCACGAGCGCGCCCTCAAGCTCAAGGAGCTGGCCCTCTACCTCGGTGAGCACAAGGAAGAGCTCTACAAGCTCGCCTACAAAACCGGCGCCACCAAGCGCGACAACGGCATCGACATCGACGGCGGCATCCAGACGATGTTCGTCTACTCCTCAAAGGGCCGCCGCGAGCTGCCCAACGGCCACGTCATCGTCGACGGCCCCACCGAGGTCCTCTCCCGCGACAACTCCTTCCTGGGCACCCACATCTACACCACGCTGCCGGGTGTGGCGGTGCAAATCAACGCATTCAACTTCCCGGTCTGGGGCATGCTGGAGAAGTTCGCCCCCTCCTTCATCGCCGGCATGCCCACCCTGGTCAAGCCCGCCACCCCCTCCGGTTACGTCACCGCCGCTTGTGTGCGCCTCATGATCGAGTCCGGCATCCTCCCGGAGGGTTCCCTGCAGCTCATCTCCGGTTCCGCCCGTGACCTGCTCGACCACCTCGATCACCGCGATCACGTCGCCTTCACCGGATCCGCCGCCACCGCCGCCACCCTGCGTTCCCACGACAACGTGCTCAAGGGCGGGGTGCGCTTCACCGCCGAGGCTGACTCCCTCAACGCCGCCATCCTCGGCGCGGACGTCACCGTCGACTCCCCCGAGTTCGACGCCTTCGTCAAGGCCCTGTTCATCGAGATGACCGCCAAGGCCGGCCAGAAATGCACCGCCATCCGCCGCGCCATCGTCCCGAACGTCCTCAAGGACGCCGTCGCACAGGCCTTGGCCGCCCGTCTCGACGACAAGATCGTCCCCGGCGATCCGCGCGATGACTCGGCCACCATGGGCCCGCTTGTCTCCGTCGATCAGCGGGCGGACGTCGCCGCGGCCGTCGACAAGCTTATTGACGCCGGCGGCACCATCATCACCGGCGGCCCCGACCAGCTCGACGGCGCCTTCTTCGCCCCCACCATCCTCAACTTCGACGATGCCGACGCCGATGCCGTTCACAACGTCGAGGCCTTCGGTCCGGTGGTCTCCATCATCGGCTACACCGACACCGCCGACGCGATCCGCCTCGCCGCCCGCGGCGAGGGCTCCCTGGTGGCCTCCATCATCACCCACTCCCCCGAGCTGGCCGCCACCTTCGCCCACAACATCGGCTCCTACCACGGTCGCCTGCACTTCCTCGACCGCGATGACGCCAAGACCTCCACCGGCCACGGCTCCCCGCTCCCCCACCTCGTCCACGGCGGCCCCGGTCGCGCCGGTGGCGGCGAGGAGCTCGGCGGTGTGCGCGGCATCAAGCACTACATGCAGCGCACCGCCATCCAGGGCACCCCGGACCACCTCACCGCCATCACCGGAGAATGGGTCCGCGGCGCGAAGGTGAACAAGGTGACCCGGGCGGATGTCGAGGCCGGCACCGCGGAGCACCCGTTCCGCAAGGACCTGGCGAGCCTGCGGCTCGGCGACCAGTTCGCCTCCGAGCTGCGCCACGTCTCCCTCGAGGAGATCCTCGAGTTCGCCGAGAAGACCGGCGACACCTTCTACGCGCACACCGATGAGGAGGCCGCCACGGCCAACCCGTTCTTCCCGCGCCGCGTGGCCCACGGCTACCTGCTCGTCTCCTGGGCGGCGGGCCTGTTCGTCGAGCCCGCCCCGGGCCCGGTACTGGCCAACTACGGCCTGGAGAACCTGCGCTTCATCACCCCGGTCACCTACGACGACTCTGTCCGCATCGAGCTGACCGCCAAGCGCATCACCCCGCGCGTCACCGACGCTTACGGCGAGGTGTGCTGGGATGCGCAGTTGTTCAACCAGAACGACGAGCTGGTTGCGTCCTATGACGTGCTCACCCTTGTCGAGAAGGAGAACACCACCTACGCCAACTGGAACCAGTAGCACCCCCCACGAACCGGTGAAGCACCGGGAGAAACGGCAGTGTCGCGCTCCTCTCCCGGTGCTTCGCCATTTCTCCGTCCATCGAAAGTGCGCATCGGCGCACTCTTTTTCTCCGCGTAGTCACGATTGTCGGATTAGCTCTTTCCTAATCTGACAGGAAATCGCTCAATCGGCGAT
>JAUNSA010000215.1 GCA_030539405.1 Propionibacteriaceae bacterium
CTCGGCGGTCACGGCGCCGGTCCTCGGCGTCTGTACCGCCGGTCCTCGGCGTCAGGGGAGGCCCAGGAACTCCCGCAGGGCCGGGAGTTCGCGGTCGGCCTGGGCGAGTCCGCGCTCGTGGGCGGCCTCCAGCTTGGCGACGTTGCGCTCCCCGTTGGAGATGCCCATCACCTCGGGGGCGAACACGAAGGCGTCCCCGGAACGCTCCAGGGCGAACACCTCGTCGCGGGTCTGGTTGTAGCGCGCCCAACGGGACAGGAGGGCGTCCGCCACGGCCGGGTAGCGGCGGAAGTGCTGACGGTAGAACCACGGCTGGGACAGCGGTTTCTTGCTGTACCCGCGCTCCTGGGTCAGCACGATCACGAACCGCGAGTAGCCCGCCTCGCGCGCCGCATCGATGGCGATGCCGCCGGTCTCGCCGAGCGCGCCGTCCACGTACAGGTCGCCCTCGATCTCCACCGGAGGCATGATCACCGGCATCGTCGAGGATGCCTGCACGCGCATCATCAGGTCCTGGGGGGTCTTGAGGTCCGCGCGACCCCAGCGCACGGTGGCGCCGTCGCGGGCGCGGAACGCCGCTATGGACAGCTCACCGGGGTGTGCGGCGAAGGCCGCCTCGTCCAGGGGCAGAGCCTCGTCCGGGCCGGAGGTGCGCCGGTAGATGTAGTCGGAGTTGAACAGTCCCTGGCCGCGCACGAAGGTGCGCCAGCCCCCGAACTGGGGGTCGGCCGCGAAGGTCGTGAAGGACGCCCGCGCGCGCCACGGATCGCTGGACAGGTAGTTCACCGTGTTGGACGCCCCGGCCGAGATCCCCGCCACGAACGGGAACACGATGCCCGCTTCGACGAGGCGGACCACCATCGCGGAGGTGTAGGCCGCACGCATGCCGCCCCCCTCGAAGATCAAGGCGACACCGGGGGCGTTCACCACCGGGCCGGCAGCGGGGGAGGGAGGAGAGGCGGGCCACACGCCTGCGAGCCTACCTGTGCGGTTGTCCACACCCCCCTCACCGTGCGGGAGGTGGCTCCTCGACCCCGTCGGCGTCCACACCCTCGGCGTCCACCGCGTCAGATTCCACACCCTCAGCGTCGCGCCCGAATCGACGACGACGCGCCTCACGGCGGTCCATGATCGCCTGCAGGCGCCGGATGTTGGCCTTGGGCGAGAGCGGACGCAGCGCGGTGCGCAGGTCGAGGTCGATGGGTTCGGGGAGCATCCAGCCGAGTCGGCGGGCCAGCAGGCCGAGCACGGCGCACGTGATGATGGACGCCGCCATCCCCACATTGCTCAGCCCCAGGTGGAACAGGATCAACGCCTCGATGCTGCCCAGGATGCCCACGGTGGCGTACAGGGTGTTGCCGCCGAAGACCGCCGGGGTCTTGCCCACCAGCACGTCGCGCAGCATCCCGCCCCCGACGGCGGTGATCACGCCGAGCATCACCGACGGCACCGGTTCCAGCCCCAACGACGCCGCCTTGATCGTGCCCGTGGCCGACCAGCAGCCCAGGGCGAGCACGTCGGCCATGGCGAGCACGCGCCGGGTCCAGGTCCCCTCGAGGTGGATCACATAGGCCACGAACGCGGCAACCAGCGCGCCGGAGAGGTAGGCGGGGTCGGTCAGGGCCACGGGGTAACCGGCGCCGAGCAGGACGTCGCGGATCATGCCCCCGCCCAGCCCGGAGATGATCGCCAGCGTCGCGAACCCCACCAGGTCGAAGCGCCGCGACCGTGCGACCGCACCCCCGAGCAGGCCGTTGGCGACGACGCCCATCACGTCGACGATGCGGAAAAGCACATCGGGATCCCACACCGGCGGCATGCGCGCCCCTCCTCTCGACGGGGCCATCCTTCCACGTGACAGAACTCTCATCCGCCCGTCATCGAGCGATCCGGGCGCGCCCCCTAGTCTCCCAACCACCACCCGAGGGAACACCCCACGACGCTGGAGACGATGCATGAAGCTCTCACTGCCCGAACGGTTCGCCGGACGCCCCCGCACCATGGTGTGGATCATGGCCGTCCTGGTGATCAGCCTCACCACCATGATCGTGGCCGTGTCGTTCCTGCTGCGGGCGACCGTGGCCAACGGCATCTACGAGGGCATCGACCAGGAGGCCGGCGAGGTCACCCAGTTCTCCATCCAGGGCGTCGACCCGGCCACCGGCCAGGCCTTCACCACGGCGTCCCGATTCATCGAGGTGTACACGGCCCGCCAGAGCTCGGAACGGGGGGAGCTGCTCGTCGCCGGTGCTGACGGGCTGCCCGACATCCTCCAGGTCCGGGGACGCGATGCCGGCGCGCTCGAGGAGCTCGACCCGGACACCCGCGAGCGGATCCTCAGCCCGGGGACGTCCGGCACGCTCGACTCCAACGCCGTCGGGCGGATCACCTACCAGAACATTCCGGTCCAGGTCGGCGAGACGCGGGGGTTCGTGGCCGTCCTGGAGTTCCATGCCTCCCGCGAGGCCGAGATCAACCGCAACATCGTCACCCTCAGCGTCCTCGCCCTGATCACCCTCATCATCACCGGGGGCGTGGTGTGGTGGGTGGCCGGCCGCATCGGGGAGCCGACCGAACGGTTCACCGAGGCCGTCGCCGCCTACCGGCCCGGGCTGGGGTTGCGCGTGCCGGAGAAGGGCAGCGACGAGTACGTCCGCCTGGCCCGCATCGCCAACAAGATGATCGGCCATGCCGAGGACGCCGTCGCCGTCGAGCAGCGCCGCGTCGGTCAGGTGGCCGAGCAGCTCGGCAGCCGCGTGGACGCCCTGGCCACGCTCCTCGCCACCCCCCACACCGGGCCGGACGCCGAGGGCGTCCGACAGCGCGCCGCAGGCGAGGCCGAAGTATTGTCGCGCGGCCTGGACCGGATCGGCCACCTGGCCTCCCTGCCGCTGGACGGCACGGTGACGCGCGAGCCGGGCATCGACCTGCGCGCCGTCGTCGCCAACGCCGTCGCGTCGTGGACCGAGCGGACCACCCCGCCGGCCCGCAACGGCGTGCACGTCCTGGCGGTCGGCGACAAGCCGGTCATCGGCTCCTGCGATCCCGACCTGCTGGAGCAGGCGATCCACGAACTCATCGACAATGCGGTGGACGCCTC
>JAUNSA010000216.1 GCA_030539405.1 Propionibacteriaceae bacterium
GTGGCGTTGAGTTCGGGGTGACCGTAGAAGGCGATGCGCGCGTTGACCCGTCCGGGCGGGAACACCGCCGACATCTTCTGCTTCTTCGACTTGCCGGTGGTGTCCTCGTCGGGACGGCACCGGCCACCCTCCGGTTCGGGCGAGCTCACGATGAGCGGAACCCCCATGATGGTGCCGTCCATCACCAGCGGGGCGAGGGCGTCGATCAGTGCGGGGATGTGGTCCTGGTGCTGGAGGATGACCGAACCGGTCGTGACGGACTCCGGCTGGGGCATCATCCAGATCCCCATCTTCGTGATGATGCCGAAGTTCGACTGCAGGAACAGGGAGTCGACCGAGGGGCCGAAGCCCCGCTTGTGCCGGCTGCCCAAGGAGTTGTTCGGGAGGGCCCACAGGCCCGTCCGGACCACCTCGCCGGTGCCGAGTACGACCTCCAACCCGGCCACGGCTCCCGCGTGATCCCCGAACATCGTGTACCCGACGCCGTGTTCGCAGGTGTTGCCCACGATGCTGCCCCAGCCGAGGTCGGGCACGGAGACCCACAGTTTCGCCCCCCGCTGCTTGACCTCGCGGTAGAGCTGCTCGAACGAAACACCCGGCTCGACCACGGCGTAGCCGCCGGCGGCGTCGACCTCCAGGACGCGGTTCATGCGGCGCAGGTTGACGGCGATCGAACCCTCCACGACCGGTGCGCCGCCGCCATACCCGTAGTTGCGACCCTGGGACGAGGTCCACACCGGGACGCCCAGTTCAGCGGCGATGCGGACCACGGCCTGCACCTGTTCGACCGACTCCGGTTGGACGACCATGGAGGGCTTGGGGGTCGGGGTGGCTTCGGTCATGTAGGGATCGTGGAATGCTGCCGCCTCGTCGGCGTCCAGCACCGAACCCGGCCCGAGCGCCTCGATGATGCGGCGGCGGGCGAGTGCGAGCGTGGCCGAAGGAAGAGCGTCGATCACGGGAGAGGACATCTCGATTTCCCCCTCTGTTGGGGTCAGGGCACTGCGATGTGCCGGCCCTTCGAGTCTCGGCCAGGGGGCCGCCGGTCGGTAACGAGGGCCGGCGACGAAAGACGCTCCGCCTCTTTGTCGTCGCACGACAAAGTGCGATCAGGTGTCCAAGACCTCGCGGGGGAAGTCGTCCGCCAGCACGAGGGCGGAGAGGACCTCCAGATGGCGGCCTTCGAGCGGCCGCTCCAGCAACCGGGTCGTCTGGGTGACGCGGTACGCGATCGTCGTGGGGGCCACGTGGAGGAGTGCGGCCGAGGCCGACCTGCTGCCCCCCTGCTCCAGGAAGACGCGCAGGGTGCGCCTGAGGGTGGCGGATCGTTCATCGAGCTCCAACAAGCCTTGCAGCTGGCGGCGGACCCACGTTCGTGCTCGGGGCACGTCGGCCAACAGGAGCGAGGTCAAGCCGTCGGAGTCGTACCACCACAACCGCGACCGCGCGTCGTTGCGGGCCATGTGGTGCAACTGGCGGGCCGCCTGAACGCTGTCCGCCAGGCCCCCTCTCCCCGGGGCGGGGAACCCCACCGCCACCGCTGTGCCCGCGGGGGGTGGGATTTGACGGAGCTTGGCGAGGGCCTCGGGCGCCGGGGCCTCCGGCCCCGACCAGATGGCCTCCGTCGAGCCATCGGTCCTGGGCACCACGATCTTGTTGCGAGCGCCCAGAAGGGGAGTCACGCCCTCCAGCCAGCGGGCGAGGGTGGGGCTCCATCCCGGCGATTGCGTCGCTGTGACCGGCCACACCATGAGCGCGAGGTGATGGTCGGTGAGGCGGAGGCCGAGCACCTGCTCTGTGTCGTCCTTCTGATCCCCCCTCGCCACCAGGTCGTCCAGGGCGCGGCGGATGGACGCGGACCGGTGACGACCCCACGCCTCGCTCTCCTCCTTGAATACGGTGGTCAGGTGGCCGGTGAGGCCGCCCACGAAGTCGAGGAGCCCCTCCGACACCGGGGAAATGACGTCGGCCAGCAGCTGCGGTTCGACCTGCTCGGTCATCGCGCGGAGGAGGGCACGCTGGACGCGGGTGTGGGCGTGCCAGATGATCCGCAGCAAGTTCTCCGCGCTCATCCCCTGACGGGCAGCCCAACGCACCTGCTCCACCGTCTCCGCTGGCGTAGCGAACGGCTCACCGGCGACGAGGCCGCACATGAGTGTCAGCAGCGCCGCCTCCAAGGCGGCGGCCTCGTGGCCGGTCAGGTCCCACCCTTCGGCCGCTGACGTCACAGTCAGCTCTTGGGCGATCTGCGCGGCCTCAGCCACCGCCCACGACGTGGGGCCGGGGCCCAAGATGCCGGTGGCATGGGCGGCCATTCGCGTCGCGAGGGCCGACGGCACCTCCCCGTCGGTGCTCAGCCCCAAGATCCAATCGCCCATACATCCCCCGACATGTGCGCTGGGGCGGTGAATCCTGGCGACCTCCGACTGGGTCACGCCCCGATCATTCCGGGGAGTTTACGGGGAGGCCACGCACCGTCCAGTGTGCCTCGCCCGGGACCGAACTCATCCGGGGCCGTCAGCCGATCGGTTGGCGCAGGCCGACGCGGTGCCCGTCGGGATCGGTCACGACGGCGTAGCGGTCGCCGAACGGCAGGTCCTCGGGCGCGTTGGCCACCGTGCCACCACAGCCCAGCAGTCGGGCGACCACGTCATCGACCGTCTGCCCCGCGGGCACGGTGAAGTCGAGCACCGCCGACCCCGCCGAGACCCCGGGGGACGAGGCGTCCCACCACTGCGCGAACTCCATCGTGTGCAGGCCCAGCGTGAGCCCGTCCGACACCGACAGGAGGGCGACGACGCCACGGCCGGGCATCTCGATCGGACGGAACGCCACGTCCAGCGCCTCGTAGAAGCGTCGGCTGGCGTGGAGGTCCGCACAGACCAGGTTGAGTTGGCTCGCGATCATCGGGGCAGTGAACCAACGCGCAGGGCGCCTGTCCAGAGCTACGGGCTGACGACGCGGTTCTCGAACCGGGCGCTCAGCGGCGGTAGGTGACCCGTCCGGCCCAGATCGTCATCTCGACCGGGTCGGGCAGGTCGAGCCCGTGGTAGGGGTTGTTGCGCGACTTGGACGCCGACGCGGCCC
>JAUNSA010000217.1 GCA_030539405.1 Propionibacteriaceae bacterium
ACGACTACGGCTTCATCGAGGGCACCCTCGGCGAGGACGGCGACCCGCTCGACGCGATGGTGCTGCTGCCCGAGGCGACGTTCCCCGGCTGTCTCATCGAGTGCCGCGCGATCGGCATGTTCCGGATGCAGGACGAGATGGGCGGTGACGACAAGGTGCTGTGCGTGCCGGTCGCCGACATGCGCCAGCAGAACATCCGCAACCTCACCGACATCCCCGACCTGACGCTGCTCGAGATCGAGCACTTCTTCAGCGTCTACAAGGACCTTGAGCCCGGCAAGTCGGTCGAGGGCGCCGTGTGGACCGGCCGCGCCGAGGCCGAGTCCGAGGTTCGCAAGTCGTGGGAGCGCGCCCGCGGCACCGACCACGAGAACGAGTTCACCCCGCCGCCCGGTGGGGACGCCAAGGACACCATCGGTGGCCTCCACGACGACGAGGACCTGACCCCGATCGGGGACTGACCCTCGCGAGTCAGATCTCGCCGTCCACCACGTAGACCAGCCCTTCGGCCCCGCCGGAGGGCTGGACTCGTAGTTCGACCTGTGTGGTGCCCGAACCGAACGAGGTGTCCTCGACGGTGAAGAACGGTTCGCTGCACGCGTTGGCGGACCCGACCACCTCGCGTCCGTCGGCCCACAGCTCGACCTCGACCTCGCCCTCGTGGGTGGAGCACAGGACGTGGTAGCTGACCGTGCGCCCACCGAAGTCGTGCTCGGCGCGTCCGATGGTGGTGGTGGGCCCGAACGTCGACCGGACGACTTCGCCGGGAACCGGCTCGGCCGGGATGGTCGGCAACGCAACGGGCGTCTCGGTGCTGGGCGTCGCGGTGTTGGGGCCGTCCGGCGTCGTGGGGGTCGGATCGGTGGCCGCGATGGTGCTGGGCGCCGGTGCGGGACCGGTGGCGTCCGGCGCGGAACAACCCCCCAGCGCCAGCATGGGGATGACGGCGGTGAGGACCAAGAACGCAGGGCGCTTCATGGGCCGCAGTATGCCCCGCTAGGGTGCGCGGCATGGCGAAGCGTCCCCGTGTCACGGTGCTCCAACTCGATCCGGGCTGCCCGCCCGCCCGCTTCGATGGCTGGTTGCGGGAGGCGGGACTGCGGCTGACGGTGGTGCCGGTCGCCGACCACGGGGTCCCCGGGGTGGACGCGCTGGGCGAGGGCCTGGTCGTGCTGGGCGGGCGGATGTCGGCCCAGACCGACGACGAACACCCGTGGTTGGGGGACCTGCGCGACGTGATCGCGGACGCCCACAGCGTGGAGCTGCCGATTCTGGGGATCTGCCTCGGCCACCAGGTGCTGGCCGAGACGCTTGGCGGTCGGGTGGTCGTGGGCCACCCCGACGGCCCCGAGGAGGGGCCCGCCCTGGTGGAGTGGACGCCCGCCGCGTCCGGCGACGCGCTCGTGGGGGCACTCGCCGCGACCGGTCCGATAACGGTCGTGGAATCACACCACGACGCCGTCACCGAGCTGCCGCCCGGGGCCGTCGAGCTCGCCCGGACCGACCGGTTCGCCCACCAGGCCTTCCGACATGGGTCGGCGTGGGGCGTCCAGTTCCACCCGGAGGCCGACCCGGACCTGCTGGGGGTGTGGTCGAAGCGCTCCGGCGCGGAGCTCAACGCCTTCGTGGCCGCAGCCCGGGCCGTGGACGACAAGGTGGTGGCCTCAGGCCGGGCGCTGGCACGGGCCTTCGCCGAGATCGTGCGCGACTGACCGACACTGCCTAGGCTGCCCCCATGCAGAGCAGCGAGGACAAGGTGAAACAGGCACCTCGGGCCACTCACCTCGTGTGGCTCGTGGTCGGCATGGTGTTGGTCGGGATGGTCATGCGGTCGCCGTTGTCGAGCGTCGGGCCGGTGCTGCCGGCCATCCGGGACGACCTGGGCCTGAGTTCGGCCGTCGCCGGCCTGTCGGGCACGATCCCGCTCGTCTGCTTCTCGCTGCTGGCCCTGCTGACACCGTTCCTGGTCGCTCGCTTCGGCCCCGAGAAGACCCTTGGCGGGGCGCTCGTGGTGCTCACCGGGGCGGTCGTCCTCCGGTCGGCCGGCTCGACCACCGCCTTCTTCAGCGGCACCGCGCTGGCCGCGATGGGGATCGCCGTGGCCAATGTCGTGATCCCGGCCGTGGTGCGGGAGCGGTTCCCCGAACGGGTGCCCACCCTGTCCTCGATGAACGTCGTCGTGATGAACGTGGGCGCAGCGCTGGCGTCCGCCGTCGCGTTGCCGCTGGCCCGCGACACCCCGCTGGGCTGGACGGGAGCGCTGGCCATCTGGGCGGTGCCGTCGCTCGTCGCCCTCGTCGGCTGGACCATCGCCGCCAAGGCCGTCCTGGCCGACGACCACGGCCACAGCCGCGTCCGCACCCCGCCCACCGGCATGGGCCGCGTTGCACGCCGCCTGTCCACGTGGCAGCTCGCGGTGATGTTCGGCGCGCAGTCGGCCGGTTTCTACACGCTGCTGACGTGGTTGGCGACGATCCTGCGCAGCCACGGCGTCGACCCCGCCACCGCCGGCCTGTTGGTCGGCATCCTGAGCGCCCTCGGCATCATCGGAGCCCTGGGCGCGGGGCCGTTCGTCCAGCGCGGGCACCTCGGCGTGGCCTTCGTGACGATGGTCGCCGCCTACACGGTGGGGTTGGTGCTGCTGGGTGTCAACGGCCCCGTGGCGGTCGCCGGGACCCTGATCGCGGGCGTCGCCCAGGGCGCCTGCTTCTCGATGGTGTTGACCCTGATCAGCCGGCAGGCCGATCCGGCCGACGTGCCGGCCACCTCGGCCCTGGTGCAGGGCGTCGGCTATGTGATCGCCGGCGTGGCCCCCTTCGCCGCCGGTGCCCTGTTCGACCTGTCCGGTTTGTGGTGGCCGCCGGTGTTGTTCGTGGCGGGGCTGATGGGCATCTCGGGCGTCCTGGGGTTGATCGTGACCCGCCGCTGAGCTGCCGCTGGCTCGCCTCTGAGCCGCCGCATAGCCGGACGAATCGAAGCGCCCCCCTTGCTGGGCACGTTGCCACCGGGAGCACCTGGCCGCTGGACACAAACATCGCCGCCAGGGTT
>JAUNSA010000057.1 GCA_030539405.1 Propionibacteriaceae bacterium
CCACCCGCGACTTCATCCGCGGCGAGCTGCGCGACCTGCTGGAGGAACTGAACCGCGACGAGGATGCCGACGGCGACGACGGCAAGACCCGCCGCTGAGCCACCACGACTGCTCGCTAAGCTGGCGGGCATGTCTGTCGAGAGCCTGAACGCTGCTGTCTGGGACGTGCTGTCGCGCGTCAACGACCCCGAGATCCACAAGCCCATCACCGAGCTCGGCATGGTCGAGTCGGTGGAGGTGAGCGAGGACGGGCACGCGGCGGTGAAGGTGCTGCTCACGATTTCCGGGTGCCCGATGCGCAACACCATCGAGCACGACGTGAACGAGGCGCTGCGCTCGGTCGAGGGCATCACCTCGCTCGACCTCGACTTTGGCGTCATGACCGACGAGCAGCGCGAGGAGCTCAAGACCAAGCTGCGCGGCGGCGTCCAGGAGCGGTCGATCCCGTTCGCGAAGGCGGACAACCTGACCCAGGTGATCCTCGTCGCCTCCGGCAAGGGTGGCGTGGGCAAGTCGTCGGTGACGGTGAACCTCGCCCAGGCGCTGGCCAACCGCGGCAAGAAGGTGGGAGTGCTGGACGCCGACATCTACGGCCACTCCATCCCGCCGATGCTGGGCATCGCCGACGTCGACGTCACCGGCATCGACGACATGATCCTGCCGGTCACCGTCGGCGGCATGCAGGTGATCTCGATCGGCATGCTCAAGCAGTCCCGCGACCAGGTGATCGCGTGGCGCGGCCCCATCCTGGACCGGGCGATCCAGCAGTTCCTCGCCGACGTGTACTGGGGCGACCTGGACTTCCTGCTCGTCGACCTGCCGCCGGGCACCGGCGATGTGGCGATGTCGCTGGGCTCGAAGCTGCCCAACGCCGAGGTGCTCGTCGTCACCACCCCGCAGCAGGCCGCCGCCGAGGTGGCCGAGCGGGCCGGGACCATGGCGTCCATGGTCGACCAAAAGGTCGTCGGCGTGGTCGAGAACATGGCCTACCTGGACGCCGAGTGCCCCCACTGCGGGCAGTCGCACCGCGTGGACCTGTTCGGCTCCGGCGGCGGCGCGCGGGTCGCCGAGGCCCTCACGCTGCGGCTGGGCTATGACGTCCCGCTGTTGGCCGAGGTGCCGATCGACGCCGCGATGAGCGCGGCCGGTGACGCGGGCGTCCCGCTGGTGGGGTCGGACGCCGCCCGCCCGGCCGCCACGGCCCTGGACGGCCTGGCCGAGCGGTTGGCGTCCCGCAAGCGCGGCCTGGCGGGCCGGAAGCTGAACCTGCTGGTGAACTGACCCGACCACGGGGTCAGGTGGTCAGCCCTCCTCGACGCTGAACGCGACCGGGGTGCCCAGCTCGACGGTGCGCGAGACCGTGCAGTCGCGTTCGTGGGACGCCTTGACCGCGGGCTCGATGCGCTCGCGGGCCTGGTCGCCGTCGGCGCCCTCGGGGAAGCGGAGCCGGAAGGTGACCTCCAGGTCGGTCAGGTGGTTGCCGCCCTCGGTGGACTTCGTCCCGCTCACCTCGACCTCGAAGGCCTCGGGCTCGGCGCGCCGCGACGTCATCACGTCCACGTCGACCGCGGTGCAGCCGCCGATCGCGGCCAGCAGCAGCTCGACGGGGGAGAAGTTGCCCTCCCCGCCGACCTCGATGCTCGCCCCGCGCCCGTTCGTGGCGGTGTAGGCCATCAGGTCGCGGCGGGACAGGGTGACGGTGATTCCGGGTGCGTCTGTCATGGCGTCCATCCTGCCCGGCCCGGCCCGGATACGCTGCGCCTGTGCAGGAAGCCACGCGCAGCAGGATCGACGGGCACTGGTCCCGACGCTTCGGCGTCCCCGTGCCCGGGCTGCACCCCGTGACCGTGTCGGGCAGCGGCCGCCACGACGATGCCGCGCTCGTCCTGCTGCTGGGCGACCACGCCTACGTCGACGCGCCGCTGGCCCATCTGGACGCCCTCGCCCCGCTCGCGCTCGCGCACGCCCCGGCCACCCTGCTGGACGCCGCGACGTGGGCACCCGTGGCCACCGGAACCGTCCTCGGCCCCGCCGACCATTTCTGGGCCGACCACGAGACCGCGCTCCCGGCCAACGCCGAGCCGCTCGACCCGGCCGACCGGATGGTCCTGGCCGGGGCCGTCGACGACGCCGAGTGGCACGAGGCCGGCTTCGACCGCGACCCGCACGCCTGCTTCGGGATCGTCGAGGACGGACGCCTCGTCGCTGCGTCGGTGTTGACCAGCCTGTGGGGCTGGCCGGTCGACGTCGGCGTCCTGGTCGCACCAGACGCCCGGGGCCGCGGCCTCGGCACGCGCGTGGCGGGGGCCGCGCTGGCCGCCGGGGTGGGCCTGTCCGGTTTCGCCGCCTTCCGCGCCGCCCGGGACAACATCGCCTCGCGCCGCGTGGCAGCCCGCCTCGGCCTGGAGGCCTACGGTGCCAACCTCGCCGTGCCGCTGGGTTGAGCCGACCTCAGGGGGACGCCGAGCGGTGCGCCGCGTGGGCGCCGAGGGTCAGGGCCAGGACGGCGCCGAGCACCGAGGCGGTGCCGGTGGCCACCCACGTGAACTGCCAGCCGCCGGCCAGCGTGGCCAGCCAGGCCACGAACGGCGGGCCGCCCAACTGGCCCACCGCGGAGAGCTGCATCATCCAACCGACGGTGGTCGAGATCGTCGGTTCGCTGGGCGCCAGGCGCGGGGCGAGGGCGAACAGGGTGCCCGGGATGAGCCCGCCCAGGGTCGAGAACAGCACCGCGCCGGCGAACTGGGCCAACGGCGTGCCGGAGGTGGGCGTCCCGAACGCGAGGAACGCGCCCAGCGCCATCGCCGTGTACCCGACCAGCAGGGTGGTGCTCGGCCGGACGCCGTGGTGCAGCGCGTACCCGGCGCCGATGTTGCCCGCCACGTTGGACAGCGCCACCAGGGCGGACAGCACGGCCACCGTGGTGCCGCCCCACCCGGACGCTGCGTAGATCGAGGGGAGGAACCCCACCACGGCCAACCACTGCGCCGAGTAGCACAGGAACGCCAGCGCCAGGAGCCACGGCGCCCGGTGGGTGAGCGTCTCCGCGGCCCGACGGTGGACCGCTGACAGACTCGCCGGCGTCGTGCTGGGCGGGTCTGCGGGGACGAGCGCGGCGATCAGGGCGGCAGCGACGGCGGAGACCGCAGCCGTGAGCCACCACCAGCCGGACCAGCCCCACGCCGCGATCAGCCCGGCGCCGACCAGGAGCGCCACCGCCGACCCGATCGGCACGAACCCACCCCACACGCCCAACGTGCGGGTCAGCCGGTCGGGCGCGACCAAGCGGCGGATGAGCGCGGGCGCCGGCACGGTGGCCAGCAGGAACCCGATGCCCTCCACCGCACGCAGGGCGAGCAGGACACCCTCGCCGGGGGCGAACCCGCCCGCCAGGCCGGCGACGCTCAGCAGGACCAACCCGGTGAGCTGGCTGCGGCGCAGGCCGAACCGCTCCACGAGCAGACCGACCACGACGGCGGTCAACGCGCTGGCCAGCAGCATGAGCGACAACAGGACGCCCGAGGTCACCAGCGACACGCCGAGATCGCGCTGGAGCGCCGGGATCGCAGGGGCCAGCTTCGCGGTGTGGAGCGCGGCGCTGATCCCGCCCAACACGACGAACCAGGCCGAGGCCGTCGTGGCGCGCGTCGAGGTCATCGCCGCACCCTAGCCCGCCCGCGTTCCCGGGCGGGAGGCGTCCACCCTTAGGCTGGACCCATGGCCGCACCGTCTCGTCCCGCCCGCGTCCGCCGCACGGTGCTCGCCGTGCCCGGCAGCTCCGACCGCTTCATCGCCAAGGCCCGCGACCTGCGCGTCGACGCGCTGTTCCTCGACCTGGAGGACGCCGTGGCCCCGGCCGTGAAGGAGGAGTCGCGCCAACGCATCGTCGGCGCGCTGACCTCGGGAGAGGGGTTCGCCGCGCCGACGGTGACCGTGCGCGTCAACGACTGGTCGAGCCCGTGGACGTTCCGCGACGTGACCGAGGTCGTCCTGGGGGCGGGTGCGCACATCGACTGTCTCGTGCTGCCCAAGGTCACCTCGGCCGAGCACGTGGTCGCCCTCGACCTGCTGCTCAGCCAGGTCGAGCAGGAGGCCGGGCTGCCGGTGGGCGGCATCGGGCTGGAGGTCCAGATCGAGGACGCCGTGGGCCTGCTCAACGTGAACGCGATCGCCGGGGCGTCCGACCGGTTGGAGAGCCTCGTGTTCGGGCCGGGTGACTTCATGGCGTCGCTGGGGATGGGCGGGCTCAACGTCGGCGCGCAGCCGGCCGGCTACCCGGCCGACGCGTTCCACCATGTGCTGATGTCGATCCTCGTGGCGGCACGAGCCCACGGGCTCCAGGCCATCGACGGACCGTTCGTGGCGATCCGGGACGTGTCCGGCTTCGAGGCGTCGGCTGCCCTGTCGGCCGCGCTCGGCTATGACGGCAAGTGGGTGCTGCACCCGGCGCAGGTCGAGGCGGGGAATGCCGCGTTCTCCCCGCGCGTTGAGGATGTCGAGCGAGCCCGGCGCATCATGGACGCCTACGCCGAGGCCACCTCGCACACCGGGGGAGCCCGGGGCGCGATCGTGGTCGACGACGAGATGGTGGACGAGGCCGGGGTGAAGCTCGCCGCAGCCATTCTGGCGCGCGGCCAGGCCGCCGGCACGGGGGCAGGAAGGGAAGCATGACGTCTCAGAACCCGATCGCGGCGAACCAGTCGATGTTCCGGCTGGAGTACCCCCAGTCACTGGGGGTGTTCGCGACCTACGCCGACGCCCAGAAGGCGGTCGACCACCTGGCCGACAACCACTTCCCGGTGGGCAACCTCGCCATCGTCGGCACCGACCTGCGCCTGGTCGAGCGCGTCACCGGACGCCGGACGTGGGGCACCGTGCTGGGTCAGGGCGTGATGAGCGGCCTGTCGACAGGTTTCATCGTGGCCATCGTGATGATGATCCTGTTTCCCTCGCCCGACTTCCTCGGCCAGCTCCTCACCGCGCTCGTGATCGGTGTGGCCATCGGGCTGCTGTTCGCGATCCTCGGGTACGTGGTCAGCCGCGGCCAGCGGGACTTCACGTCGGTGTCCCAGACCGTCGCGACCAAGTACGAGCTGTTGTGTGAGCACAAGGTCGTCGCGCAGGCTCGCGAGCTGCTGGCCAACGCCCCCGGTGCCCGGGCCGCCCAGTTCAACGCACCGCCCGCCCAGGCCCCTCGGCCGCAGGGTGGCTCCTACCCGGCGCAGCAGCCGTGGCCGCAGCAGGGTCCCCAGCAGGGGTGGGGCCAGCAACCCCCCTATCAGGGCCAGCCCTGGGGCCAGCAGCCCTACCCGGGCTATGGGCAGCAGCCCCAGCAGTCCCAGCCCCCGCAGCATCAGCCCCAGCACAACCAGCCGGGGCAGCCGGCCCAGCCGCGACCCGAGGCGTCCGACCCTGATGGGCCGTACCGCCCGCCGTCGCCGCCCACCACCCCGACCGAGCGCTGACGCTCACAACGCGGTTCCTCCCCCACAACGCGGAAACTATCCGCGTTGTGGGGGAGGAACCGCGTTGTGAGTTCTGACCGGGCCGAGCGGCCCGACGGGGCCGGGCCTCAGGCGTCCAACATGGTGCCGGCGAGGTAGTCCGAGTAGGCAGGCAGATCGAGCTGGCCGGAGCCGGACACGCCGATCAGGATGACCGGCGAGGTCCCCTCCTCGGTGGCCTTGCGCGCCTGGGCGAGCGCACCCGCGATGGCGTGGTTGGACTCCGAGGCCGGGACGATGCCCTCGGCGCGGGCGAACTCCACGCCTGCTGCGAAGGCGTCGCGCTGCTTGACGGCCATCGCCTTCATCAGGCCCTCGTGGTAGGCGTGCGAGACCAGCGGCGCCATGCCGTGGTAGCGCAGGCCACCGGCGTGCACCGGGTCGGGGACGAAGTCGCTGCCGAGCGTGTACATCTTCAGCAGCGGCGTCATGCCCGAGGAGTCGCCGAAGTCATAGCGGTACTCGCCCTGGGTCAGCGAGGGTGCGGCGGCCGGCTCGCAGGCGGTGATCTCGACGTTCATACGGCCGTCGATGTTCTCGCGCAGGAACGGGAAGGAGATCCCGGCCAGGTTCGACCCGCCACCGGCGCACGCGAACAGGTAGTCGGGGGCGTCCTCGCCGAACTTCTCCAACTGCTTGATCGCCTCCAGGCCGATGATGCTCTGGTGGAGGGTGACGTGGTTGAGCACCGAGCCCAGCGAGTACGAGGCGCCCGGGTCCTTGGCGGCCTCCTCGATGGCTTCGGAGATCGCCATGCCGAGCGAGCCGGTGGTGTCGGGGAACCGCTCGCGCAGCGCCCGGCCCACCTCGGTCTTGTCCGAGGGGCTGGGGGTGACGCTCGCGCCGAAGGTCTCCATCAGGATGCGGCGGTACGGCTTGCTCTCGTACGTGTTGCGGACCTGCCACACATCACAGCTCTGGCCGAAGATCTGCGTGGCGAACGCGAGCGCCGACCCCCACTGGCCGGCACCGGTCTCGGTGGTGAGCCGCATGCGGCCCTCCTCGGCGTTGTAGTACGCCTGCGGGACCGCCGAGTTGGTCTTGTGCGAGCCGACCGGGCTCTCGCCCTCGTACTTGTAGTAGATGCGGGCCGTGGTGCCCAGCGCGGCCTCGAGCCGGCGCGCCCGGTGCAACGGGCTGGGACGCCACAGGCGGTAGATCTCGCGCACCTTCTCGGGGATCTCGATCCAGCGCTCCGTGGACGCCTCCTGGGCGATGAGCCCCATCGGGAACAGTGCCGTCAGGTCATCGGGGACCAGCGGCTCCTTCGTGCCCGGGTGCAGCGCCGGCGGCGGCGGGGTCGGGAAGTCGGCGACGATGTTGTACCAGTGCGTGGGGATGTCGTCCTCGTCGAGGAACACCTTCGTGGGTTCAGCCATGGACGCACTCTAGGCGGCGAGCGGACGCCGCTGCATCCGTCTCGCCTCCCAACCGCTCTCCGGCACCCCGATCGGGGATCAGGACCCGAGCAGGCCGGCCATCCAGGCCTCCACGGCGTCCGCCTCGCGGGGGAGCGCCTTGGACAGGATGAGCGGCTCGCCGTCGGTGATCACGATGTCGTCCTCGATCCGGACGCCGATGCCGCGCAGTTCCTCGGGCACCAGCAGGTCGGTGGACTTGAAGTAGATCCCCGGCTCCACGGTGATGCACATGCCGGCGCGCAGCGTGCCGTCGCGGTAGAACTCCTTGCGGGCCTGGGCGCAGTCGTGGACGTCGATGCCGAGGTGGTGCGAGGTGCCGTGCACCATCCAGCGTCGGTGCTGGCCGCCGTTGACCGGGTCGAGGGACTCCTCGACCGACACCGGCAGGATGCCCCAGGCGTGCAGGTGCTCGGCGACCACCCGGATGGAGGCGTCGTGGACCTCGTGGAACGTCGCCCCGGCCCGCGCCGCCTCGATGCCGGCGGTCTGGGCGGCCAGCACGGCGTCGTAAACCTTGCGCTGGGCCGGGGTGAAGCGGCCGTTGACGGGCAGCGTCCGGGTCACGTCGGCGGTGTAGAGAGAGTCGACCTCGACGCCCATGTCGAGCAGGACGAGGTCGCCGTCGTGCAGGTCGCCGTCGTTGCGGACCCAGTGGAGCGTGTTGGCGTGGTCGCCCGAGGCGCAGATGCTGCCGTAGCCGACGTCGTTGCCCAGGTGGCGGGCGTGCAGGGCGAACACGCCCTCGCACCAGCGCTCGCCACGGCCCTTGCGCACGGCGGTGGGGAAGTCGGCGGCGACGGCCTCGAAACCGACCGTCGTGGCGTCACAGGCGAGCTGCATCTGCTCCAGCTCGTAGGCGTCCTTGATGAGGCGCAGCTCCGACAGCATCACCTCGAACTCCTCATCGACGCAGGGGTCGAACTCCACCTCGTTCGTGCGGCGCAGCTCGTCCATCAGCGTGGTGAGCCGGTCGTCGGTGGTGCGGACGATCCGGGCCCCGATCCTGTCGGTGTTGGCCGACAGTGCGGCGGGCAGGTCGGCCAGGGGCGCGCAGGGCAGGCCCGTCATGGCCTCCATCTCGGCCAGGGACTCCCGCTTGCCCACCCACATCTCGCCGTAGCGGGCGTCGGCGTAGAACTCCGGGTCGGTGCGGGGAGCCCGCGGCTTGAAGTACAAGGTGGCCACGTGGCCGGCGTCCTCGGCCTTCTCCGGGTCGTCGGCGTCATCGGTGAAGACCGGGTCGAGCACGAGCACGGCGTCCGGCTCACGGTCGGTGCCCAGCCCGGTCAGGTGGGCGAACGCCGAGTGCGGACGGAACCGGTAGTCGGTGTCGTTGCTGCGCACCTTCAGCCCACCCGCGGGGATCACGAGGCGCTCGCCGGGGTAGGCGGCGCTCACGGCGTCCCGTCGCGCCGCGGTGTGGTCGGCGGCCGGCAGGCGGGCCGGCATCTCCTCGGAGTAGGGCTGCCAGTCCTCGGGGATGAAGGCCACGAAGGCATCCGAGAAGGGAACCTGCCGGTTGGGAAGCTTCTGGTCCTGCTGCTTCATGATGGGTCCCTTCGGGTCGTGCTCGCGTGTCCCCCCAGTCTAGGTGGCGCCGCCCGGACGCCGCGGGTGTCAGGGGGCTGCGATAAGGTGCGGTGCACGCTCAAGCCAGGAGGGGATCCCCATGAAGGCTGCCGTCGAGGCGCAGCGCAGACTGCTCGACCTGCAGGCCAGCGACACCGCCATCGCGCAGCTCGACCACCGACGGGCCACCCTCCCCGAAACCGCGCAGGCGCGGGCGTTGCAGGCCGACCGGGCCCGCGCCGCCGAGCGCTGCATCGCCGCCGACACCGCTGTGTCCGACCTCAACGGCGACCTGGCCAAGGCGGAGGCGGACCTGGTGCCCGTCCGCGAGCGGCTCGCCCGCAACGAGAAGCGGATCGCCGACGGGAGCGTGAGCGACCCGAAGGCCCTGCAGGGGCTGCTGGACGAGGTCAAGCACCTCCACCAGCGCATCAGCGATCTGGAGGACGCCCAGCTCGAGGCCATGGAGCGGCTCGAGACGGCCCGCGAGGCCGCCGACCGCGCCAACGAGGCCAAGTCCGAGCTGGAGACCCAGATGCGCAGCGTCCTGGCCGTTCGCGAGGAGAAGCTGGGTGAACTGGCGTCCGCGCGCGGCCAGCACGAGCTGGAGCGCGACGCCATCGCCGCCGCCGTCCCCGGCGACCTGCTGGCCCTCTACACCCGCATCGCGGAGAAGTCCGGCGGGGTGGGGGCCGCCCTGCTGCGCCACGGGCGCTGCGGGGGCTGCCAGTTGGAGGCCAACTCCGCCGACCTGAACCGCTACCGCGCCGCCGCCGAGGACGAGGTGCTGCGCTGCGAGGAGTGCAACCGCATCCTCGTCCGGACGCCCGAGTCGGGGCTCTGAGGCCATGCCGGCGGTCCAGCTCAGCGCCCGCGGCGTCCCCGAGCCCATCCGGGCGGGGTTGGACGACCTCCACGCACGCCTGGAGGTGCCCGACGGGTTCCCTCTGGACGTGGCCGCCGAGGCGCGAGCCGCGGCGTCCCGGGGCGACCTGCCCGAGCGTGACCTGACCGACGTGGCGTTTGTCACCATCGATCCGCCGGGGTCGACCGACCTGGACCAGGCGCTGTACATCGAGCGGGACGGTGAGGGCTACCGCGTCCACTACGCCATCGCCGACGTGGCCCGGTTCGTCATGCCCGGTGGGGCGATCGACCGGGAGGTCCACGAGCGCGGGCTCACCCTGTACGCCCCGAACGCGCGGACGCCCCTGCACCCGCCCGAGCTGAGCGAGGGGGCGGCGTCCCTGCTGCCTGGCCAACTGCGCCCCGCGCTGGTCTGGGAGCATCGGCTGGACGCCCGGGGCGAGGCCCTGTCGTCCACGGTCGCGCCCGCGCGGGTGCGCAGCCGGGAGCAGCTCACCTATGCGGGCGTGCAGGAGGCGCTGGATGGCGGGACCGCGTCCGAGGTGTTGCAGTTGTTGGCCGAGGTGGGTCGGCTGCGCGAGCTGCTCGAGGCCGAGCGCGGCGGGGTCAGCCTGCAGATCCCCGAGCAGGAGGTGCACGTCGTCGGCGACCACTGGGAGCTGGACTTCCGCGCCACGCTGCCCGTGGAGGGGTGGAACGCCCAGATCTCGCTGCTCACCGGCATGGCCGCCGCCCAGATCATGCTCGAGGGTGGCATCGGCATCCTGCGGACGCTGCCCCCGGCCCGGCAGTACGGCATCGACAAGCTGCGCCGCGTCGCGAAGGGCCTGAAGATCCGCTGGCCGGGCGCGGTGGGGTACCCCGAGTTCGTGCGCTCGTTGGATCCGGCCCAGCCCACGCACCTGGCCATGTTGTACGCGTGCACGACGCTGTTCCGCGGCGCCGGTTACGTCGCGTTCGACGATGGCGAGACTCCCGAGCAGCCGCTCCACGGTGCGATGAACGCGGCGTATGCCCATGCCACCGCCCCGCTGCGTCGGCTCGTCGACCGCTACGTCGGCGAGATCTGCGTGGCGCTGTGTGCCGGGGAGCCGGTACCGGACTGGGTGCGCGCCGAGCTGGAGGGGCTGCCCAAGACGATGCAGCGGGCCACCCAGCGGTCCAACGCCTACGAGCGCGGGCTCCTCGACCTCGTGGAGGCCCTGGTGCTGGCCCCGCACGTGGGGGAGTCCTTCGAGGGCGTCATCACCGAGTGGGACGCCGAGGACGACCGCGGTGAGATCCAACTCACCGACCCGGCCGTCGCCGCGCGGGTCACCGGCAGTGCTGCTGATCTGGGGGCTGAGGTCGTCGCCGAGCTGGTCGAGGCCGACGTGGAGACCGGCAAGGTCTCTTTCCGGGTTCGCTGACTCTCTGCTCTTGTGCCGCCTCCGGCGCCGTATACTGGTCGATCGGATGAGGTGGCTGGGTGACCGCGGCGCACGCTGAGGAAAGTCCGGACTCCACAGAGCAGGGTGGTGGGTAACGCCCACCCGGGGTGACCCGCGGGACAGTGCCACAGAAAGCAGACCGCCCCTTCGGGGGTAAGGGTGAAAGGGTGGGGTAAGAGCCCACCGCGTCGCTGGTGACAGCGTCGGCATGGCAAACCCCACTCGGAGCAAGACCAAGAAGGGCTTCGGCCCGCGGACGCCGTTCGAGCGCTGCTCGCGCGAGGCGTCCGGGTAGGTTGCACGATCTTCGGATCGGAGGCGACTGGCAACAGCCGTCACAGATGGATGGTCACCCGCCTTCGGGCGACAGAATCCGGCTTACAAGCCACCTCATCCGTTCAACACGATTGACTGCCCGTTTGGGACCGCTGGTTTGAGTGCCATGGCACGCAAACCAGCGGTCCCAAACCAGCAGTCAGGGCACTCAGCGGAAGATGTCGAGGATGCGATCCCACCAGGTCTTCTGGACGGGCTCCTCCTCCACGGGCGCTGTCTCCTCGGGCTCGGTCTGTGCATCGGTCAGGTAGACGAACTGGACCTGCTTGATGCCGGTGTTCTCCGGGCTGGTGAACGAGGTCAGCGTGAAGTCCTTGGGGAGGAAGTCGGCCAGGGCCTCGTCCATCTGGGTTTCCATCTGCTGGTCCATGTCGCGGGTCTCGTCGCGCAGGGTGGCGGCACCGTCGCTGAGCTGCTGGCCAGCCGAGTCCAGTTGACCCAGGCCATCGACGAGTTGTCCGGTGCCGTCGTGGTAGCTGCTCAGGCCGGCCGACAGGTCCCGCAGGCCAGCGGCGAAGGGACGGTCGGCGCCCACGAGCTCCCGGTGTCCGGCCACCAGGGCGTCCCCACCGTCGGCGAGCGCGTTGGCGCCGTCGACGATCCGGTCAGCTTCGGAGGCGAACTGGTCGGCGCCACCCTGCAACTCCAGTACGCCCTCGTGCAGGGCGCTGCCGCCCTCGGCCAGCTCCTGGGCGCCGGTGGACAGCTCGCCGCCGGCGCTGCTGAGGCCCTGCAGCCCGTTGCGCAGGTGGTACGCCCCGGACAGGGCGCCGGGCGTGCCGGTGACCAGGTGCGGGTAGCGCTGCGCCAGCTCCGGGAAGCAGGGCGCGGGGATCGGGGCGCCGTCGGGGTCCTCGGGGTCGGGGACCTGGCAGCCCGGCTCGCCGGCCAGACCGACGCTGGCGTCCTCGACGCCGTCGACGTAGCCGACCAACCCGCCGTGGAAGGCCTGGTACTGGGCGCTGAGGGCCGCGACGGTGCGCGCGAGCTCGTCGGCGTCGCGGGGCGGCACGGCGGCCAGGGCGGCGTCCATGGCCTCCACGTCGGCGCGCACGGCCGTGACATCGGACGACACCGCCTCGAGCGCCGCGGCCAGGCCGTCGACGTCCAGGCCGGCGAGGGCGGACGCGATCGCGTCCAGCTCGGCGGTCTCGGTGCTCAGCCGCTGGCCCTGGGCGTCCAGGTGGTCGAGCAGGGCCTGGGCCTCGGGGTTGTCGGTGACCGTGAGGCCGAGGTCGGCCACGATCGCGTCGGTGTCCTGCATCTCGGCGGCGATGGCAGCGATGCGCTCGCTGGTGGCCGACAGCCGGGAGGTCGCCGACTCCGTGGTCTCGCGCAGCTCGGTCAC
Source organism: Propionibacteriaceae bacterium (assembly GCA_030539405.1). GTDB lineage: Bacteria > Actinomycetota > Actinomycetes > Propionibacteriales > Propionibacteriaceae > Propioniciclava. The sequence goes on from JAUNSA010000057.1 coordinate 12,476, forward strand.
GTCGGCCTGCGCCAGCGTCGCCTCGAGGGCGTCCAGGCTGGTGGTGAGTTCGCCCAGCAGTCCGCGCAGGGCCTGCAGGTCGGCGTCCGAGACCGGCCCGGCCACGCCGGCCTCCAGCGCCTGCAGCGCCGCCAGGATCTGGGCGGACCCGCCGACGAGGTTCTGGTCGGCGTACTTGCCCTGGACGGCGAGCTCGGCCAGCCCCGCCGCGAGTTCGGTCAGGCCGTCGGTCAGCGCGGCGCTGCCCTCGGCGGTCTGGTCGAGGCCGGCGCTGAACGCGGCGACCCCGCCGGCGTACTCCTCCAGCCCCGACGACAGCGCGCCGCTGCCCTCGGCGAGCCGGGCGAGGCCGTCGGCGAAGGAGCCCAGGCCATCGTCGAGCTGGCCGATGCCGTCGGCGAACTGCCCCACACCGGCGTTGTAGTCGCGCAGTCCGGCGTCGAACTCGCCGCGCCCGGCCGCGAGCTGCTCGAAGCCGTCGCTCACCTGGCGGGCCCCGGCGGCGAGCTCTGCGGCACCCCGGTCGAGCCCGCCCGAGGCGTCCGCCACCTCGCCGACGCCGTTGGTGTAGTCGCGCACGCCCGCGGCCAGCGTGGCGATGGCGTCGGAGAGCTCCACCAGGTCGCCGGTATAGGCGGCCGCGTCGGGCAGGTCGACCGCCATCGAGAAGGGCAGGCCCGCGGCCTGGATCGTGCCGAGGTGGGCGTTGGACGCCTCGGCGGTGACGGTGAAGTCGGTGTCCTCGCCGGGCATGGAGGTCAGGTTGACCACCTTGGCGCTGCCCTGGGAGGCGATGGTGGCACCCTCGCTGGCGACCCGGCTGAAGTGGGCCGTGTCGAGGGTGATGGAGATCTGCAGCATGTAGTTGTCGTAGTAGACCGGGTCCACGGCCGGGTTCTGGCGGACCTGCCCGCGGATCTCGAGATTGCCCGAGCGCCCGCGCAGGTCGGCCGCGCTGACCTGGCTCCCGTCGAGCCAGTACTCCAGGGACAGCAGCCAGGGGGCGTCGGTCGAGGCCAGCTCGCCCTGGTAGTAGAACTCGCCGCCCGGGGTGGCGATGGTGACGCGGTCCTCGGCCCGCTCGAGCTCGTCGGTGGTGCTCAGGTTGCTGACCTCGCGGTAGCGGCCGTGGTCGACGAAGGAGGAGGGGGCGTCCGGGAACGCGTTGACCACCAGGATGCGCTCGACCGTGCCGTCGGCGGCGAGGTGGGCGTAGACGACCTCCTCCTTGACGGGGGTGGCGTCGGCTAACGCCACCGCTGAGCTCGGTGTGGGTGCCGCGTGGGTGGGGCCGGACGCCGGGGCGGGGGCCGTCGGCGCGGCGGCGGCTGCGGGGACGCCCGCCAACAGGACCAGCCCGATCGCAATCGCGGGGATCTTCTTGCTCATGGGGTACTCCTCAGGAATCGGGTCTTCCACGTCGTCGCCTCGATGACGCGGTCGAACACCATCAGCAGGCCGGGCAGGAACAGGTACACCATTGCGAACGACAACACCGCACCGCGGCCCAACGCCGTGCCGAGCTGGGAGACGACGTCCAGCGAGGACACCGACGCCAGGATGAAGCCGGCCGCCGCCAGCACGGCCGCGGGCACGACCAGGACGCCGAACGTCTCCTTCACGGCGAGGGAGACGGCCTCCCGCGGGGTCTGGTCCACCCGGTGTCGCAGGTAGTGCTGGGTGACGAGGATGGCGTAGTCGACGGTGGCGCCCAACTGCACCGAACTCACGATCAGGTAGCCGATGAACGCCAGGTGGTTGCCGGTCACATAGGGCAGGGCCAGGTTGAACCAGATGGACGCCTCGATGGTCAGCACCAGCAGCACGGGCAGCACCAGCGCCCGGAAGGCCAGCGCCAGCACGAGCCCCACCGAGGCGATGGCGAGCCCGTTGACGACCACGTTGTCCTCGCGGATGGTGTCGCGCATGTCGAGGGTGACGACCGACTCGCCGGTCAGGTGGTAGCGGTCGGGGTAGTGGGACTGGGCGATCTCGCGGATGCGCTGGACGAGCCCGAAGGCCGCATCGCCCTCCTTGGGGCTGTCGACGGTCAGCACCATGCGGGAGTGGTTCTCGCTCAGCAGCGCGGACACCTGGTCGGCGGGGAGGACCTCGGCCGGCAGGTAGCGTCCCACCTGCGACTGGTAGGACGCCAGCGCGACCACCCCGTCCACCTCGGCCAACTCCTGCTCCAGGGCGTGCTCGCGGGCCCAGTCCCCACGCGGGACGAGCAGCACCATCGGCAGCCGGCGTCCGAACTCCTCCTCGATGAAGGCGCGGTCGGCCTCCTCGCGCGAGCCGTCGGGGTAGGCGGTCATCGTGTAGCGGAAGTCGTTCATGCCCTGGGCGACGTAGGCGACCGGGACCAGCGCGGCGATGACGAGCAGGAACGGCGCCACGCGGCCCAGCAGGCGGCCCAGCCCGGCGAAGCTCGGCAGGAACGACCGGTGCTGGGTGGCCGCGACGGCGCGGGCGAACACCGCGTACAGCGCCGGAGTGAGCACCAGCACGCACAGCAGGCTGAACAGGACGCCCTTGGCGAGCACGATGCCGAGGTCGGGGCCGAGCCTAAAACTCATGAACACCAGCGCCAGGAAGCCCAGGATGGTGGTGGCCGAGGCCGACACGATCGCGGTGGCGCTCTCGACGACGGCGGCACGCAGCGAGGTCGCCGTGTCCTCCCCGCCGCGACTGTGCCTCTCGCGGGAGTGCAAGAGGAACAGTCCGTAGTCCAAGGACACGGCCAACTGCAGGACGCCGGCCACCGACTGGGTGATGAAGGAGATCTCGCCGAGGAAGATGTTGGTCCCCATGTTGAGAGCAACCGCGACGCCGAGGGAGGTGAGCAGGAAGACGGGGTCGAGCCACGAGCGAGTGGCCAGCAGGAGCACCACCACCAGCATCGGCAGCATGATCGCCATGATCGTGGTGATCTCGGACGAGGTGCCCGTCTGGGCCAGGGACATGTCGACGAGCTGGCCCTCCACGGCGGCGTCGGGGGACAGCGCCTGCAGGGCGGTCAACGCCTCGGGTGCCTGGCCGAGGTCGGCGGTGACCTGGTAGAGCGCCCCGTTGTCGGTGAGGAACCCCTCGACGGTCTCGGTGTCCTGGATCTGCAGGGGTTCGCGCAGGTCGACGTAGTCGTCCAGCCACATCACCGACTCGATGCCCTCGAGCGAGGCGATCTGGTCCTTCATCGCGGTCGCCTCGGCCAGGTTCACGTCCGGGATGAAGACGCGGGCGTTGGGGACGGGATCGTCGAACTCCTCCTCGATGACGGCGATGGCCCGGGTCGAGGGCGCGCGGTCGGGGACGTAGTCGGCGAGGTTGTAGTTGATGGGCACGAGGGGGATCAGCAGCCCAAACACGACGGTGAGCAGGGCGAACAGGGCCAGGACGAGCTTGGCGCGGCCGATGATCAGCCCGGCCACCTTCTCCATCGCTGGGCCTCGCTCCTCGTGCCGATCTGATTCCTGCGTGCCGTCGCAGTCTACTGGCCGCTGATCAGGGGTGAAACCGGACGGGACCCCCGGTCGGCCCGTCGCGGGGAAGCTCAGGCGGCGTCCGGGGGCAGGGTCAGGATCTCCACGCCGTCGGAGGTGACGACGACCGTGTGCTCCCACTGGGCGACGCGGGAGCCGTCGTTGGTCACGACGGTCCAGTCGTCGTCCCACACGTGGCTCTCCGAGGAGCCCAGGGCCAGCATCGGCTCGATCGTGAACGTCATGCCCGGCTCGAGCACGTCGCGGTAC
>JAUNSA010000058.1 GCA_030539405.1 Propionibacteriaceae bacterium
AACCATGTGAGGTACGGCCCCTACCTTCGCGGGGACTATGTGTGAGTGTCGTCGCTCTGTTGCTTCGAGGGGCTAATCCCTGTACCCTCGCTACATACCGCCCGACCCCTCTGGGGTCGGGTTTTTCTTTACCAGCCCGCTGGCTTCTTGACCTTGCCCACCGAGTCTGGCAACTGCGAGGCCGTGAAGTCGCTGGACTGAAGCTGATACCACCAGTGCCCGCCCACTCCGGCATGCGGCTGCCCGCTCAGAGCGCCTGCTGTGTACTTGCCGGTGGGGTTGATGAGTCCCACGGGAACTCGAAGTCTTGCCTCAGCCACAGGTAGTTTGAGATCGCTGTCGTTGCTCACGACCACGGCAGCATCAACCGTGGAGGCCAGCACATCCAGCAGCAGGTGCGTGGCGACGTTGACATCGCTGCCCTTCTCCTCGCGGCGCGCCACGGAGGCCATGAACGTCGCTTGGGGAACATCCGCACCGGCGGAGTCTCGTACCTCGATGGGCCAATGCGAGGTGGCCAGAACAGGCTTTCCACGCTTCCCAGCTGTTGCAAGAGGACTTGTGGCTACGCGTTCGACGTACTGCCCCATCTCGATCACGTCAATAGCCCTATGGGCCTGAAGAGCGCGGAGGTAGGTGTCCTGGTCGTGCTGGCTTGTCGTGTTCGCATGTCCCCTGATTCGCGCGGTACAGAAGACCACATGCAGGTCGAATGGCCCAGACCAACCCGACTCGGAGCCAATCACCCGCTCTGCTAGAGCCCGCACGTCCAGCCATCTCCACCCGGGTAAGCCCCGACCGCAGATCCCACGGCCTCCGTAGTACAGGTTGTAGCCGTCCACATACACGCCAACCTTCATGGCCCAAGCCTCCCAGATGGTCTGCGCTCCTAGGAACGCGGTCCCGCTCGGCCGCCTGACTGAGAGAGCAGTCCCCCGCGCACGCCACCATGACTACCAGCGTGTAAGCGCATGGAGCCTCGCGCATCTGCCGCGGTGAGCAGATTTGGGGCATGGCTCGTCGGGCCCACCTACGCTGGTGACGTGCATCAGCGTGACGTGTCCTTTGCGGTCAGCTCGCCGATCGACGACGCAGAGTTGGACCTCCTCCATTCGGCCGCCTTCGGTGGGATGCCGATTGGGGTGCCCTGGGGTGCCCGACTGGAGCGCCACAGCCTCTTCTGGGTGACGGCGCGCAGCGGGCAGTCCTTGATCGGTTTCGTCAATGTCGTCGGTGATGGTGGGGCCCACGCCATCTTGCTCGACACCTGCGTCGCGCCCCACTATCAGGGGCAGGGGATCGGCAAGCTGCTCGTCGCACATGCTGCCAACGAAGCACGTCAGCGCGGATGCCACTGGCTGCACGCCGACTATGAGCCTCACCTGACCGAGTTCTACGAGGGCGCGTGCGGGTTCCGCCCGACCGCCGCGGGACTGCTGCGCCTTACCTAAACAAACGCACTGATCTGCCGCTGCTGGCGAGTCAACCTGACGTACGTTCCCACCGGGATTCGCCGTCAACCATGGTCTCCGTGGGATGAAGCCCCAGCTTCCGCGCGATGACCTGCGAGGCGGTGTGTCCCGGATGAATGTGCGCGACCAAGTCTCGGACGCCGCGGTCCTCGAGGTACTCGACGAGCAACTGGGCAGCGCGCGTCGCGTAGCCCTTCCCCTGCCACGCTCGCCCGACGACCCAGGCAATCTCGGTGGGTTCCCCCTGGCGAGGAATCGTGCCCTGAACATAGCCGATGGGTTCACGCCGGGGCCCCAGAACGACGACCAGGTTGACCCACTCCTCCGAACCGTCAGCCGACCGACCCCTGGTCTGAACGGTGTAGCGACGCTCGAGCTCCGAGACGCTCGGGGGTTCACCGCCGATGAACTCGTAGAGCGTCGGGTCCGCCAGCACGCTGGACATCACTTGCGCATCCTCTACGACAAGGGGCCGCAAGCTCACGGAGTCAGGCACGGGCGACAGTCCACCATCCGGTCACCGTCGCCGGCAATCGTGGCTCCGCGAGGGGAAGGCGCTGCTATGAGGGCCTGCTGGCGCCGAACACCACAGACATGTATTGTTCTTCGATAACATCGAAAATCGATAAGGGGCGTCGAGTTGGAGGCCTTGGAGCAACGAAGGACAGGCGGCGGCAGGATCAGCGCGGTTCGGGTCCTGCTCGTGATGGTCGCCGTGGTCGTGGCCGCGTGGAACTTGTACATCGTGGCCGCGGCCCTCACCGCGCATCCCTTGCTCCTTCCCGCTGGGGGCTCCGACGCGTACGTGGGCGCGACGGTGCTGCCCCAAGTGCTTCAACTCGAGTGGCTGGACTCCTCGCACTGTGGCGACCTAGCCGACGGGGAGGCCTGCCACACTGTGAGCACCTCTGTGCGGGCCGAGGAGATCCCGCTGTGGATCCGGGCTGTCGCGGTGACCCCTCAGTTGCTTGAGGCAATGGCGATCGTCGTCGCGTTGCTCGCCGTCCGTCGCGCCCTGCAGTACATCGCGTGGGGGCAGCCCTTCGCTGGCCAGGTCAGGGCCGGGCTGCGTGCTGCGGCGGTCGTGCTGGTTGTCGGCACCCTCGTGCGCACTGCCCTGCACCCTGTTGGCTTGGCCCTCACCGCACAGTGGTGGGACGGGCTGGACGGGGGCAGGGGGATCGGGATGCAGCCGATCTACCTGTCGGTGCCCCTGCTGGTAGGCGGGCTCGTGCTGGGCAGCTTGGGTGTCGCATTCCGGGAGGGTGCCCGGCTGCAGGAGGACGTGGACGGTGTCATCTGAGGAACCGTCCCACCGCGTCGTCTGCCTGCTCGACAAGGTCTTGACGGCCCGAGACGTCACGCTGACCGAACTGTCGGCCCGTACGGGCATCACGATGGCGAACCTGTCCATCCTGAAGACAGGCAAGGCCCGCGCGATCCGGTTCACCACGCTGACCGCGATCTGCGAAGCACTGGACTGTAAGCCAGCCGACCTGTTCGACTTGGTAGATCTCCACAACCTCGACGAGCCCACCTCCGATCTCATTACCTGACATGCCGCTGCAGGCGAGGCTTCCGGCAGCCCGCCCGCGTAGTACGCATGCAGTACACTAGGGCTCGTGAGTGAAGATCTCGACTGGCGCCACCGAGGGGATTACATCGCCAAGCACGGCCTGACTCCCGATGTGGCCGACGAGGCCTTCAACGACCCCAACCGGCTGGTCATCGATCCAGACCCAGCGTCGGTGTCGGGCAGAACGGTACGCGTCATCGGCTGGTCGTCGTCGGCCAGCACGTTGATCACCGTGATCGTTCTGCCCGATGACGGCATCACCTGGGGCGTCAATGCTTGGCCGTCGAACACAACCGACCAACGTCGCTATCGAGAGGAGCATTCAGATGCCGATCAGTGATCTCATCGCCGCCGAGGCCGAAGCGTCCGAGCGTGACATGGACGCGGCCATCAAGCCGGGCAGCAAGGTGACCCGGGGTCACCAGCGTGCCAAGACGCTTCAGGTCCGCCTGAATGCTGAGGAGTTCGACGCGCTCGTGCAGGCTGCCGAGCGTCGCGGCCTTCCGGTCTCGACGTTGGCTCGGGACCTGCTGTTGGCCCAGCTCGCCGGCTCCGATGATTCCGCCCAGGCATTGATCGCCAAGATCCGCGCGCAGTTGGAAAGCCTGGCCACCCGCGTCGCGTGAACAGCCCGCAACGCGCGGATCTGCCGCACGCGGTGCGTGATTCAGATGGTTAGGCCTTGCGCCACATCATGAGTCCTTGGGGGTCGGTGGCGCACTGGTAGTGGCTGGCTGCTTCCTGGATAGCGGGGTCGATGGTGTCGACGAGTTCACGGGTCACGGCGTCCTCGAGGGTGGCGTCGATGCCGAAGCCCCACACGAACCGCAAGCTCACATGCCGCGCCTGGTGAGGGTGCAGCTGTGTGCCTTCGGCCAACCCATCCGAAGGAGGGTCGTTCAAGCCGGTCGCCCGCCGTCCCGACCGTCCCCCGCCCGTCGTAGGAAGCGGTGCTAGAGCCAGACGGTCGCGAGTCACGGGAAGTCCTCGACCACGCTGCTCTGATCCGCCGCATCAAGTGTGTCGTGGCTAGGGTGGAGCACGTTCACGAGCACACTTCAGACCACCACGGAGGGGCGAATCCGATCATGGAAAGCAGCGGGGTCGTGCAGTTCATAGTGATGTTCCTCTTCATCTCCGCCACCACGTGGGCACTCCTCCAGTGGCGAAGCCGCAGGAGGCGATAACTGGCAGAAGCTCTTCCTGGATTGCCACAAGCGCGACGGGAGTCGGGCAGCCGTGGGGCCCCGGGTTCCAAGCGCGGCCGCGTTGTCTGAGGCCCGATCTAGGCTGGCGGCATCAGCAAGGACACGGGGCATCCACCCCCGGTAACACCGACGTTGCCAAGCCCAACGTGCCGACATCTCATGGCCCGGTCATGGCGTTCCGAGCCGCCCCGGTTGGAGTCGGAGAGGATCGCCTGTGGTGTCGAGGCCTACGCTCGTCGCCATGAGTTTGCCTCGCCACACCGCCGACGCCTCCCTGTCTGACTGGCTCGCGCCAAGGTTGTTGCCCTGGGGAGCGACGGGGGTGCCGGTCGGCGCGATGGTCCCGACCTGCTACCAGGCCAACGTCCGGATCCTGCACCGGATGGAAGACGGACGCCGCTGGCACGACATCGCCACCGCCAACGGCCGCGTCCTGCACCCGCTGGCGCAATGGGCCCACTTCTTCGACACCCTGGACCACCCGAACCTGTGGCCTTCCGAGGGACACCTCCCGCTCCCCGACCACCACGCACTGCTCGCACACCTGGCAGCCGAAGGCGAGGTCACCTACGCCGTCTGGGACGGCTACGGCTTCTGGGGCGGCGGCTCCATCGAAGCCTGCAACCCCGACCAGACGACCTACGAGATCCCGATCCCCAACCGCGTACCCGAGGAAGCAAGCCCGACGTTGGTGCTCCCGAACCGGAGCTACCACCTCTTTCGGGCACCCCTGGCCGTCCAAGAGATCTGGCTTGAGGGGCAGGACTTGGAGCAGTCAGCCAACCTCGTGTGGCCTGACGACCGGGGGTGGTGTTTGGCCACCGAGATCGACTTCACCTTCACGCTGCTCGGTTGCACCCGCGTGGTCGCAGATGCGGTCCTGGCCGAACCCGCGCTGGAGTCGTTCGAGGTCGGGGTCGATGACAACATGAGCTGGGCCGGAGACACACTCAACCCAGCGCCTGGGCGGCTCTGACCGCGCAGCGCCACTGACCAACGCGCGGTCATGCTGCGCGCGGTGCACCCCTATTCGAGCGGGGTTTTCGTTATACACTAACGGTGTGACAGATCAGCAGTTGACGGACGAGCAGATCCAGACGTGGGCTGATGAGGCAGAGGCTGGCTATGGCGTCGGGGAGCCCAGGCGTCGGGGACGGGGACGTCCCGGTCGCGGGGCTGAGCCGATGCAGGTGATCGCAGTCCGGCTCACCGCCGAAGAGGTCGCGGCCGTCGACGAGGTTGCAGCGCGGGAGAACGTGTCCCGCTCGGAGGCGATCCGTCGAGCGCTGGCCGGCTACGCGGCATGAAGGCCCACCGCAGCGCACTCAGCGGCGCTCGTGGCTGGAAGGGTTCACGGACATGAGCATCTCTTCGCACCTCGATGACGTTGGACACCGCCTCTACGAGCGGATCCACGAGGGAACGTCGACTGGCGACCTCGCCCCGATTCTCGAGTACGTCTCGCACAGCTGCGTATGACCGTGGACAACTACCTCGTCCATTTCCTCACCCCGACGCTTGTCTGGAGCGTCGGGCTGACTGCTTTGGTCGCGGCGGTCGCCACCTGGACCTCACGCCGACGGCTGGGATCCCGACTCCGACAGATGCAGTTCTTTGCCCTCGTGATTTCGGTCGGACTGATCCTGTCTGCGACCCTCCTGCGAGAATTCCCACGCGAAGTCTGTTGGGGGTGTCTGGCTGGACCAGCCGTCTGGGGGGACTGGGGACTTCAGAGGCTCATCGATGGGGCGCTCACTACCGAGGTGCGGTTCAACGTGGCCCTGTTCATGCCGTTCGGCCTGAGCGCGACCCTCCTGTGGAAGGCTCCCTTCCGGGCTACCGGTGCCGCGGCGCTCCTGTCGGGGGCGATCGAGCTGATCCAGCCGCTTCTGGGGGCCGGCACCAACGACATGCTGGACATCGCTTCGAACACTCTGGGCGCCTTCCTCGGCGCCGGCACGGCGGTGCTGATCCGACTCACCTGGGACACCGCGACCAAACGGCAGTTCGACCGCCGACGGTGGGCCAGGTTCCTCGCGGTCGTCGCGATCACAGTAACCACCGCTCTGGGCGGCTCCGCCTGGGGAGCGAGCAGCCGCCAGTTGGCGGGAGCCCGCCAACTGGACGCGATGTTCGAGGGCACCACCTTGGACGACCACCAGCGCGATCACGACTCGGCGTGGCTGCCGACGCGAGAAACGTTCTGGAAAGCCCACCGCATGCCGTTCTCCGACAGTTATGCCGACAAGACCGTCGCCCTGGACAGATACACCTGGGAGTTCTACTTGGCGACCCGGTGCGTCACCGCACGCTGGGAGGATCACAGCTTCAGCACGGTCCTTGGTAGCGGCGACCAATGTACCCAGAGGCTGGCGGCCCGCCGAACCCCATGACTGCAGTCGGCACTCGCGGGCTATTGCTGGATGCGAGCATCCTGATCCGATGCGTCCTGGACTCACGCGCCCGGGAACTGCTGCTCACCCACGTGGACCGGGTCGCGCTCTTCGCGCCCATCGACGCCCGCTCTGCCAGACCTGCCGCAGTTGGTTAGGCGAGTTGGAAGGTTTCGTCGCCGACTTGGACTTCGAGGCGAAGGTGCCCGCCGAGGGCTTCGACGTAGCGGCGGAGGGTGTCGACTTGGGTCTTGTCGAGGTCGCCCCGCTCGATCCGGGAGACCCGGTTCTGGGAAACGTCGAGTTCGGCGGCCAGCTCGACCTGGGTGAGGTCGAACTGCTCGCGGAGTTCGCGCAGTCGCCATGCCCGAGTCTCGGCGATCATGCGTTCCTTGTGGGCTTCGACCGCTTCACGGCGACCGGATCGGCGCTGCTTGAGCTGTTCGAGATTGGTCATGTCAACCCTCCTTCAGGTGCTTGAGATGGTCGTCGAAGCGTTGGTCGGCGACCGGAATGTTGCGGGTGTACCAGCGGCTCCAGTTGCGGCTCTTGTCGCCCGCAACCAGCAGGATCGCCTTGCGGCGTGGATCGAAGGCGAACAGGATCCGGACCTCGGACCGGCCACCCGAGCCGGGGCGCAGTTCCTTCATGTTCTTGTGACGGGAGCCCTTGATGGTGTCGACCAATGGCCGCCCCAGCATCGGCCCCTCGGTTTGCAGAACCTCCAAGGAGGCAAGGATCAGGTCGTAGTCATCGTCGGCAAGGCTGAGCAGCCAATCCTCGATGAGTCCGACCTCGACTTCCCACACAGCCCCAGATTACAACCCCAGAGTTGTAAACCACAAGCATTGTTTCATCCAGCGTTAGCACATGCTCAACATGGACACTGCACCAGCCGCCACCATCGTGCTGGCCCCTGCCGACACCAAAGACCCTCGATCATGCGCGTGACGTGTGACGGTGGGCCTCAACCATCGCCGGGCCCGAAAGTCCGGGCAGCAGCCCGGCCACTTTACCGGCGCATACCCGAGGCCAGACACCCCGCATGGGCGACCGCCATCCGCATCCGGAGCTGCCACAGGAAGCTCAACCGCGGCCGAAGCGTTGATAGGCGGCTTGGCGGGTGGTGTCGAGCGCGGCGCCGATGACCGCCCATGAGTCACCAGCCCGCCGAGCCTCATTCACCGCGTCTCGCAACTCCTGCTCGGCGTCGGCCATGGCCTTGCGCGCGGCGAGGATGCGTCGGAAATGCGCTGCGTCGCGGGCCGGGTGCCTGTGGACGTCGAGCTGGTCGAGTCCGGTGGAATCGTTGGGCGTCTTGATGGCCATCGCGTTCACCTCACCTAGGTAGTCGTAGAACTTGGGTCGTAGTCGATCGGCGTGGATGATCCGTGTTGGGTCGCCGACCCGCGGATCTCTACTCGTAAAGGTTGCCTTTACGCGCTCCCTTCCTCAAGCCAGCCGTTAGGCTCGCTCATGCCGCACGTCACTCGTACCGAGCCGGTGCCTCGCTTGGACTATGGACAGGAGCGGGGCATTCGTGGTGCGGTGGCCCGATGGGTGACATGTTCTGGATGCCGGGGGCTGTGATCCCCTTCGAGCCCTGCTGCCCCCTGTGGCAGGAGGCGGCGACGATCCGCTGGGTCGTTCATGCAAACGGACGCGGCGGCTCGCCCAGCTGGGATCTCGAAGTCGGGGCCATGCACGGAAGCCACCGGGTACTCGTGTCCTCCAGCACGGGCGAGGCGTATCCGACAGTTCAGGACCAACGTCTCAGGGCGGCCCAGCTGCTCGTTTCCCTGCCCAGCATGCTGGCACGACCGCGCCCCGACCGTATGCAGATCCTCGAGTCCGCTCGCGATAGGGGGTCCTGGGCTGATGCATCGTTCAAGGTGGACCGAGACAGTTCCGTCGGCCAAAGCATGACGTTGGCCAGTGGCGAGTGGTGCCTGAACGTGGAAACGGCCACGGGGTCGATCCAGGTCGCGGGTCATGGAGTCCCCGCAGCCCAGATTGCAGTTCAGGCCGTCACGCACTGGGGTGCTTACGGGATCGACCTCAGCACCGCACAATCCTCCGACGCTGTTCGAATGGCTTCAAGCACAGCGATGCGTGCTTGGGAAGCGGCGGGGACGGGGGACCTCCACCTGATCAACGCTTGGCCGGCCACTGGCGCAGACGAACGGCTGTATCGAGAGGAGACCAACCATGGCAAAGACGATAGATCGTGATCTTGCTGCTCGTTTGCGGGCGGAGTCCGAAGCGAGCAGTGACCACGACTACCCGGCGAACGTGAAGCCGGTGCGAGCAAACCGCTCGAAGGTGTACTCGGTCCGTCTCAGTGCAGACGAGCAGGCACAGGTCGAGGCGGTCGCCGAGGCGCGGCACCTGCCCGCCTCCACTCTGGTGCGCTCCTGGATCCTCGACCGACTGGAGTCGGAGAAGATCGCCTGAGCGCACGGGAACCTTGGGTCATGGCCGCGACCAGACCTCGGGGTCCTCGGGCGGCTGCGGGGGTCGCGGATCGACTTGGTCCCCCAGCAGGGTGTTGCCGGATGAGGCTGGCGTGGCTGGGGCTTGGTCGGGCGTAGGGGTTTGGTTCTCGGGCGGGCCGAGGATGGTGCGCCTGCGGACCCAGCCGAGGCCGGTGATCGTGACCCCACCGATGAGGCTGCCAGCGAGGGCTGGGACGAGCCAGGCGGGAAGCGGGCCAGCGGGGGCTCGTGTGGTTGCGGCGATGCCTTCGGTTCGGGCGGACGCCAGGTCGGTCCAACGGACGGTGGACCCTTCGATGGTGGCTCCTCCGGCAGCGAACGCGATGGGGGTGGGAAAGCCCAAGGTGATGTCAATCTCGCCGCCGTCGTCGCTGCTCAGGTCCGACGCGGGGACCACGACCTGCCAGACCCCGGCCTGCTTGCTCACGACGATGTCCAGCCAAGACGGGTCACCCTCGGACGGCGAAGCAATGGGTGTGGTGCCGGTGACCGCGCAGGAGTTCTCCTCGGGCAGCATCCGGATGGCGATTCCGGGTGGCATCGTGGCGGCCTCATCGCACACGGATGGGTCAGTCACGACCAGGTCGACAATGGCGACCTCGTCGGTGAACTTCACCGTTCCCGTCACGGAGCAACCCGCCGTCAGCAGCAGCATGCCCACGCTCGCCACGGCGAGCCCGCGGCTACGCATCGGGAGCCCAATCCGCCGGGTCGTCGTGGGAGGCGGTCCCGAGCGACTCGGGAGTGGCCTGTGTGGGCGGTGAACCACCGCTCCTCGGGGGTGGCGTCGCGGCGTCTTGGGGTGCTCGCAAGCGCCCCGTCACCGCGGTGAGGACGGCACCCCACCCCAGCCCTGCGAGTGCGGGCAGGACCCAGCCCGGAGTCGTGGGAGCTGTGCGAGCGGTGGCAACGAACCCGTGGTCCTGGTAGTCCCGGGGATCGGTCCACCGGACGCTGTCCCCGAGGTCGTCCACCGCACCGTTCGCGGAGACCACTTGCCCGGGGAAACGCACGGTCAGGTCCAAGTCGGTCAGATCTCCGGCCCCGAAGGCCCTCCGCAGAGCACTTCCCGGGGGCGTTTGGGCGAACAGGACGCCGTCAGCGGCCGAGGTGGCCAGCGACACCCAGGGCATCAGCGCATCGTGTGGGAGGTCCCCGTGCAGCCGACACCTCACCTCGTTGGATCCCTGCGGCGTCGGTACAAGGTCGACAATGAGTGCAACCTCGGTCCCGAGCACTCCCGGGACGCAAGGGCTCAAGCCTCGTTCACCGACCTCGAGCGGCACGCTGACCAGAAGATCGACCCGCACCATGCTGGGATCAACACTCACTTCGCCGCGCAGACCACAAGCCGCGAGTGGAAGCAAGGCCAAGACGGCTCCAGCACGCGCGGCGTGGGATCGTGGCATACCCCCACAATAGGGGCGTGTGGGGCCCCGATCTGGTGCGAAAGCAGCTGTCATGCCGCGCTCGGCTAGACGGTCTTGACGTTGACCAGGTGTACGAGACCCGCAAAGTCGGCGGGGTTCCGGGTGTACAGAGTGGCGCTGTGTGCGTGAGCGGTCGCAGCGATCAAGAGGTCCATGGTGCGGCGGCGCGGCTGGCGTCCGGCTTCGACAACCGCAGCTGCGAGGCGCCCGTAGCTGGCTGCGACCTCCTCATCGAGTGGCAGGGGGTCGAATCGGCGCTGCAGGATGCTCAGTCGGCGCAGCCGCTCGGCACGCACCTCGGGGCTACTGGCGACAAGGACGCCGAAGTGGAGCTCCGCCAAGGTGCTGGGCCGGTTCCTCGAACACTACTGAACCGACGACTCCCCCATCGGGTCCTCGGGGTCGCCGAGCAGCAGGGCGCCCTGGTCGTCGAAAGCCAGAGCCCGCACGGCGGTGACGGCCGCGGTCGGGAGCGGGCCGAACAGGTGCGGGTAGCCGACGCCGTCCACGGTCTCGACGCGCACCTTGGTCCCGCCGAGCTGGTCGCGGTCGATCTCGAGGATCACCAACGGCTCGGGATCATCCGCGTACAGGGTGCGGGCCACGAGCCCGACCTGGTGGGGGTAGCTGCAGTGGATGAAGCCCTCCTCCCCCAGCGTCCGACCGCGCGTGGAGCACAGGTAGGCGCCCCCCTCGCGGGCGTCTTCCCAGTCGGCGCGGTGGGCGATGTGCCACAGCGGCAGCAGGGCCGGTTCGGGCTGGCCAGGGGCGTCCTCGACGATGTCGCTCATGCCGAGGCTCCCCCGAGGTCGGCGAGCTCGCCGGCGAGGTTGGCGTTGACCCGAGCCACCACTCGGGTGCCCTCACCGGTGTGCTCGGTGCTGATGAGCTCGCCGGTCTTGTGGATGCGGTCGACCAGGTCGTGGCGGGCATAAGGGATGAGCACGTCCACCTCGACCGCCGGGCGCGGGAGCCGCTCCTCGATCCGGTCGCGCAGGGCCTCCAGGCCTTCCCCGGTCCGCGCCGAGACGAAGACGGCGTCCGGCGCCAGGGTGCGCAAGGGCAGCAGCCTCGCGTCGTCGACGAGGTCGACCTTGTTGAACACGATCTGCTCGGCGATGTTGGTCGCACCGATCTCGCCCAGCACCGTCCGGACGGCGGTGATCTGGCCCGCAGGGTCGGGGTCGGAGGCGTCCACCACGTGCACCAGCAGGTCGGCGTCCGCGGATTCCTCCAGCGTGGAGCGGAAGGCCTCGACCAGGTCGTGGGGCAGGTGCCGCACGAAACCGACCGTGTCGGTGAGCGTGAAGACGCGGCCGTCGCTGGTCTGGGTGCGGCGGGTGGTCGGGTCCAGCGTGGCGAACAGCGCGTTCTCGACCAGGACGCCGGCGCCGGTGAGCCGGTTCAGCAGCGAGCTCTTGCCCGCGTTCGTGTAGCCGACGATGGCGACCGAGGGCACCTGGTTGCGCCGGCGTTCGGCGCGCTTGGTGTCGCGCACGGCGTCCAGCTCGCGCAGGCGCTTGCGCAACTGCGAGATGCGGGTCCGGATGCGGCGGCGGTCGGTCTCGATCTTGGTCTCGCCCGGGCCGCGTCCGCCGATGCCGGCACCGCCGGCCGCCCGGCCACCGGCCTGGCGCGACAGGTTGCCGCCCCAGCCGCGCAGCCGCTGCCGCAGGTACTGGAGCTGGGCGAGCTCGACCTGGGCCTTGCCCTCGATCGACTTGGCGTGCTGGGCGAAGATGTCCAGGATCAAGGCGGTGCGGTCGATGACCTTGACGCCGATCCGGTCCTCCAGGTTGCGGAGCTGGGCGGGCTCCAACTCGCCGTCGGCGATCACGGTGTCAGCCCCGGTCGCGATCACGACCTCGCGCACCTCGTCGACCTTGCCCCGACCGATGTAGGTGGCCGGGTCGGGGTGGGTGCGGCGCTGGACCAGGCCCTCGAGCACCTCCGAACCGGCGGTCTCCGCGAGCAGCTTGAGTTCGGCCATGGCGTTGTCGTGGTCGGTCTGGCTGCCGGAGGTCCACACGCCGACCAGGACGACGCGTTCGAGCTGCAGGTCGCGGTACTCGACCTCGCTGATGTCGGTGAGCTGGGTCGACATGCCCGCGACACGGCGCAGGCTGAGGCGCTCGGCCAGGTCGAGCTGGTCGCCGTCGTAGCCTTCGGCGTCGGTGTCGTCGAACTCGCCGAACTCGGGGTCGAGGTCGGCATCGTAGGTGTCAGTCATCGTCCTCCTCGCCCGGCAGCCACACCTGGCCCCGGGCCACGATCTCGGCCGGGCCGGTCAGCCAGGCCTCGCCCGCGAGCAGGTCGACCTCGACCTGTCCCCCGGGCACGTCGACGATCCAGCGACCGTCAGGTTCTGCGTGCGCCGAGGCGACGGCGGACGCCACCGCCACGGTCCCCGTGCCGCACGATTCGGTCTCCCCCACTCCGCGCTCGAACACGCGCATGCGCACATGGCCGGGGCCGATCTCCTCGACGAACTCGACGTTCACGCCCGCCGGAAACGCGTCGAGCGGGAACCATCCGGGGGCCCGGGTCAGGTCGAGACCCGCAAGGTCGTCGTCCTCGCCCAGGAGCACCACCGCGTGCGGGTTGCCCACGTCGACGCTGGTGGCAGCCCAGTTGCGCTCGCCGAGTTGGACGGTCACGCCGGCGTCCTCGGTGACGGGACGCCCCATCCAAACCCGGACGCGCCCGTCGTGGAGCAGCGTGGCCGTCCGCAGGCCGGCGCGCGTGCCGATCGGGATCTCGGTGGTGCCGGGAGCCACCAGGCCTTCGTCCACCAGGTAGCGGGCGAACACGCGGACACCGTTGCCGCACATCTCCGCGATGGAGCCATCGGCGTTGCGGTAGTCCATGAACCAGATCTCGCCCTCGCCGTCCCAGCCCGGGATGTGCCGGGCGCGGACAGCGCGCAGGATGCCGTCGCCGCCGACGCCGGATCGGCGGTCGGTGAGGAAGCGCACCGCCTCGTCGGTGAGCGGGCGCGCGTCGTCGGCGTCCGTCACGAGGACGAAGTCGTTGCGGGTGCCGTGACCCTTGGCGAAGCTGAGCACGGCGTCCATCCTCCCACGGCGGGCAAGGCTGCCCCTGATGGGCAGGTCAGCCCACGAACACGAGCTGGCCGGTGACCGCCTGGAGGCCGAGGGCGGTCACCGCGATGAGCACCCACAAGATCCCGCCGAGGGCCAGCGGACGCCACCCGGCCTCACGGATCGCGCGCAGCGAACTGGACATGCCGACCGCGGTCATCGCGATGGTGGTGCCCAGGTGGGCGGCGAGCTTCAGCCAGGGGTCGGCGACCTCCGGGATGATGCCCAGCGTGCGCAGCGCGGCAGCGGCCAGGAACCAGAGCAGGAAGGCGGGCACCATCCGCCACCACGGGGTGGCGCCGCGCTCCTCGGCCCCCAGGTGGCGTGCCCCGAGCCACTGCTGGAAGACCGCCAGCGGGATGAGCATCAGGGTGCGCGTCAGCTTCACCACCACCGCGTACGCCGATGCCGTGGCCCCGCCGACCACCGCGCCGGCCGCGATGAGCTGGGCGTCGAACGAGGTGGCCGCAGCCACCACCGAGGAGGTGTCGTTGACCGCGGTGCCGGCCCACAGGCCGAAGGTCTCGGGGGTGAAGCCGAACGCCATGCCCAGTGCGGGGAAGCCGAGGGCGGCGATGACGTTGTAGAGCACGATCACCGCGATCGAGACGGCGATGGCGGCGGCGCGCGCCTTGATCACCTGGCTCATCGTGGCGATGGCGGACGCCCCGCAGATCGTCGTGCCGTAGGTCACCAGCAGGCCGGTCTCGTGGTCGACCTTGAGCACCCGGGTGAGCGCGTGGCCGGCGGCCACCGCCACCACGATCGTGCCCAGCATGACGGGCAGGCCGACGCCGCCGATGGCGGCGATCTGGGCCAACGACATGCCGGCGCCGAGCAGGACGATCGAGGCCTGCAGGACGCGTTTGGCGTGGAACTGGGTGCCCGCCTTCCAGGCGGCCGGTTGCCCGGCGACCTGTCCGATGACCAGCCCGAAGATGATGCCCAGCACGGGGGCCCCGATGACCGGCACCAGGCCTCCGAGCCACCAGGCGGCCAGGCCGACGCCGACCGGCAGCGCCCACCCCCAGACCGTGCTCATCGAGGGTCCTGGGCGAGGTGGTCGGCGATCGCCGTGGCCAGGCCGGGGGTGGTGGCATCGCGCCAGTCGATGCGGTGGTCGCGGCGGAACCAGGACAACTGGCGCCGGGCGAACCGCTTGGTGGCCTTCACCACGGCGGCGCGGGCCTCGTCCTCGGTGAGGTCACCGTCGAGGTACTGCAGCACCTGTCGGTAGCCGATGGCCTTCACGGCCGTGACGCCGTCGCGCAGCCCGCGCCGTTCGAGGCCGCGCACCTCGTCGACCAGGCCGGCGGCCCACATGGCGTCCACGCGGTCGATGATGCGGGCGTCCATCGTGGCCCGGTCCAGGTCCAGCCCGATGCTGGTGACGCCCTCGAGGGCATACGTCCACTCCGGCAGGTTCGGGGCGTGCCCGCCGGTCAGCTCCAGCACCTCCAGGGCGCGGACGGTCCGGCGCCCGTTGCCGGGCTGGATCTCCGCGGCCGTCCCCGGCGCCCGTTCGGCCAGGACGGCGTGCAGTGCCTCGGGGCCGACCCGGGCCAGCTCGGCCTCCCACCGGGCCCGCACCGTGGCGTCCGTGCCGGGGAAGTCGAAGTGGTCCAGGATCGCGCGCATGTACAGCGCGGACCCGCCCACCACGATCGGCAGGACGCCGCGGGCGCGGCAGTCGGCGATGGCGGCGCGGGCCCGCGCCTGGAACTGGGCGACGGTGGCGGTCTGCGTGACGTCGAGGATGTCGAGCAGGTGGTGTCGGACGCCGCGGCGCTCGGCGACCGTCGGCTTGGCGGTGCCGATGTCCATGCCGCGGTAGACGAGCATCGCATCGGCGTTGACGATCTCCGCGCCCTGCCCGCGCCAGGCCAGGGCCACGGCGATGTCGACGGCGAGCGTCGACTTGCCGCTGGCCGTGGGGCCGTTCAGCGCGAGAATCCCGGGCACCACTCAGGCCTTGCCGCACCCATCGGTGGCCGGGGCCATCGGCTCGGGACGCCGTAGCGGCATCCCCAGGCCCACCCCGGTGGGTGCCGGCGGTGCGTCGTGCCAGCGGGCCCAGGCGTCCCCACCCGCGGTGCGGCGCAGGTTGGTGACGGCACCGTCGGCGTTGAGGTAGTGCGGGGCGGCGTAGGTGATCTCCACGTCGGCCAGGTCGCCGGGGCGTGGCGGCTCCATCCCGTCGGGGATCGTGACGTGCACGAGCCGGTTGTCGCGGGCACGGCCAGAGACGCGGTTCGTGGCGTCATCCTTGCGCCCCTCGCCGGTCGCGAACATCACCTCGACCGTCTCCCCCACCAGCTTCTTGTTCTCCGCCCAGGCCACCTCGCCGACGAGGTCGACCAGGCGCTCGTAGCGCTCCTGGACGACCGCCTTGGGGATCTGGTTGGGCATCGTCGCCGCCGGCGTGCCGGGGCGGATGGAGTACTGGAAGGTGAAGGCGGCGCTGAACCGGGAGGCGCGCACGACGTCCAGGGTCGCCTGGAAGTCCTCCTCGGTCTCGCCGGGGAAGCCGACGATGATGTCGGTGGTGAT
>JAUNSA010000059.1:0-7884 GCA_030539405.1 Propionibacteriaceae bacterium
ACGTTGTTGCGGTTCTTGTCCAGCTCGATGATCTTGGCCTCGAGCTCCTGGCCAACGTAGGGCTGGAGGTCGCGGACGCGACGCATCTCCACCAGCGAGGCGGGCAGGAAGCCGCGCAGGCCGATGTCGACGATGAGACCACCCTTGACGACCTCGATGACGCGGCCGGTGACGACCCCGTCCTCCTCCTTGATCTTCTCGATCGTGCCCCAGGCGCGCTCGTACTGCGCGCGCTTCTTGGACAGGATGAGGCGGCCTTCCTTGTCCTCCTTCTGCTGGACGAGGGCCTCGATCTCATCACCCACCGACACCACGTCGAACGGATCGACGTCGTGCTTGATGGACAGTTCCTTGGAGGGGATGACACCTTCGGTCTTGTAACCGATGTCGAGGAGAACCTCGTCGCGGTCAACCTTGACGACGGTTCCGGTGACGATGTCCCCGTCGTTGAAGTACTTGATAGTGGCGTCGACGGCCTGCGCGAACTCTTCGGCGGACGAGAAATCGTCGACAGCGACCTGAGCGGCCTCAGGAGTGGAGGTCATGTAGTAGGGCTCCGATTGTGGATTGATGTGCTGGATGTCGGTGCAGTCCTCAATCGCCGGCCCCACTCCGTCCGGAGGACGGCAGACCGCACCGACTCACCAGCCTACTTGTCCGGACGCCGTGGGCGCAAAGCGTCCGCGAACCTGCAGTCAGGGCACCTGCCCTCAGCGCACCTGCAGGATGGCGGTGCCGTCGGCAGCGAACACCTCGGTGCCCAGTTGCCGCAGCACCGGCTCGTTGAGCTGCGGGTAGTTGAGCCGCTCCAGCTCGCCGATGACGATGTAGCGCACGTCGTACTCAGCCAAGATCGCCCGGGCGGCCTCGGCATCGGTGGCCTCGTACACGGCCCGGACGTCGTCCTGGCGCGGGACCACCACGAGGTCGCGGGCCTGGGGGCGCTCCTTCGAGGTCCGCCACAGCCACTCGTGGACATCCCAGCCCAGCACGGTCGGCAGCCCGGTGTAGGCCGAGATCCTCCCGAAGTGGGTGTAGGACGCCCCGGCCGCCTCCAGGATCACCGGCTGGCCCGCCACGTGGGCGTCCAGCCAGCGGATCGCGGCCAGGTCGCCGGTCGGACCGTAGGTGACCGGCGTGCCCTCCACCCGTGTGCTCAGCGAGCTGCCCTCCATCCACCGCGACCCGTCCAGGCCGATCCGGGTGAGCGCGGGCGGCACCCACTGGAAGGTCGCCACGAACGGGTACCAGGCGGGCATCACCAGGGCCGCGGCCATCACGGCCCCCAGCACCGTGGACGCCCGGGACCGCGGCACGCTGCCCCACACGCGCGCCACCCCGTAGCCCGCGGCGAGCCCGAGCATGATGAACGCCTGGAACGTGAACTTGAACATCGTGTTCGCCCGCGGGTTGGTGGCGATGTAGATGTCCTTGACGAACAGGACCTCGGGGGCGGCCAGCAGGCCGAGCCCGGCCACGACCAGGACCAGGGCCGCGGCGTCCGGCACCGCCAGCGCACGATCCCGGCGGATCCGCCGGACCAGCCAGACCGCGAACGCCCCCGTGACCAGGACGATCGGTCCCCACATCACGACCAACTGCCAGGGCGCGGTACGGGCGGTGACCAGCGCGATGTCCTTGGAGATCGGCTCGAAGCCGATGTTGAACGTGAGCGAGACCACGTGCGCGAGCGCGAACAGGGCTGCCTGGACGGCCGCCGTCCGCGACACCGCCCCCGGCAACAACCCGTGGATCGCGCTGAGCCCCACCGCCAGCACGGCCAACACGAGCACCAACGCCACGGGGTCGGCCACGACGAGGAAGGTGACCAGGGTGGCGCCGATCCCGAGCAGGCCGGCGGCGATGCTGGGCGCTGTCCCGACCGGAACCGTCCGCAGGTGGCCGACGAGCAGCACCATGACCGCGACGACGTAGTGGATGACGAAGTCCCAGTAGTTGGTCATCGCCATCAGCCCGAGCAGGAAGGCCGACACGACCAGCCAGGGGCGGGCGGCGTCCGTGAGGGCGTCGGCCCAGCCGACGGACGCGGTGGGCCGCGGCGTCCGCTCACCCCAGGCGTGCAGCCAGGCGATCAGGACGCCCAGGAAGAGCAGCACGAACGCGGTGTCGACCACGTGCGCGTGCAGGTCGGCCACCAGGAAGGAGTAGTAGGGGAACTCCGCGATGGTCTGGTCGGTCTCGACCGGCGGGTTGTGCCCGATGAATCGCGTGGAGTGGGTGAAGTAGAAGCCGTCGGTCTGGCCGACGTCCACGCCGGCCGCGGCCAGCAGGCCGAGCAGCGGCTTGCCAGGCCCTGCGTAGAAGAAGGAGTGCGCGTTGCCGGCGAAGGCGACGAGGAAGACCATCAGCACCAGGCCGACGCGTCGTGCCAGCGCGCCCATCCCCGACAGGCGGAGCATCAGGTGGGCGATGCCCGCCACCAGCGTGACCACGAACGCCATCGTCGAGGCCAGCGCGAGGTTGTAGCTGAGGTGGGGCGGCAGTCCGGCCAGCTTGCTCAGCAGCGTGTAGGTGTACTGGCCGTAGTAGTAGTAGTTGATGCTCTCCCCCGACAGCCACATGTCGGGGGCCGGCAGCCAGGACGTGCGCCACAGGCTGTTCATGAACCCCAGGTTCATGAACTTCTCCAGGCCGTCGACGGCGGGCATGGTGCTGCGGACATACGTCCAGGCACCACCGGCGACGACGAAGGCGCCGGCGAACCCGGCCCAGGTGCGGACCACCTCCGGCCGCGCGACGGCGTCGGTCACCCCGCGGCGCAGGCCTGGCGGGATCCACAGCGCGGCGGCGACCAGGAGCGCCACGACCCACGCGGTGATCGCGGTGAACGGGGCCAGGTGCAGGTGCGCGGCCAGCCAGACGACATAACCGACCACCGCGACCCCGAGGGCCCCGGAGAACGCGAAGGCCGCGCTCGGCACGGCGCGCCACAGCCGCACGGCCAGCGGCAGGGCGACCAGGGCGAGCACGGCCAGGACGGCCTGCCACGCCAGCCAGTGCCCGGCGTCCGGGCCGAGGACGAGCGCGACGAACGCCACGGCACCGGCGGGTCCGGCCCACCACGCCCACGCACTGCTCATCTCGCTCCATTCGATCGGGGACGCCGACACCCTAGTCTGGGCCGTGCGCTAGGTTTAAGTCGCGCCCACCACGCCCACCACTGTTCAGGGGAGAACATGGACCCGTCACTGACCGTCTCGGTCGTCATGCCGGCCTACAACGAGGTCGACGGCATCGTGGGGTTCCTGGCCGAGATCGTGTCGGCCTTCTCCGCCTGGGACCTGCACATCGAGGTGGTCGATGACTGCTCGACCGACGGCACCGCGGACGCCGTCGAGGCGTGGGCCGCCCAAGAGCAGGCGCCGGTCACGGTGACGCGGTCGGCCCACAACCGGGGCCACGGGCCCACCACGCTGACCGCCCTGCGCCGCGGCCTGGAGCGCGCCCCCCACGTGGTGGTCGCCGTCGACGGTGACGGCCAGGTCCACGCCGAGGACCTCGCCCGCCTCGCCGGCCTCGCCCTCGCCCCGGGCGTCGCGGTCGTCGAGGGCGTCCGTGCCCACCGCGACGACCCCTTCTTCCGACATGCCACCTCGTTGGCAACCCGCCTGCTGGTCGGCGTCCGGGCCCGTTCGCTGCCCAAGGACGCCAACACGCCCGTGCGCGCCTACCGCCTCGCCGCGCTCACCACCCTGCTCGCCGAGGTGCCCGACGCGGCGATGACGCCGAACCTCTACATCGCGACGCTGGCCCGGAGGCGGCGCCTGGTCATCGTGCAGGCCGAAGTGCCGTGGTTCGACCGCCGGGGACGCACCAAGGCGGGCACTTCCTGGGGACAGAAGCGCACGCACGTCCCCTCGAAGCGGTTCGTGCGGTTCTGCATCGACGCCACGAAGCAGTGGCTGGCCTGGTCCCCGCGGTGAGCGACGCGCGCTCGCCGGCCGGACGCGAGCAGGGCGCCCGAGAGCAACGCCTGGGGTGGGGTCCGCTGCTGTCGCAGATGGTCCGCTACGGCATCTTCGGGGGGACCGGAGCTTTGGCGGACTTCCTGACCTTCACCGCCCTGCACACCTGGTTCAACACCCCGGTCGTCGCGACGAACGTGGTCTCCATCCTGGTGGGCATCTCGGTCAGCTTCCTGCTGAACTCCCGCCTCACGTTCGCCACCACCGATCACCCGCGCCGGCGCGCCGTGCGCTTCCTGAGCGTCGGGCTGGCCGGGATGGCGGTGTCGAGTGCGCTGATCGAGCTCATGGTGGGTCCGCTCGGCCTGGACGCCGTGCTGGCCAAGTTGATCACCGTGCCCGTGATCGCGCTGCTGCAGTTCGCCGCCAATCGCTGGTGGACGTTCGGCCCGATCCGGGAGTCCTGATGCGCTGGCTGTGACCTGTCCGACCTGGGGCGACGGTACAGCCTGCGCTCAGCGCCACCACGTGTCGAAGATGGTGACGGGCACGGTCCGCTTGTGGCGGGTCCGGCGCCAGGTGGCCTCCAGGCGCTCGGCCACCGCGTCGGGGACCTCGCGGCCCTCCAGGTAGTCGTCGATGTGGTCGTAGCTCAGGCCGAGCTCGTCCTCGTCGGTTCGACCGGGGTTGTCGTCGAGCAGGTCGGCGGTGGGCACCTTCTGCCACAGCCGCTCGGACGCCCCCAGCTCGCGCAGCAGGGCGCGGTTCTGGCGCTTGTTCAGCCCGAACAGGGGCAGGATGTCGGCGGCACCGTCGCCGAACTTGGTGAAGAAGCCGGTCACCGACTCCGCACCATGGTCGGTACCCACGACGATCAGCCCGCGCTCGCCGGCCACCGCGTACTGGGCGACCATGCGCAGGCGCGCCTTGATGTTGCCCTTGTTGAAGTCGCTGATCGGCGCCCCCACTGCCACGGCGTACTCCGCCTCGAAGGCGTCCACGCCCTCGGCGATGTTGAAGGTGACCGTCTCGTCGGCCGCCACGAACGCGACCGCGGCCGCGGCGTCCGCCTCGTCGTGCTGGACGCGGTAGGGCAGGCGCATCGCGACGAACGTGGCGTCGCCGCCGTCGGCGCGGACACGCTCCACGGCGAGCTGGGTGAGGCGTCCGGCCAGCGTCGAGTCGAGCCCACCGGAGATGCCCAGCACGTACCCCCGCGCGCCGGTCGTGGCAAGGTAGTCGACGAGGAAGCTGACCCGCGCCTCCACCTCGGCGGCCGGGTCGATCTCGGGCTTGACGCCGAACTCGGCGACGATCGTCTTCTGGAGCTCACGCATGGGCCCATTGTGGCGCATGGCCGCCATGGTGTTGTCGGGTCACCTCGACTAGTTTTGACGCCATGAGCGGAACCGCAGACGTCTACACCCAGGCCACCTTGTCCCCCTCGAAGCTGGAGCTGCTGGCTCCGTGGCTCGGCCAGCAGGCCTGGTTCTCCGGGGACTCCGAGGACCTGGAGCGCGTCGCCTTCTTCCGATTCGTGGACCCCGACGGCGAGGTGGGCCTCGATTCGATGCTGCTCGCCTCGGCCGGGGTCGTCTACCACGTGCCGGTCACCTGGCGTGCCGAGGAGCTCGACGAGGGCGACCTCATCGGCACCCTCGAGCACTCCGAACTGGGCACCCGCTACTGCTACGACGCCACCACTGACCCCGTCTACGTCGCCGAGCTGGTGCGCGTGATCCGCGAGGGTGACACCGGCGCGGACATCACCAACGTCGAGACCGGCCAGCCCTTGGCGCCCACGGCCGAGGTGGCCGGGTCGGGCGTGACCCCCGGCGTGGACGCCCAGGGTGCGGTGCGCCTCATCCGCATCCTGGACGCCGAGCACGAGGACACCCACGCCGCCCGCGGGCTGCTCACCGCCACGTGGACGCACGAGGGCACCCAGCGCGAGGACGTGCTCGCCGTCCTGCGCTGAGGCGCGGGCCTTCCCCCTCAGGCTGCGTCCAGCCAGAGGAGGTCGACCCTGATCCCCCGCCCCGGTGGGGGCGCCCCCGGGGGAAGCGGTGCCCGAGTGAGGCGTGCTTGTCCGGTGGGGGTGGTGAATTCCACGGGGGCGAAGGGACCCGGCCGCGGCAGGGTCTCCCAGCCGGGGGCCTGCTTGCTGTGATTGCAGGCCTCACACAGGCCCTGGCCATTTGCGTAGGCGGTCTTGCCCCCGTCCTCGACCGGGATGACGTGGTCGGTGTGCCGGATCGGCGCGTCACACCAGGGCGTGCGGCAGGTCTGGTCCCGCGCCGCGATCAGGGCCGCCAGGCCGCCCGGGAAGCGGCGGGAACGCGCATCCAGGCCCACGAGTTCGCCCGTGCCCGGCGCGCTGAACAAGCGTCGCACCCAGCTTCGGGTGCCCTCATCGGCCGCGGTCGCGACCAGGCTCCGCGCCAACGCGGCCGGGACCGGCCCGAAGCCCGGCACCATCGCTGGGTCGGGGCCGTTGTTGAGCAGCGCGTCGTCCGACATCACCAGGTAGAGCCCGACGCCGACTGCGCCGGCCGTCGCCTGCCCGGTGACCCGCTCGACCAGCGTGTCTGCCATCACCTGGCCCCGGGACCGGTCATCGCCGGCAGCCCGTGCGCTCGCCGCGGCGTCCTGCAGTGCCTTCACGCACGCGACGCCCTGGGCCAGCGGCAGCAAGGCGGTCAGCCACGTCATGCCGTCGGGTGCCGGGCGCAGCGACACGTGGCGTTCGGTCACCGCCCTCTCCCCGCGACGCACGAACGAGGCCGGATCCAACCGGTAGGCCATGCGGCGCACCGCGGAGCCGAGCTGGCCGTTGCCCCACGTCGCGAGCCGCTCGTCGGCGCACAGTTCGGCGTCCACCGCCCGCCGATCCTCCACCGACAGGCATGCCGTCTCGCGCACGATGATCGTGGCGCGGTACTCCGTCAGCACTCCCCGCTCGAGCAGGCCCAACGTGCGGGGCATCTCGCCCACCAGCGCCCGCGCGACCCCGAGCCACTTCTGGCCCGCGTGCGGGGACTCCTTGCGCGCGAACGCCACCGCCGACGCCACCCCCGGCCCAGCCTGGCTGCGGGAACACCGTGCTCGCGCTGTTCGGCGACCAGCCGATCGGCCAAGGCGACGCTGGCCCGCGCCTGCACCGCCGCGGCGGCCGCCTTGACCTCCTCCAGGCCCGTCAGCAGGCCGGCCAGGCCCGCGGCGTCCGACGGCAACTCGAGCGCGCCGAGCAGCGTGGCCACAGCGGCCACCCCCGCTCGCCCCGCACCCGCGTTCTCGTCCATGCCTCCATGCAATCAGCCCCCTCTGACATTTCTTGCGCGCGGGTCCGATCGCCGCCATCGGGCAGGGTCAGGACAGGTCGGTCGAGACCACCAGGTCGGCCTTCTCGCGGGTGCGATCGGCGGTGAACAGCGCCCGTTCCTGGGCGGCCCACTGCTCCCACCACGGCGCATAGGTCTCGCCGTCGCGGGCCAGGCCGCGCTGCCGGCGCAGGTCGGTGGGGGCGTCCACCCAGACCCGGACGGCCGCGAACTCACCGGCACGGCCCACCGAGGCACCACACCCCTCGACGACCAGCAGGGGTACAGGATCCACGCGGCGCTGCGGCCCCCAGTCACCGGCGTGCCAGTCCCACGCGCGGTAGCGGGCAACCTCACCCGCCGCCAACGGCTCCAGGACCAGGTCGACGAGCAACCGGACGCCCTCAGCCAGGCCGTCCCAGCCCGGGTAGAGGTCCTCCACGCGCACGATGGGGCAGTCCAGGTCGGCGGCCACCGCGTCCGCCAAGGTGGTCTTGCCCGCACCGGAGGGGCCGTCCAGGGCGACCACGACCACGTCCCCGCACCGCGGCTGCGCCGCCAGGGCCCGCGCGATGACCGCGTCGGCGCTCAGTGTGCCGCCTCGTGCCAGGAGCGCCCCACGCCGACCGACACGTCCA
>JAUNSA010000059.1:7984-9146 GCA_030539405.1 Propionibacteriaceae bacterium
CGTTGCCGGTTGCTGCTGGTCAGGTCGGGCAGGTAGCGGCGGCGGCCCAGGATCGTCTCGGTGAAGCCGGTCTTGCGGGCGGCGTCCACGACCTCGGCCAGGTAGTCCCGGACGTGCCCGAACCGCTCGAAGTACTCCTCCATGAGGCCCTTGGCCTCGGACACGGAAATGCCCAACTGGCCCGACAGCCCGAACGCGCTGAGCCCGTAGGCCAGCCCGTAGTTCATGGCCTTGATCTTGGCGCGCATCGCCCCGCTCACGGCGTCCGGGGCCACGCCGAACACGCGGGCGGCCATGACGGTGTGGAAGTCCTCACCCGAGGTGAACGCCTCGATCAGCCCGGCATCCTCCGACGCGTGCGCCATGATGCGCATCTCGATCTGGGAGTAGTCGGCCGTCATCAGCGACTCATACCCCGGGCCCACCACGAACGCCTCCCGGATCCGGCGTCCGGCCTCGGTGCGGATCGGGATGTTCTGCAGGTTCGGGTCGGTGGAACTGAGCCGGCCGGTGGCCGCGACCGTCTGCAGGTAAGTGGTGTGCACCCGCCCGTCGTCGGCCAGCGACTTCTGCAGGCCCTCCACGGTCTGGCGCAGCTTGATCTGGTCGCGATGGCGCAGCAGGGCGGCCAGGAAGGGATGCTCGGTCTGGGCGTACAGCCCCTCGAGGGCGCCGGCGTCGGTGGTGTAGCCGGTGCGCGTCCGCCGGGTCTTCGGCATGCCCAGCTCGTCGAACAGGACCACCTGGAGCTGCTTGGGCGAGCCGAGGTTGATCGGCTTGCCGATGGCGTCGTAGGCCTCCTGCTCGGCGCGGCGCACCTCGGCGTCGAACTCGGCCCACAGGCCCTCCAGCACGGCGGTGTCCAGCGCGATGCCGTGGCGTTCCATCACCGCGAGGGTGCGCTGCAGCGGCAGCTCGACCTCACGCAGCAGGGAGGCCCCGCCCGCGGCGTCCAGCTCGGCGTCCAGGGCGCCGGCCAGCTCGGCCACCGCCAGCGCCCGCACCATGGCGTCCTGCCCCTCGTCGGGGTCGTCGAAGTCGAACGCCAACTGCGACTCATCGGCCGCCGCGCCGGCCTCGGCGGCCAGCTCGCGGCGCAGGTGGCGGACGGTGAGGTCGCCTAGGTCGTAGGTTCGCTGGTCGGGACGTAACAGGTAGGCGG
>JAUNSA010000059.1:9160-16203 GCA_030539405.1 Propionibacteriaceae bacterium
AACCCCGCGACCTGCCAGCCCCGCGACCAGAACGCCTGCAGCGGGCCCTTTGCGTCATGGAGCGCCTTGGGGCGGTCCGGATCGGCCAGCCAGGCCGCGAGGGCGGCGTCGTCGTCGGGGGTCAGTTCGGTGGTGCGCACCCAGGCGGCCGCCCCGTCCAGGGACGCCAGCGCCAGGCCGGTGATGTCGCCGTGGCCGCCGTGCCAGTGCCCCTGCGGTTCGACGCCGACCAGCCCGGTGGCGTGGTCGGCCAGCCAGTCGGCCAGCGCGCCGGGTTCAAGCACCGTGCCGGCCAGGTCGAAGCCGCCCTCGGGCTCGGTCTCCTCGGCCGGCAGGGTCTCCAGCAGCCGCTCCCGCAGCACCCGGAACTCCAGGGAGTCGAACAGGGTGTGCACGGCCTCCCGGTCCCAGTCCCGGCGCTCGAGGTCGGCCAGGCCGACGGGCAGCTCGAGCGTGCGGACCAGCGCGTTCAGCTCACGGTTGCGGCGCACCCCCTCCAGGTGAGCCCGGAAGGACTCCCCCGCCTTGCCCTTGACCGCATCGGCGTGGGCGAGCAGATTCTCCAGCCCGTCGTACTCCCCCAGCCACTTCGCGGCCGTCTTCGGCCCGACGCCGGGCACGCCGGGCAGGTTGTCGGAGGTCTCCCCGACCAGCGCAGCCAGCTCGGGGTAGCGCCGCGGCGCCACGAGGTACTTCTCCTCCACCGCCGCCGGCGTCATGCGGGCCAGGTCGCTGACGCCCTTACGCGGGTACAGCACCGTGGTGTGCTCGTCGACCAGCTGCAGCGCATCCCGGTCGCCGGTGCAGATCAGCGTCTCCCACCCCGCCTCCTGGGCCCGCAGCGACACGGTGGCGATGATGTCGTCGGCCTCGAACCCGTCGACCTCCACGTGGACGATGTTGAGGGCGTCCAACACCTCCTTGACCAGGGCGACCTGGCCCTTGAACTCCTCGGGTGAGGTGGAGCGATTGGCCTTGTACTCGGGGTAGGCCTCCGTCCGGAACGTCTGGCGGCTGACGTCGAACGCCACCGCCAGGTGCGTGGGCTGCTCGTCGCGCAGCACGTTGATCAGCATCGAGGTGAACCCGTAGACCGCGTTGGTGTGCTGCCCCGTGGACGTGGAGAAGTTCTCCACCGGCAGGGCGAAGAAGGCGCGGTAGGCCACCGAGTGGCCGTCGATGAGCAACAGGCGCGGGGCGGACGCCCCCGGCGCGGTGGTCTGGGCGCTGGTCTGGGTCACCCCAGCAGCCTAGCCCCCGCCTCTGACAGGATGACCGCCATGGAGTTGAGTGAGTGGCGCTCGGTCGCCGACACCGGCCTGCACACCCGCATGGGCATCGAGATGCTCGAGGTGGGCCCGGAGCTGACGCGCGGACGGATGCCGGTCGAGGGCAACACCCAGCCCTACGGCCTGCTGCACGGCGGGGCGTCCTGCGTGCTGGCCGAGTCGTTGGCCTCCCTGGCGGCGGTGGCGGCGGCCGGACAGGGCGGTGCCGCGTTCGGCATCGAGATCAACGCCACGCACCACGAGGCCGCGCGCACCGGCTGGGTGCACGGTGAGGCGAGGGCCCTGCGCATCGGCGGGACGCTCGGCACGTGGGAGGTCATCATCACCGACGATGGCGGACGCCGTACGTGCACGGCGCGGGTCACCTGCGCGATCCGACGCGCGAAGGGCTGAGCCGGGGCTCAGGCCTTCTTTCCACCCTGGGGGGACCGGCCGTTCTTGCTGTGGTCGATGACGCCCTCGGCGACCTCGCGCATCGACTTGCGCAGGTCCATCGCGGTCTTCTGGATCCAGCGGAACGCCTCGGCCTCGGACAGCCCGAGCCCTTCCTGCAGCAGCCCCTTGGCCTGGTCGACCGCCTTGCGGGACTCCAGCCGCTCCTCCAGATCGGCGACCTCGTCGTCCAGCGCGCGGATCTCGGCGTAGCGGGCCATGGCCAGCTCGATGGCCGGGATCACGTCCGAGGCGTCGAAGGGCTTGACCACGTACGCCATGGCTCCGGCCTGGCGGGCCCGGTCGACGAGCTCGCGCTGGCTGAAGGCGGTCAGCATGACCACGGGCGCGATCCGCTCCTCGGCGATGGCCGAGGCGGCGGTGATGCCGTCCATGACGGGCATCTTGACGTCCATGACCACGAGGTCGGGCTCCAGCTCCCGGGCCAGCTTGAGGGCCTGCTCGCCGTCGCCGGCCTCGCCGACCACGTCGTAGCCCTCGCCGGTGAGCAGCTCGACGAGGTCGAGCCGGATCAGTGCCTCATCCTCGGCCACCAGCACGCGCGGGCGATCATTGGCTGCCTGAGAACTCACTGGAATCACCACTCCCTCGTCGTTGGTCCCACCGGGACCCTACACACACCACCCCAGACCCTAGTACCACGCGGGCCGATGCGCGTCCGCTTGGCCCGATGTGGCACTATGTTGCACGCGCACTGCGCGCCGGGGTGGCGGAATGGTATACGCGGACGGCTCAAACCCGTCTGGGCGCAAGCCCGTAGGGGTTCGAATCCCCTTCCCGGTACGACCCGGCCCCGATCAGGGGGTCCCCGATCAGGGGATCTGAGCCACCCGCAGCGAGTTGGTCTTCCCCGAGGTGTGCTTGGGGTTGCCCGCCACGATCACGATCAGGTCGCCGGTCTCCACCGCTCCGGAGCCCTTCAGGGCGTTCTGCACGGCATCGACCATGGCGTCCATCGAGTAGAACTCCGGCGTGGTGAACGACTTGATCCCCCATGCCAGCGCCATCGTGTGCGCGGTCTCCACGTTCGGGCTGAACGACACCACCTGGATCGGCGAGCGCAGGCGCGCCAGCCGCAGCGCGGTGTCGCCGGTCTTGGTGAAGGCCACCAGGTAGCGAGCCCCCACGCGGTGGGCGACCTCGACGGCCGCCTTGGCGATGATGCCGGACGTGGTGTGCGGGTCCCAGTCGATCGGGGTGATCTTGTCGATGCCCAGCGACTCGGTCTTGCGGATGATCCGCCCCATGGTGTCGACGGTCTGGATCGGCCACTGGCCGACCGCGGTCTCGCCGGACAGCATGACCGCGTCCGCGCCGTCCAGGATCGCATTCGCGACATCGGACGCCTCGGCTCGCGTCGGGCGGGGGGCCGAGATCATCGACTCGAGCATCTGGGTCGCCACGATGACGGGCTTCGCCACGAGGCGGGCGGCGGTCACGATGCGCTTCTGGACGCCCGGGACGTCCTCGAGCGGCAGCTCGACGCCGAGGTCGCCGCGGGCGACCATGATGGCGTCGAAGGCGCGGACGATCTCGTCCAGGGCCGCGACGGCCTGGGGCTTCTCGATCTTCGCGATGACGGGGATGCGGCGCCCGTGGGCGTCCATGATGCGGTGGACGTCCTCGACGTCGCGCGCCGAACGGACGAACGACAAGGCGATCATGTCGACGCCGTGGTCGAGGGCCCACTCGAGGTCCTCGGCGTCCTTGGCGGTGAGTGCGGGGACGCTGACGGCCACGCCGGGCAGGTTGATGCCCTTGTGGTCGCTGACCACACCGCCGACGATGACCTCGGTCACCACATCGCGGTCGGTGACCTCGAGGGCCTTCAGCTCGATCGCTCCGTCGTTGATCAGGATCTCGTCACCGGGGTGGACGTCGTCGGTGAGCGTGTGCAGCGTGGTGCCGCACCGCTGCTTGTCACCGGGCACGTCATCGATCGTGATCGTGAAGGTGTCGCCGACCTCCAACACCTCGGAGCCGTTGGCGAAGGTGGCGAGGCGGATCTTGGGGCCCTGCAGGTCGGCGAAGACGCCGATGGGGCGTCCGGCCTCCTCCGAGGCCTGCCGGACCCAGTTGAGGCGCTTCAGGTGCGTGTCGTGGTCGCCATGGCTCATGTTGAGCCGGGCGACGTTCATGCCGGCGTCCACCAGCTCCAACACACGTTCGTAGGTATCGGTCGCCGGGCCCAGGGTGCAGACGATCTTGGCGCGGCGCGCGGGCAGTCCATCATTCTTCAACTTGGCCACGGCCCAGACCCTAGCGCACGGTCCGTAACGAACCATGTCACGGTGGCAACCGTTGCTCAGGACGCCTCGGCAACACCCAAGGCGTGGGCCAGGTCGTCGGGGTACGGGGAGGAGAACTCGACCCACTCCCCCGAACCCGGGTGCTCGAAGCCCAACCCGACCGCGTGCAACCACTGCCGGTCCAGCCCGAGCTTGGCGGACAGGGTCGGATCGGCGCCGTAGAGGGGGTCGCCGGCGCAGGGGTGCTTGACGGCGGCCATGTGCACCCGGATCTGGTGGGTGCGGCCCGTCTCCAGGTGGATCTGGAGCAGGGTGGTCGACCGGTGGGCCTCGATGGTCTCGTAGTGCGTGACCGAATGGCGCCCGCCATCGACGATCGCCATCTTCCAGTCGTGGCCCGGATGGCGGGCGATGGGGGCGTCGATCGTGCCGGTGAAGGGGTCCGGATGGCCCTGGACGAGCGCGTGGTAGACCTTGGTGACCTCGCGGTCACGGAAGGCCCGCTTCAGCGCCGTGTAGGCGGGCTCGCTCTTGGCCACCACCATCAGCCCGGACGTCCCGACGTCGAGCCGCTGGACGATCCCTTGGCGTTCGGACGCCCCCGAGGTGGAGATGCGGAAGCCGGCGGCCGCCAGGTGGGCCACGACGTCGGGCCCGTCCCAGCCGAGCGAGGGGTGGGCGGCCACGCCGGCCGGCTTGTCGACGACCACGATGTCGGCGTCGTCGTGGACGATGCGCAGCCCGGCCACCTCCTGGGGGGTGACGGTGGCCACGCGCGGGGCGGGCAGCTCCAGCTCCAACATGTCGCCGGCGGCCACGCGGGCCGACTTGGAGACCACCTCGCCGTTGACCCGCACGAGCCCTTCGGCCAGCAGTTCGGCCACGCGGCTCCGGCTGACCCCCGTCATCCGCGCGGCGGCGGCGTCCACCCGCTCCCCGGCCAGGCCGTCCGGGACCAGGTGCACGCTCACGCGCCGCCCCCGGACGCCTTCGGGCGCGCCTCCTTGGTGGACGCGCCGGACAGGTCGACCTGGGTGATCATCACCAGCCACACGATCGTGACGGCCGCGAAGGTGATGCACATGTCGGCGACGTTGAAGATGGCGAAGTTGGGCAGCTGGAAGAAGTCGATGACGTGGCCGTGCAGGGGTGCCGGCGGCCGGACGAGCCGGTCGGTCAGGTTGCCCAGGATGCCGGCGAGCAGCAGCCCGAAGGCGATCACCCAGCCCACGTGCCGCGCCCGGGGCAGCACCCACGCCACGACCAGGACGAGCGCCGCCACCGAGACCAGCGTGAGGACGACGGTGAAGTCCGCCCCCATGCTGAAGGCGGCGCCGGGGTTGAAGATCAGTTGCAGGCGCAGGAGCCCGCCGAGCAGGACCGGGGGGTTCTGCGGGTCGAGGTAGGCCAGCGCGAGCGCCTTGGTGGCCTGGTCGATCGCGTACCCGAGTGCGCCGATGCCGAGGGCCAGGGCCCAGGCCGCGCGTCCGCCCAGGACGCGTGCCGGACGCGATGCTGCGGCGGTACTCAGCGCCGTTCCTCCCGCTGCTTGCAGGTCACGCACATCGTGGCGCGCGGGAACACCATGAGGCGCTCCTTGCCGATCGGTTCGGAGCAGACCTCGCACCAGCCGTACTGCCCGGTGTCGAACAGGCGCAGCGCGTTGGTGGCCTGGTCCAGCATGTCCCGCGCGTTCTGCACCAGGGACATCTCCTGGTCGCGCTCGAAGTTCGTCGACCCCACATCGGCCGGGTCGCGGCCCGCACCCTCGGTGCCCTCGTCGAACAGGCGCTCCAGGCCCTTCTCGGCCGTGCGGATGGCACGCTCCATGCGCCCGATGTCGAACACCAGGTCGTCGCGCACCTCAGCGAGCTCCTCAGCCGTCCAGGGCTCCTCGTCCGCGAGGACGGGCACGCTGACCTCACCGTCGGCCGTCTTGGTCATTACCATCCCCTTCGCGCACTGGGCTGTGTGGTCGTGACCGCAGACAGTACCACCCCGAGTGCACCGAGCGGGAACGAACGTGGGCGGAACTCCAGTGGGAAGGAATGGACGACGCCCCCGGCCGCGGGCCGAGGGCGTCGTGTGGAGAGTGGGTACTCAGTTCTCCCGGTTGAGCAGCGCATCCAGGCGCGGCGTCGCGGACCCGCCACGCACCCCGTCGCGGAGCAGGTCGGGCAGGTCGTCGGGCGAGAACTTGCCCGAACGCAGGGCCTCGACCTGACGCTCCAGGTCCTCGAGGAAGGTGTTGCGGAAGCGGCCCTCGAACTCGCGCAGGTGGTCGACCCGCGTGGACAGCTCGTCGCGCTCGGACTCCAGCGTCGACATCAGCTCGGCCCGGCGTGCGACCGCGTCGGTGTCCACCTGGGCGGCGCGTGCGGCCGCATCGGTGGTGACCTGCTGGGCCTGTGCGTCGGCGTCCGTGGTGACCTTCTCGGCGTGCGCCCGCGCGTCGGCCTCGAGCTGCTCGCTGCGACCCTGGGCGTCCGACACGATCTGCTGGGCGTTCTCGTCGGCCTCGCGGCGGACGCGCTCGGCCTCGGCGTTCGCCTCGCCGGTGAGGCGCTCGGCCTCGGCGTTGGCGTCCGCGGTGACCTTCTCGGCGTACTCGGTCGCCTCGGTGGTGACCCGCTGCGCCTCGTCCTGGGCCTCGCTGGTGAGGCGGTGGGCCTCGTTCTCGGCCTCCGACACCAGGCGCTCGGCCTGCTCGGTCGCCATCTGGAGCAGGCGGGTCACGGCCGGGGACGCCTCGGCGGCCGTCCGGACCACGATCTCCTGGGGGCCCTCGCCGACCGACGCCACCGGCACCGGCGCGACGGCCGCGTCATCGGCGGACGCCGTGCGCAGCGACTCGACCTCGCCGCGGAGGCCGTTGACCTCGTCCTCGCGCTGGGCCAGCTGCTGGCGCAGCGACTCGACCTCGTTGCGGGCGCCGTTGAGCTCGCCGACCTCGCCACGCAGGCGCTCGAGCTCCTGGTCGCGGTGCTCCAGCTCGCCGCGCAGGTGCTGGGCCTCGTCGCGAACGCGTGGGCCGGGTTCGGTGCGGCCTTCG
>JAUNSA010000218.1 GCA_030539405.1 Propionibacteriaceae bacterium
CTGCTCGGTGGACTCGGTCGCCGCGGGCTCATCAGGATCGTCGGCCACCTCGGGCTCGTCCACGGGGAGCTCTGCAGTCTGGTCGGCGCGGAACTCGGCGGTCTCCTCGGCGGGGAGTTCCGCGGTCTCGTCCACGGGCAGGACGGTGGTCTCGTCGGCGGTGGGGTGGACCTCGGGATCGCCGTGGGGGACGTCCGCGTCCGGGCCGATCGCGTCGGGCCCGTTCTCGTCGGGGTGCTGCATGCTGAGGTCTCCTGTGTCGGGAACAGGAGCCATCTTGCCACGCGGGCGTACGCTGGCGGCCATGCCGCTCGACCCCACTGTGGACCTGCCCGACCTCCTGATGGCCCTCACCGACATCGAGTCGGTCAGTGGCAACGAGCGCGCGATCGCGGACGCCGTGGAGCGAGCGCTGGGTGCCCACCCCCACCTGCGGGTGGAGCGGGACGCCGATGCCGTGGTAGCGCGCACCGAGCTGGGGCGTCCCTCCCGCGTCGTCATCGCCGGCCACCTGGACACCGTGCCGGTGGCGGGCAACCTGCCCTCGCGGCGCGAGGGCGACCACATCATCGGACGCGGTACGTGCGACATGAAGGGGGGCGTCGCGGTCATGGTGGCCGCGGCCGCTGCCTTGGACGCACCCCGCCACGACGTGACCTGGATCTTCTACGACCACGAGGAGGTCGACTCCAGCCTCAACGGGCTGGGACGGCTGGCCCGCAACCGGCCCGACCTGCTGGCCGGGGACTTCGCCGTCCTGATGGAGCCGACCGGGGCGCGCATCGAGGGCGGCTGCCAGGGGACGCTGCGCTTCGAGGTGTCCACCACCGGCACCGCGGCGCACTCGGCGCGCTCGTGGCTGGGGCACAACGCCATCCACGACGCGGGCGTCCTGCTCACGGTGTTGGCCGACTACGAGCCGCGCACCGTCGTGGTGGACGGCCTGGAGTACCGCGAGGGGCTGAACGCCGTCGGCATCGTGGGCGGGATCGCCGGCAATGTCATCCCCGACCGGTGCACGATCACGGTGAACTTCCGGTTCGCGCCCGACCGCAGCATCGCCGACGCCAAGGCCCACTGCGCCGAGGTCTTCGCCGGCCACGAGCTGGTCTTCACCGACGAGTCGCCTGCCGCCCGCCCCGGCCTCGACCGACCCGCGGCCGCGGCGTTCCTGTCCGCCGTGGGCGGCGAACCACGGGCCAAGTACGGCTGGACCGACGTGGCGCGGTTCTCGGCCCTCGGCGTCCCGGCGGTCAACTTCGGGCCCGCCGACCCGGGCAAGGCCCACACCGACGACGAGTTCTGCCCGGTGGCCGACCTGTACGCCTGCCACGACGCCCTGCTGCGCTGGCTGGGGTGAACGCCGGCCGGTTCACCGTGAGGGCTAGGCTGCCGCTGTGGGTAAGAAGGGCAAGAAGAGCTTCCGCCAGCAGGGTCCGGTGATCCGCCGCCGCGAGCAGGTGCAGGACACGACCACCGACCAGCGCCTGTTGCAGGGACGCCGGGGCGAGGACTGGCTGCACGCCGACCCCTGGCGCGTGATGCGCATCCAGGCCGAGTTCGTGGAGGGCTTCGGCACGCTCGCCGAACTCGGTCGTGGGGTGAGCGTGTTCGGGTCGGCCCGCACGCCCAAGGACCACCCGATGTACGCCGAGGCCGTCCGGCTGGGCGCCGCGCTGGCCGAGGCCGGCTACGCGACGATCACCGGCGGCGGTCCGGGCATCATGGAGGCGGCGAACAAGGGCGCCGCCGAGGCCGACGGGGTCTCGGTGGGGCTGGGCATCGAGCTGCCGTTCGAGGACCAGCTCAACAAGCACGTCACCCTGGGCATCAACTTCCGCTACTTCTTCGTGCGCAAGGTGATGTTCCTCAAGTACGCCCAGGGCTTCGTCGTGATGCCGGGCGGGCTCGGCACCCTGGACGAGCTCTTCGAGGCCCTCACGCTGGTGCAGACCCGCAAGATCACGTCCTTCCCGATCATCCTGTTCGGGCACGACTACTGGGACGGCCTGCTGGACTGGTTGAACGACCACATGCTCGCCGAGGGCTACATCTCACCCGGCGACGTGGAGCTGTTCCACGTGGTCGACGACGTGGACGAGGCGGTGGCGATCATCGTCGAGCACGGACGCCGCAACGGGCTGTGATCTGGCTGCTGTCCGGCCTGGTGGTCGCCATCCTCGCCGGCGCTGCGGTGGCCGGCAGCGGACGCCTCGGGTCGCTCCCGCCGGTGGTCCATGACGCCCCGGTGCCCGAGCTCCCCGAGGGTGGGTTCACCCCGGGCGGCCTGCGCGGGGTGACCTTCGCCACCACGCTGACCGGCTACGACCCGGCGCAGGTGGCGGACGTGTTGGAGCACGCTGCGCGGTCCCTGGAGCAGGTGTGTGCGCCGTCTGCGATAATGGACCCCATCGAGTTCTCGCAGTCTGGCAGAGAGGGAGAACATGGCAGCAATGAAGCCCCGCACGGGTGAAGGCCCCATCGAGGTCGCGAAGGAGTCCCGCGTCATCGCGATGCGGATTCCCGCAGACGGTGGTGGCCGCCTCGTGATCGAGATGAACGCGACCGAGGCAGCAGAGCTGCTGGAGGCCCTCAAGGGCGTCGTCGGCTGACGCTCCCCACCACGAGACGAGCAACGTCCCCCGGGCACCAGCCCGGGGGACGTTGCTCGTCTCGCGGTCAGCCCTTGCGCGCCTGCCGGTGGGCCTGGGCGGCCTTGTAGACCTCGACGGTCTCCTGGGCGATCTTCTCCCAGCTGAACTCGTCGATGCAGCGTTGGCGTCCGGCCTTGCCCATGCGCTCGGCCAGCTCGGGGTCGCGGGTGATCGTGTTGACCTTCTCTGCGAAGGTCTTCTCGAAGGTCTCGATGAAGTCGGCATCAGCCGCCCGCGCCGGGTCGTAGGGGACCAGCAGGCCGGTCTCGCCGTCCACGACGACCTCGGGGATGCCGCCGACCGCGGAGGCCACCACGGGCAGTTCGCAGGCCAT
>JAUNSA010000219.1 GCA_030539405.1 Propionibacteriaceae bacterium
GAGTACGGCGCCGAGATCGGCCGGGCGATCGTGAACTTCGAGGGCCCCATCGTGTTCGTGGTGATCTCGCGCTACCACGGCGGCGCGTTCGTGGTGTTCAGCAAGACCCTGAACGAGAAGATGACCGTGCTCGCGATCGAGGGCTCCTACGCCTCGGTCATCGGCGGCGCGCCCGCTGCGGCGGTCGTGTTCGCCGGTGACGTCGGCAAGCGGACGGCTGCCGATGCCCGGGTGTCTCAGTTGGAGGCGGCGTTGCGCGATGCCGCCCCGGAGGACAAGGCCGCGCTACAGATCGAGCTCGCCGACGTGCGGGCGGCGGTCCGGGCCGAGAAGATCTCCGAGGTGGCAGGCGAGTTCGACGGGGTGCACAACATCCACCGTGCCGTCGAGGTCGGATCGGTCGATCGGGTGATCACGCCGGCCGAGCTGCGGCCGTCCATCATCGCGACGATCGAGTCACACCTGGATTGACCAGGGCCTGATCACGCCCGGATCAGCGGTCAGCTGATCTGGAGCGTGGTCAGGCAGGTGGCATCATCGGGGCCGGTGGCGAACGGGACGGTGCCGGTCTTGCCGTCGGCGGTCACGGTGACCTCACCCGAGATGTCCTGGGGCAGCCAGAACCCGACGAAGCCGTTGGCGTAGGTCGTGGTGTCCTCGTCGACGAGGACCGTGCCGGTGGAATCGACGATGCGCACGTGCAGGTCGGTCTCCTGCAGCTCACCCATGCAGGTGGCGAGGCTGTGGTAGAAGCACTCGTGGGTCTGGGTCGCGAACGGGGCGATCGACAGGTAGAACTGGTCGCCCTCGATGGGGACCTGGGTCTCGTTCGTCCCGTCGCCGATGACGACGTGGTCGTAGCGCACCGAGGCGCGCAGCGGCAGCGGGCGGGCATCCGGGGACTGGTCGAGCTCGTCGACGATCTGCTGGCCCGTCTTGCCGGCGAGCCCCACCGTGGCCAGCACATCGCCCGACTGCCCTGCGGCCGGCGGTGCGGGATGGGTGGTGGCCGGAGCCGAGCAGCCCGCCAGCAGGATGAGTGCGGCGGCGGATGCTGCGAACATCTTCTTCACGGTAACTCCTGGATCGGGTGGCTACGACGCTTTGTAGTTTTCCATACCGGCAGGGGGTATCCAAGGGGATTGCGCAACTGGGGTCACGGGCTTGGCCACCGGAAGCCAGCACGCGTTCTGCTCGCCGGCTCGATCTGAGCGCACCTGAACCCTGCCCGGAGAATCCCGTGCTGGCTTCCGGTGTGGATCGGGGAGCGCTGCCGTTGCCGCAACCGGTGGAATAGGGTCGCCTCGGGGCCGGTTGGCCCCTCGGAGGTCGGAACATGGAACTACTCGCCAGCTCGCCGCTGCTCGCGATCATGCTCGTCGTGGCGCTGGGCGCAGCGGTCGGGATGATCCCGTTCGGGCCGATCCGCTTCGGCGCCGCGGGCGCCCTGTTCGTCGGGCTGGCCGTCGGCGGGCTCGTTCCCGACGCGGGCCAGGGGCTGGGACTGGTCCAGCAACTCGGCCTCGGCCTGTTCGTCTACATGGTCGGCCTGGCCGCCGGAGAGACCTTCTTCGCCGACCTGCGCCGCCAGTTGCCCCTGATGCTGCTCGGCCTCGGGACCGCCGCACTCGCCTTCGGTGTGGCCGTGCTCGTCGGGCTTGGCCTGGGGCTCGATGCCGGCTTCATCACGGGCACCTTCGCCGGCGCGCTCACCTCGACCCCCGCCCTGGCCGCCGCCACCGCTGCGACCGGGTCACCCAACGCGGCGGTCGGCTACTCGATCGGTTACCCCTTGGGCGTAGTGCTGGCGATCGTCGCCGTCGGCCTCATCGTGGGCCGCC
Source organism: Propionibacteriaceae bacterium (assembly GCA_030539405.1). Lineage (GTDB taxonomy): Bacteria > Actinomycetota > Actinomycetes > Propionibacteriales > Propionibacteriaceae > Propioniciclava. The sequence continues at coordinate 1,842 of JAUNSA010000219.1, forward strand.
GCTGGCCCGACGCCCGCGACCCCCGCAGTGCCACCGCCGCCGGGATCATCGCCACCAGCACCCACGTCGAGCGCGACGTCGCCCTGCGTGACGTGCCCGGCTGGAGCGACGAGACGATCAAGATGAGCTACCTCGTCCGCGACGGACGCACCCGCGTGCTGGCCCCCGGCGAGCACCTGCACCCCGAGGACCGCGTCCTCGTCGTCGGCGCACCCGCGGCGGTCGAGCAGGCGGTGGCCTTCCTCGGGCACGCGACCAAGGGAGAGCTCACGGACGACCGCCAGGCCGTCGACTTCCGCCGCTTCGTCGTCTCCAACCCCGCCGTCACGGGCCGCACCGTCGCCCAGCTCAACCTCCCCAGCCGTTTCGGCGGCGTGCTCACCCGCGTCCAGCGCGGCGACGCCGACCTGCTCGCCCGCGACGCCCTGGTCCTCCAGCCCGGCGACCGCGTCCTCGCCGTCGTGCCCCGCACCGAGATGGACGCCGTGGCCCGCCACCTCGGCGACTCCGAGCGCAAGGTCTCCGAGGTGGACGCGCTGGCCCTCGGGCTGGGGCTGTCGCTCGGCCTGCTGGTCGGGGCGATCACCGTGCCCCTGGGTGGGGGAGCGACCTTCTCGTTGGGTGCCGCGGCCGGTCCGCTCGTGGTGGGGATGGTGCTCGGTGCGCTGCACCGCACCGGGCCCTTGGCCTGGGACGTCCCCCTGCCGGCGAACCTCACCATCCGCCAGCTCGGCCTGTTGCTGTTCCTGGCCGCGGTGGGGTTGGCGTCCGGCCCGGCCTTCGCGGCGTCCGCCTTCACCGGCACCGGCCTGCGCGTCGGCGCCCTCGCCCTCGCGGTGCTTGCGGCCAGCGCGCTCGTGTTCGGGATCGGCGGACGCCTGCTTGGGCTGTCCGCGCCGCGCACCGCCGGGGGTCTGGCCGGGTTCGTCGGCCAGCCGGCGGTGCTGAGCTTCGCCACCCAGCGCGTCGACGACGACCGCATCGAGGCCGGCTATGCCGCCCTGTTCGCGCTGGGGATCATCGTGAAGATCCTCCTCGTGCAGGTGGTCGGCACCCTGCTCTGAGCCGCAGGGCGCGTCGTGGGAGAACCCTCATCAGTTGTTCACCGTTCGCTCACGCGCGC
>JAUNSA010000001.1:0-37515 GCA_030539405.1 Propionibacteriaceae bacterium
TCCTCGACCCCTGGTGGAACCCGGCGGCCGAGGCCCAGGCCATCGACCGCACGCACCGCATCGGCCAGGACAAGCCGGTCAACGTGTACCGGCTCGTCTCGGCCGACACCATCGAGGAGAAGGTCGTCGCCCTGGCCGCGAGCAAGCAGCACCTGTTCGAGGAGGTGGTGGGGTCGGCGTCCGACCTGGCCGCACCGTTGAGCGCCGAGGACATCCGCGGTCTGCTGTCCGAGGACGGGTGAGGGTGGCGGCCGGGCCGTAAGGTGGAGCCGTGGAGTCCCTGACCAGCCTGAGCCCCGACCAGCGCGATGCCGTGCTGGCCCTGGTGGCGTCCGCCGAGGCCGCCGACGGCACCGCCCCCCTCAACGAGGAGGCCCGGCTGCAACTCACCCGCTCTGAGGCCACCCACTGGCTCGCGACCGCCGCCGACGGTGTCCTGGTCGGGTACGCCCAGTGGCACCCGGACAACGCGACCGGCCAGCTCGTCGTCCACCCCGACCACCGCCGCGCCGGCCACGGCACCACTCTGCTGACCTCGCTGCTCGCCGACGTCGCCGAACCGGCCGTGTGGGCGTTCGGGGACCTGCACGGGGCGCAACGCTTCGCTGCGGCCCGCGACCTGGTCCCGGCCCGCGGCCTGCACATCATGGAGCGGGCGCTCGAACCCACCACCCCCCGCAGCGCTCCTGAGGGCATCACGCTGCGACCTTTCACGGACGCCGACGCCGACGGCTTCCTCGCCGTGAACGCCGCCGCCTTCGCCGACCACCCCGAACAGGGTCACTTCTCGGCCACCGACCTGGCCAACCGGCAGGCCGAAGCGTGGTGGGACCCGGCGGGCCTCATCCTCGCCACCGACGCCGAGGGCGTGGTCGGCTTCCACTGGACCAAGCGCCACGACGCCACCACCGGCGAGGTGTACGTGCTGGGCGTCCACCCGCGCGCGGCAGGCCTGGGCCTGGGCGGCGTCCTGCTGGACGCCGGGCTGGCGCACCTCGCCGACGGCGGGGCGAGCCGGGTGATCCTGTACGTCGATGCCGGCAACAAGAAGGCCGTCAGCCTGTACGAGCGGAGTGGTTTCCGCATCGCCCACAGCGATACGCTCTACCGCCCCAGCACGAGCCATGACCACAGCCCGGCCTGACCCGCGCCCGACCACGAGGAGCACGGTGAGTCCCAGCCACAGCCCCCTGCCTGCGGGCCGGTTCCGGGACCGCGAGCTGTCCTGGCTCGACTTCAACAACCGGGTCCTCGACCTGGCCCGGGACGCCGACCGGATCCCCCTGCTGGAGCGCGCCCGCTTCCTGGGGATCTTCAGCTCCAACCTCGACGAGTACTTCATGGTCCGCATCGCCGGGCTCAAGCGCCGCATCGACGCCGGGCTGGCCCTGCCGGGCGCCTCCGGCATCCAGCCGCGCGACCTGCACGAGCGGCTCCTGTCGCGCATCCGCACCCTCGCCGAGACCCAGGCGCAGGTGTTCGCGACCGACGTGCGCCCGGCGCTGGCGTCCGAAGGCATCCACCTGCTCGACTGGGACGACCTCACCGCCCAGGAGCGCGAGCGGATGGGCGAGCTGTTCCGCGAACGCCTCTACCCGATCCTCACCCCGCTGGCCGTCGACTCGGCCCACCCCTTCCCCTACATCTCGGGACTGTCGGTCAACATCGCCGTCCTGCTGCAGCACCCCGCCACCGGGCAGCGGGCCTTCGCGCGGGTCAAGGTGCCGGCGAACCTGCCGCGCTTCCACCGGCTGGAGGAGGGGCGCTTCCTCCCCTTGGAACAGATCATCGGCCACCACCTGGGGGCGGTGTTCACCGGCATGCGGATCCTGACCTGGTCGACCTTCCGGCTCACCCGCAACGAAGCCCTCGAGGTCGAGGAGGACGACGCCGAGAACATCCTCCACGCCCTCGAGCAGGAGATCCTGCGCCGCCGCGTCGGACGCCCCCCGGTTCGCCTCGAGGTCCAGGCCGACATGCACGCGGACCTGCTCGAGGTGCTGCTCGAAGAGCTGGCCATCACCCCCGGCGAGGTCTTCCGCCTGCCCGCGCCGCTCGACCTCACCGGCCTGGGCCAGATGGCGGACGCCGTGGCGCGCGAGGACCTGGCCTTCCCCGGCTTCCTCCCCCACACCCACCCCGACCTGGCCGAGGTGGAGACCTCCCAGCCGGCCGACCTGTTCACGGCGCTGGCCGAACGCGACGTCCTGCTGCACCACCCGTACGACTCCTTCGCCACGTCGGTGCAGCGCTTCGTCGAGCAGGCCGCCGCGGACCCGTCGGTGCTGGCCATCAAGCAGACCCTCTACCGCACCTCCGGCGACTCCCCGATCGTGGACGCCCTCGTCGAGGCCGCCGAGGCGGGAAAGCAGGTGCTGGTCGTCGTCGAGATCATGGCCCGCTTCGACGAGCGGGCCAACATCCGCTGGGCGCGCACGCTGGAACGCGCGGGCTGCCACGTCGTGTACGGCGTCCTCGGCCTGAAGACGCACGCGAAGATGTGCCTGGTCGTCCGCGACGAACCCGAGGGCCTGCGCCGCTACGCCCACATCGGCACCGGCAACTACCACCCCCGCACCGCCCGCGTGTACGAGGACATGGGGCTGCTCACCTCCGACCCCGCCATCACCGAGGACGTGGGCCGCGTCTTCAACCATCTGTCCGGCCTCACCCGCGGGCAGGAGTACCGCCGGCTGCTGGTCGCCCCCCACGGCGTCCGGCCGGGTCTGGTCGCGCTCATCGAGAACGAGATCGCCCACGCCGAGGCAGGACGCCCCAGCGGCGTCCGCCTGAAGGTGAACGCCCTGGTCGACGAGACGGTCGTGGACGCCCTGTACCGGGCCTCGCGCGCGGGCGTCCCGGTCGACCTGCTGGTGCGCGGTATCTGCGTGGTCCGCCCCGGCGTGCCCGGGCTGAGCGAGAACATCCGCGTCCGGTCGATCCTGGGGCGCTTCCTGGAGCACAGCCGGCTGTACTGGTTCGCCAATGGTGGGACGCCGCGGGTGCACCTGGGCAGCGCCGACCTGATGCACCGCAACCTGGACCGCCGCGTGGAGGTCATCGTGCCCCTGGGCGAGCAACGCCACCTGGACGCCGTCGGGGACTTGTTCGACCTGGCGTTCAGCCCCGAGACGGCATCGTGGTGGCTGGAGGACACGACGTGGTCGATGCGCACCACGGACGAGGATGGGACGCCGCTGCGCGATGCGCAGGAACACCTGATCGCCACGTTGGGCGCCAAGCGGACGGAGGCTCGATGAGCAAGAAGAAGAAGGTGACCGTGGCGGCCGGCACGGTCACGCTGCGGGAGCGCGAGGGCAAGCAGCCCCAGGTCCTGCTGGTGCACCGCCCGGCCTACGACGACTGGAGCCTGCCCAAGGGCCACCTGGAGCCCGACGAGTACGAGGCGGTGGCCGCGGCCCGCGAGACGTGGGAGGAGACCGGCGTCAAGGTCGCCCTGCGCCACCCCATCGGCACAATCAGCTACCCGGTGGGCAGCGGCACCAAGGTCGTGCACTACTGGCGCGCCCGGCCGGTGGAGACGAGCCGCCGCAAGCCGGACAAGGAAGTGGACAAGGTCGCCTGGCTCACCCCCCAGCGGGCCCTCGAACGCATGACCTACCCCGACGAGCGGCGCGTGCTCACCCGGGCGCTCGAGCTGCCCGACACCACACCCTTCCTCATCGTGCGCCACGCCAAGGCCATGGACCGCAAGAACTGGTCCAACCGCGACCAGTACCGCCCCATCACCTCCCGGGGGCGCAAGCAGAGCAGCCGACTCATCCCGCTGCTGGAGGCGTTCGGCGTCCGGTCGCTGGCCTCGAGCACGTCGACGCGGTGCATCCAGACGCTGGCCCCCTACGGACGCATGGCCCGGCTCGACGTGGCTGGCTGGGCGGTGTTGTCCGAGGAGGTCGGCGAGGACAACCCCGCCGGCGTCCGCAAGCTCATGACGCAACTGGCCCGCGAGGCTGCGCGCTCCTCGACCGCCACGGCCGTCTGCGGTCACCGCCCGGTCCTGCCGACCATGCTGGACGCCGTGGGCGTCCCGAACCGGCCCATGCAGACCGCCGCGACGATCATCGCCCACCTCGACGCCGAGGGCCGCCAAGTTGCCGTGGAGTTCCACCGCCCCTTGTGCTGACGCAGAAATGGACCTGACACTAGCGGGGCAGGCGGCCCTTGTCCGGATCGAGACACCTCGTTCACGTTTCGTTCATCTTCACGCCTGAGTCTCTTCACCAAGGACCTCTACCGTCCCTCTCGGAAACGGAAAAGTCCGACCTCGGGGAAGAACCCCGAACGCTCGCACGTGAGGAAATCCCTTGAAGCTCAAGAAGATCGGCGCCCCGCTCGCCGTCCTGACCGCCGCCGCGCTGTCCCTGACCGCCTGTGCAGGTAACGAGGGCACTGCCCCGGCCCCGGCTCCGGCCAACACCGCCGGTGGTGGCGACACCTCCGCCCCGGCCCCCGCCTCGACGCTGTCCGGCACCCTTGCCGGCCGTGGCGCCTCCTCGATGAGCGTTGCCCAGCAGACCTGGATCGCGGGCTTCCAGACCGCCAACGCCGACGTCACGATCAACTACTCCCCCGACGGTTCGGGTGCGGGCCGTGAGTCCTTCACCTCCGGTGCCGTCGACTTCGCCGGCTCCGACCGCGCATTCAAGGACGACGAGATGGGTGCCGGCAAGTTCGGCTCCTGCACCGCGGAGTCCAACGCGCTGAACCTGCCGGTCTACATCTCCCCGATCGCGATCATCTTCAACGTCGAGGGCGTGGACAAGCTGCAGCTCGACGCCGACACCGTCGCGGGCATCTTCGCCGGCAAGATCACCAACTGGAACGATCCGGCCATCGCCGCCACGAACTCCGGCGTGACCTTCCCGGATGCCCCGATCACCGCCGTGCACCGCTCCGACGACTCGGGCACCACCGAGAACTTCACCGACTACCTCTCCCAGGCCGCCCCCTCGGTGTGGACCGAGGAGGCCGACGGTGAGTGGCCGGCCGCCTTCGGTGGCGAGTCCGCCCAGGGCACCGCCGGTGTCGTGGACGCCGTCACCGGTGGCACCAACACCATCGGCTACGCCGACGCCTCCCAGGCCGGCGACCTCGGCACCGTCGAGGTCAAGTCCGGTGACGTGTTCGTCGGCCCGACCGCCGAGGACGCCGCCAAGCTCGTCGACAACTCCCCGGTCGTCGAGGGCCGTGGCGAGCACGACTACGCGCTCGAGCTCGACCGCAAGGCCGAGGGTGCGTACCCGATCGCCCTGGTCGCCTACGCGATGGTCTGCGAGGACTACAAGGACGACGCCAAGGCCGAGCTGGTCAAGGCCTACATGGAGTACATGATCTCGGACGAGGGCCAGAAGGCCGCTCAGGCTGCTGCCGGCAACGCCCCCATCTCGGCGGACATGCAGTCGAAGCTGAAGGCCGCTGTCGACTCGATCTCCTGATCGACTCTCCGGAGCAGGACGGGTGCCCATCCCTCGGCGGGGCGGGCACCCGTTCCTTCGGTCCCAGACCACCACAACTGCGCAGGAGGTGCAGTGAGTCAACAAACGCAGGCCCCCCGTGACCGGGGCGCTCACTCTGATCTGATCCCGTCCAAGCCCCGTGTCGGCGACAAGGTCTTCACCGGCCTGTCCACCGGGTCGGGTATCGCGATCCTCGTCATCCTGGCCGCTGTGGCCGCCTTCCTCCTGCTGCGCGCCTTCCCGGCGCTCACGGCGTCCGCCGACGACATCGCGGCCCGTGGCTACACCAGCAACCTGCCCATCGAGGGCTTCTGGGGCTGGGTGCTCCCCCTCGCGTTCGGCACGATCTGGGCTGCGATCGGCGCGCTCGCGCTCGCGGTGCCCGTCTCGATCGGCATCGCGCTGTTCATCTCGCACTACGCCCCGCGCCGCCTTGCCGCCACGCTGGGCTACATCATCGACCTGCTGGCCGCCGTGCCGTCGGTCGTCTTCGGCCTGTGGGGCTTCTTCGTCCTGGCCCCCGCGCTCGGCCCGCTCCACCAGTGGCTAACCACCTACATGGGCTGGTTCCCGCTGTTCAGCGGCCAGGCGTCCGGCACCGGCCGCACCATCTTCACCGCCTCCATCGTGCTGGCCGTGATGATCCTGCCGATCATCACGTCGCTGTGCCGCGAGGTGTTCCTCCAGACGCCGAAGCTGCACGAGGAGGCCTCGCTGGCCCTCGGCGCCACCCGGTGGGAGATGATCACGATGGCCGTCTTCCCCTTCGCCCGCGCCGGCATCGTGTCCGCCATCATGCTCGGCCTGGGCCGCGCGCTCGGCGAGACCATGGCCGTCGCCATGATCCTCTCGGGCCAGAACCGCATCTCCTTCGAGGTGCTCACCGCCCAGAACCCCAACACCATCGCGGCGAACATCGCCCTGAGCTTCCCTGAGGCCTACGACCTCAAGATCAACCAGCTCATCGCCTCGGGCCTGGTGCTGTTCATCATCACCCTGGCCGTCAACATGTTCGCGCGCTGGATCGTCAGCCGTCGCGCCGCCTTCTCGGGAGCCAACTGATGTCCACCGCCACCCTGACCCCGAAGCGCTCCTCCGCGCCTGACAGCAGCTCCCTGACCGCCGGCCAGTTGCCCGGCTGGACGACCTGGGTCGTCGGCCTGGCCTCCCTCGCGGTCGGGTTCCTCGCCGCCTGGCTGCTCACCAGCTCGTTCAGCATCGGCCTGGGCGTCGCCCTCGCGGCCGTCGTGTTCCTGGTCGCCATGCACATCGCCTCGCTGACCGTCGAGGGCGGACGCCGCGCCGCCGACCGGTTGGCCAAGCACATCGTCATCGGCATGTTCCTGCTGGCCCTGCTGCCGCTGATCTCCGTGACGGTCACGGCCGTCGGCAACGGCATCAGCCGCCTCGACCCGGGCTTCTTCGGCAACTCGATGCGCAACGTCGTCGGTGCCGGTGGCGGTGCGGCCCACGCCATCTGGGGCACGCTGATCATCACCGGCATCGCCATGCTGATCTCGGTGCCCATCGGCCTGCTGACCGCCGTTTACCTCGCCGAGTACGGCCAGGGCAAGCCGCTGGCCCGCTCGATCACCTTCTTCGTCGACGTGATGACCGGCATCCCGTCCATCGTCGCCGGCCTGTTCGCCTACGCGCTGTTCGGCGTCCTGTTCGGTATCGGCACCGTCAACGGCTTCGCCGGCGCGGTCGCCCTGTCGGTGCTGATGATCCCCGTGGTGGTCCGCTCCACCGAGGAGCTGCTGCGGATCGTCCCCAACGAGCTGCGCGAGGCGTCCTACGCCCTGGGCGTCCCGAAGTGGAAGACGATCATGCGCATCGTCATCCCGACCGCCATCTCGGGCATCGTCGCCGGCGTCATCCTGGCCCTGGCCCGGATCATCGGCGAGACCGCCCCGCTGATGATCGCTGCCGGCTTCACCCAGTCGCTCAACACGAACCCGGGCTCGGGCGCGATGATGACGCTGCCGGTGTTCGTCTACGACCAGTACGCCCGTCCGGGCATCCCGCGTGAGCCCTACTGGGACCGCGCCTGGGCCGGAGCCCTTACCCTGATCCTGATCGTCATGCTGCTGAACCTCGTCGGCCGGCTGATCGCCAAGCGATTCGCCCCGAAGACCGGCCGATAACCCAAGGAGAACCACCGCCATGTCCAAGCGAATCGAAGCCAAGAACGTCGACATCTACTACAGCAAGTTCAAGGCTGTCGAGGACGTCAACATGACCATCGAGCCCCGCGCCGTCACCGCCTTCATCGGCCCGTCGGGCTGTGGCAAGACGACCTTCCTGCGGACGCTCAACCGCATGCACGAGGTCATCCCGGGCGCCTACGTCGACGGGGAGATCACCCTCGACGGCGAGAACCTGTACGGCAACGGGGTCGACCCGGTGAACGTGCGCCGCAAGGTCGGCATGGTGTTCCAGCGCCCCAACCCGTTCCCCACGATGTCGATCAAGGAGAACGTGCTCGCCGGCCTGCGCCTGAACAACAAGAACGCGAGCCGGACCGAGCAGGACGAGATCGCCGAGAAGGCCCTGCGCGGCGCCAACCTGTGGGAAGAGGTCAAGAACCGCCTCGACCTTCCCGGCTCCGGACTCTCCGGCGGCCAGCAGCAGCGCCTCTGCATCGCGCGCGCCATCGCCATGGCCCCCGAGGTGCTGCTGATGGACGAGCCGTGCTCCGCCCTGGACCCCATCTCCACCCTGGCGATCGAGGACCTGATCCAGGAGCTCAAGTCCAAGTACACGATCGTGATCGTGACCCACAACATGCAGCAGGCCGCCCGTGTCTCCGACACCACCGCCTTCTTCAACATCGCCGGCACCGGACAGCCCGGCAAGCTCATCGAGATGGACACCACCGAGAAGATCTTCTCCACCCCGAGCGTCCAGGCGACCGAGGACTACATCACCGGTCGCTTCGGCTGATCGGCTACTGCGGCTGATCGTCGCGCGGCTGGTCGGCTTCCCTTGGGGGCGTCCGGTTGGCTGACTGCTGGTTTGGGACCGCTGGTTTGAGTGCCATGGCACGCAAACCAGCGGTCCCTTTTCAGCAGTCACGCTGCAGGACGCCCGATGGCCGCGTTGATGGCCCGTTCAACCTGGTCGAGGAAGGCATCGGGACGCAGACGGAGCCCCAGCACCGGGATGTGCAGCGTGACCTTCACGTCGTTGTCGATCTGGAGGTTGTTGGAGCGCAGGGCATCCTCGACGCCGGCGAGCCCTTGATTGTGGTGCGCTCCCTGGATCTCGACATGGACCCCCAGCTCCTCCCACAGCACATCGAGGTAGACGCGGCCGCCTGCGCCGGTCCGAAGTGCCTGGCGGGTGGGTCCTGGCAGGCCACGCGCGCGACACAGCCGGGCGAAGTCGAGCTCGGAGAGGGAGTGGGCGCCGTCGCAGACGTCCCCGATGACCTCGGTGAGCAGTCCGCGGCGCTTCGATGCCTGCACCTGTCCCCAGCATTCCATCAGTGCGGCTCCCGGGAGGAGCCGCTGCTGGACAGCCATGGCCACCACGGTGGCGGCGGCCTGGTCGCTGCGGGCCCATTGCGCAGCGCGGAGCACCGCCACCTCGGGTGCCGTCCGCCGCAACTCGGACTCGATGACCCGGCCCAGGATGCGCGGCCGGTGGTGCCGCACACCCACCAGGGGGCGGACGTGCGCACCATTGGCCACCGACACGTGGACCACCGGTTCGTCCCATCCGGTCAGCCCGGCGGCCTGCAACGCGCTGATGCCGTCGAGGGCCGCGGAGCGTCCGGACTCCCACAGGGCCAGCCACCACGCAGCCCGGCCGGTGAGCTCGACGCCGGTCACGTCGAGCGTGTGGCGTCCCACGGCGCGCCAGGCCCCGTGCTCGATCTGGCTCCGCACTTGGCCGCGGGTGAGCCCTGCGGCGTGGAGCATGCTGCGGGTCGCGAGACCCTCATAGGGCTGGGCGAGGCGCTTCGCGAGCTGGTGTCGCCGTTCCCGTTCGAGGCGCGCGGCGGCTGCCCGGTCGGCGCGGGAGCGCGACGAGGCGTCCGGTTCTGGCATCGGTGGGATGGAGGTGGGGGTGTCCATGACTCCATCGTGGTGGATGAAATGGCCGACTCCGCCGGAGAGGCGATAGTTATCCACAGGCAATTTCGTGACTGCCCGATTGGGACCGCTCGTTTGCGTGCCATGGCACTCAAACCAGCGGTCCCAAACCAGCAGTCACCCAGGCGTCCCGCCTAGACTCGCCCCATGAGCAAGGCAGGGTGGTATCCCGACCCCGGAGGGCAGCACGCCCTGTTCCGGTGGTGGGACGGCCAACAATGGACGCCCCACGTCACGGCCCATCCGTTCGCCGGGCCTCCCCAGCCGCCGGGACCTCCCGGTCCACTCGGGCCACCCCCACCCCAGGGGCCCAACCAGCCGCCGGGAACGCTGCCCATCACCGCCGGGACCCAGCCGCAGTACGGACAACAGCAGTACGGGCAGCAGTACGGCCAACAGCAATACGCGCAGGGCTATGTGGATCCGGGGCCGCAACGTTCCGGGGCGGGACCGATCGCGGTGCTGGTGCTGGTCGGGCTGTTGTTGGCCGGGTTGATCGTGGGCGCTTTGGTGTTCCTGAGCCGGGGAGGCCTCCCGGGACGCAACGAGATCCCCCCGTCGAATCCGACGGCGCCGATCTGTCCGCCGCGCCGGTCGCTGGTCGAGGAGACCCCCGGGCCGCCGCATGTGCATCCCCCCGGACGGGTCCAGGGTGGCCAGCTCTCCTATCCGTTGCTGGGCTCACCGTGGGGTTCGATCGAGGAGGAGGTCCGGGTCCCGTTCGGGCGTGACGTGTACGGCCAGTCGGTGATGGTCGAGCCGAACTATGAGCCCGGCGCCAACTGGGTCGCTTCGATGGTCGTGGGCGAGCTCGTGGCCGGCGACGGCTTCTTCTCCCCCGAGCAGGGGGCCGAGATCGTGACCCGCTGCATCCTGGGCGTGTTCTACGGCGACGCCGAACTGGACCGCACCGACCGCGTCAACCAGGCCACGACCGTGGACGGCCACAACGCGTGGCTGGTCGAGATGCACCTCACCTTCGACATCCCGGGGCTGAACGAGAAGGGCGAGACCGCGCTGATCATGATCGTGGACACCGGCACCGCCTCGGCGAGCCTGTTCTACGCCTCGATCCCCGACTCACGCCCCGAACTGCTCGCCCAGGCCCGTCAGGTCCAGGGCCAGCTCCGCGTCGAGGGCTGAGCGCGCAAGCTGAGATCCCAAGCCGAGAGCCCAGCCGGGCCTCAGGCGTCCAGCTCGAGCGCCAGCAATGCGTTCTCGACCACCTCGGTGAGCGCCGGGTGGATCCAGTACTGGCCGCGGGCCATGGTCGCGGCGTCCAGTCCGGTCGCCATCGCCTGGATCACCGGCTGGATCAGGGCGGACGCCTGGGGCCCGATGATGTGCCCCCCGAGCAGCTGGCCCGTGGCACGGTCGGCGATGAGCTTGACGCAACTGTCGGTGTCCTCCAGGGCCCAGCCGTAGGCGGTGGTGCCGTAGGGCTGGACGGCCACGGAGACGTCGTGCCCGGCGGCCCGGGCGGCCGCCTCGGTGAGCCCGACCGCAGCGATCTGCGGGTGGCTGAACACGGCATGCGGGATCGCCTGGTGGTTGGAGGTGACCAGGTCGTCGGGGTGCAGCAGGTTGTGCTGGACGACGCGCGCCTCGTGGTTGGCCACGTGCTTGAGCATCCAGGGCGAGGAGACGTCGCCCAGCGCCCACACGCCCGGCTGCGAGGTCTGCTGGTGGGAGTCGACCAGCACGAAACCACCCTCGTCGAGGGCGATCCCACCGGCGGTCAGGTCGAGTCGGTCGCTGTTGGGCTGGCGTCCGGTCGCGACGAGCAGGAGGTCGCCGGCGATCACGTGGTCGGTCCCGTCGGCGTCGGTGGTGTGCACCCGGACGCCGTCGGCGTCGGCCTCGACCGCGCGCGTGGTGTGCAGCAGCTTCAGGTCGAGATGGCCGGCGACTGCCTCGGTGAAGCGGCGGGAGATCTCCTCGTCCTCGTGGCGCAGCAGCAGCGGCGAGCGGGCCACCACCGTGACGCCGGCCCCGAACGCGCTGAAGATGTGGGCGAACTCGGCGGCGATGAAACCACCACCGAGGATCACGACCCGGTCCGGCACTTCATCGATGCGCATGATGGTGTCGGAGGAGTGCACGCGGCCCGAATCCCACGCCGCGTCGAGCCCGTCGATGGTGGCGGGTGAGGTGCAGCGCGAGCCGGCGGCGATCACGACCTGGTCGGCGGTGATGCGCTCGCCGGCCACCTCGATCACCTTCTCGCCCACGAAGCGGGCGGTGTCGCGGTAGAGGGTGACGTTGTCGGCCTGGGCCCGCCAGCGTTCGCCGCCCTCGGAGATGGGGTCGATGCGCCCGAAGATCCGGTCCCGCACGGTCTTCCAGTCGGCGCTCGGGGTGGGCACGGTGACGTCGACGGCCGCGGCGTCCGCCGGGCTGACCAGGTAGTCGGCCGGCAGGACGAACATCTTGGTGGGGATGCAGCCGTAGTTGAGGCAGGTGCCCCCGAAGCGGGCACCGTCGTCGATGAGCGCGACGTCCCAGTCGGCGAAACGCTCGTCGACCAGGGAGTTGCCCGAGCCGCTACCGATGATGATCAGGTCGAAGGTACGCACCCGGCCAGTTTCCCAGATCGGTCAGATCCCGGCGTAGGAATGCAACCCGACCGCGAGCAGGTTCACGCCGATGAAGTTGAACCAGAAGGTGGCCACGCCCACGACGGCCAGCCAGGCGGCCCGGCGTCCCTTCCAGCCCGCCGTCACGCGCGCGTGCAGGTAGGCGGCGTAGACGACCCAGGTGACCAGCGACCAGGTCTCCTTCGGGTCCCAGCCCCAGAAGCGGCCCCACGCGTAGTCGGCCCAGACGGCGCCGGCGAGGATCGTGAACGTCCACAGCGGGAAGGCGAAGCGGTGCAGCCGGAAGGAGAAGTCATCGAGCGTCGACGAATGCGGCAGGCGCGCCAGGTAGCCCGACAGCGTCCCCTTCTCCTCGGCCCGCTGGCGGATCAGGTAGAGGATCGCCGCGATGGCCGCCACGTTGAACGCCGCACCCGCGATGGCGGCAGCGACGATGTGGATGATGAACCACACCGAGTGCAGCGCCGGCACCAGCGGTGCGATGGCCACGTAGAACACCGTGACGGCCAGCCCCTGGCCCACCGACAGCAGCAACGTCACCGGCAGGCCCAGCCACGTCCAGCCCTTGCGCCACACGACGACCAGGTAGAACACGGCGGCGAACGCCAGCGAGCTGGTCACGAACTCGTACATGTTGCCCCACGGGAACCGCTCCGCCGCCACCCCGCGCAGCACCACGCCGGCCACATGGCTCAGCGCGGCGATCAGCGTGAGCGCGACGCCGATGCGGCCGAACAACGTCACGCGGTGCTCGGCCGGGTCGTCGGTCGTCGAGGGCTCGGACGCCGTGGGCGCGGGCGTGCCGTTACCGGCACCGGCACCGGCACCAGCCCCCACCAGTTCGGGCACCGCCACCGGACGCCGTGCGCTCGCCCACTCGATCGCGTGCGCGATCAGGGCCAGCAGGTAGATGACGGCTGACGTCACCATCGGGAGGCTCGAATAGGCGCCGGTCACGGTGTGTCCTCCTGGGTGTCGTGGTGCTCGGCCTGGGCGTCCTGCACACCGGCGAGCGTCGCCAGTTCCGCGACATCGTCGGCCAAGCCTACCGACGAGTCTGCCCGATCCAGCCCTCCGGCCTCCACCCGGGTGGTGCCGTCCTCGTCCTCGCGGACCCGGACCCACAGGCGGCGCGGCCGGATGTAGAGGCTCAGCATCATCCCGGCGACGGCGAGCCCGACGCTGGCGATGACGAGCCACTGGCCGGGCTCGTGCGAGACCTGGAGCTTCGTCCAGCGACGCCAGTCGTCGAAGGCCAGCGACGACCCGTCAGGCAGGTCGATCACCTGGCCGGGCGCGATCCGGAACGTCACCACGGCCCCCTCGGGGGTGCGCATCTGCTCCAGTCCGTCCTTGCTCAGGGAGTACACCGACTCGGGGCGTCCGGTCTCGTCGCGCACCGGGCCGGTCCACACGTTGACGAACAGTTCGGGGGCCAGGGCGTCCGGGAACACCGAGCGCGGCCCCTGGTCGTCCACGACGGCCGTGGGCAGGAAGAATCCCTCGAAGCCGAGGTACTCCGGCCTGGCGTCCGGGGCCTTGATGACGCCGAGCGAGGTGAAGTTGCCGTCCTGGGGCAGGAACACGACCGGGCCGGAGTAGGCGACGTCGCCCCGGGGGTCGGTGACGGTGACCTCGGGGGCGTAGCCGTGGCCGATGAGGTGGATCTGCGTGCCGTCGACCACCAGCGGGTGGTTGACCTCGATCCGGGCCTGTTCGTCGACCCCGTCCACGTGGGCGATGCGGACGTCGGCCTCGAAGACCCGGGCGGCGCCGCGCTGCACCTCACCGGTCTCGAACTTGGCGGTGAAGCCGTCCACCCAGACCGTGAACGGCTGGAGCTTGTCCGGCGAGAACGCCGCGCCGGCGGTGAAGTCGTCGTACTGGGTGAGGTTGTTGCTGAAGGCCTGCCCCTCGACCACGATCACCTCGCCCTTGTAGTGGAACAGGGTGTTCCAGGCGATGCCCACCAGCATCAGCGCGAAGCTGAGGTGGAACACGATGTTGCCGAACTCGCGCAGGTAGCCGCGCTCGGCGGCCACCGAGTCCTCGGTGCGCAGGACGCGAAACCGCTTGGCGCGCAGGGCCGCCTGGGTGGCGTCCAGCGCGGCGGCCGGGCTCAGCGCGGTCGTGCCCGAGGCGCTCTCGGGGAGGCGGTCCAGCCGCTTGGGCGTCCGGGGTGGCGGCTGCCCCACCGCACGGGTGTAGACGGCGATGCGCGGCAGGATGCAGCCGATCAACGACACCGTCAGCAGCAGGTACACCGCGGCGAACCAGGGCGAGCCGTACACGTCGAACAGGCCCAGCGCCTCGTAGAGGTCGGCGACGGCCGGGTTCGCCTCCTTCCAGTCGTTCACCCGGATGGGCGCGACCGGGCGCTGCGGCAGGATCGACCCCGGGATGGCGACCAGCGCGAGCGCCAACAGCAGCAGCAGGGCGGTGCGCATCGAGGTGAGCTGCACCCAGAACAGCCGGAGCCACTTCACCTCAGATCACCAGCCCGTACGCCGAGGCCCACTGGCGGAACACGCCCATCAGGCGGTCCCACAGGCCGGTGACCAGCATCAGGCCGACGATGACGAGGACGCCCCCGCCCACCTTCTGCAGCAGGGCGTGGTGCCGCTTGACCCAGTCCAGCGTGCCGGCGAAGCGGTCGAAGGCGAGCCCGGCGATCAGGAAGGGGACGCCCAGGCCGAGCGCGTACGCCAGCGCCAGGACGGCCCCGCGCAGCGCGGTGCCCTCGTTCAGCGCCAGCGTCAGCACCACCCCCAGCGTCGGACCGATGCACGGCGTCCAGCCCAGGCCGAACACGATGCCGAGCAGGGGCGCGGCGGCCAGGCCGACGGCCGGGGCGCGGCCCACCCGGTAGGTCCCCTGCCCGAGCGGGATGACGCCGGCGAAGACCAGCCCCAGCGCGATGGCGACCACGCCGATGCCGATGGAGATGGGCCGGCTCCACGTGAGCAGGAAGCTGCCCAGCCCGCCGAACAGGGCGCCGGTGGAGACGAAGACCAGCGCGAACCCGGCGATGAACAGCGAGGTGCCCGCCAGCATGCGCCCGCGGCTGCCGCGGCCGGTGGTGACATCGGTGGCGGCCAGGCCGGTCGCGTAGCTGAGGTAGCCGGGCAGCAGCGGCAGCACGCACGGGGAGAAGAAGGACACCACGCCGGCGAGCACCGCCACCGGCAACGCCAACAGCATCGAACCTCCGGCCGCCTCGGCGAACCAGGCGCCGATGTCCAACGGGGTCACGACTCGGCCGCCACGTCGTCGACCAACCCGCGGATCGTGGCCTCGGTCGTCTCCCCCAGCACGCGGGCGGCGACGCGACCCTGGGCGTCCACCACCAACGTGGACGGGATCGCCGACGGCGGGAGCTGGGTGCCGAACTTGAGCAACTCGCGTCCGTCCGGGTCGAACACGCTCGGGAAGGTGATGCCGAACGCACGGGTGAACGCCAGGGCGGGGCCCTGGTCGAGGTCGCGGGTGTTGATGCCGACGAAGCTGGCGCGACCGGCGGACGCCTGCGCTGCGGCCTCGAGCGCGGGCGCCTCCTTGCGGCAGGGGGCACACCAGGAGCCCCACACGTTGTAGACGATCACCTGACCGGCCAGGTCGGCCGAGTCGAAGGTGCCCCCGCCCAGCAGTTCGCCGGTGATCTGGGGGGCCGGCTGGCGTTCGGCGACCGGCACGATCGTCAGCGACCCGTCGCCGCCGACGAAGCCGCCCTCGGCGCTCGGCGTGGCGCCGCACCCGGCCAGCAGGACGGACGCGGCCAGCCCGATCAGGAGACCTCGACGGTGCACGCCTCTCACATCCCCGGCCGGAAGATGCGGGACTTCGGCGGGTACAGGTCGGCGCACGGCTCGCTGTAGGCCACCTGCACCACACGCCCCTCCACGTAGTGGAAGCTCGTCACCGAGGCCTGGCGGCACTCGCGTCCGGCGGGGTTGTGCACGAAACCGCGCCCCTCGGCCACCAGGCGGGCCACGTAGATGGGCAGTTGGTGCGACACGGCCAGCGCCTGCCCGCCGGCCGGCACGGACGCCGCGAGCTCGTCCAGCGCCGCGCGGACGCGGGCGGCGAGGGCCGGGTACGGCTCGCCCCAGGACGGCTTGAACGGGTTGCGCAGGTGCCACCAGTGGGCGGGGTTGAGCAGCTTTTGGCTGTAGCGGCCGAACGAGCGCCCCTCGAACACGTTCTCGGCCTCGAGCAGGCGTTCTTCGACGGTGACCTCGAGGTCGGGGTGACGCGCCGCGATGGGCGCCAGGGTCTCCCGGGCGCGCTGCAGCGGGGAGGTGGCCAACCGGGCCAGCGGGGTGTCGGCGAAGTGATCGGCCAGGCGCTCGGCCATGCGCCGACCCAGCTCGCTCAGCCCAAAGCCGTCGAGGCGTCCGTACAGCACATGGTCAGGGTTCTCGACCTGCCCATGGCGGCACACGTGGACGATGGTCGGCTGCATGGGGGCAAGGATAGGCGCTCAGCCGAGCGCGGCGACCAAGCGGTCCGCGTCCACGAACCAGAGGGCATGCTGCTCGCCGTCGACGAAGGTGACGGGGACGTGATCGGTGTAGCGGGCGCGCAGGTCGGGGTCAGAATCGACATCGACGGCCTGCCAGGAAACCGCTTGGTCCCGGCAGACCGTCTCGATGATGGCGAGCGCGTCGTCGCACAGGTGGCACCCCTGACGGGTGAGGACGACCACACGGGCGTCCGGCAACGTCATGGGCGCCGGAAGCTCACTTGCCAGCGCGGCGACGCTGGATGCGCGTCTTCTTCAGCAGCTTGCGGTGCTTCTTCTTGGCCATGCGCTTGCGACGCTTCTTGATGACAGAACCCACGTGTGTCTCTCCTCTGGACGCCCCCGAACCGCAGGGGCGGGGAAATGATGAAAACGGTGTGCCGACCCGACGAGGGCCCGCAAGGACAGTAGTCTACGCCCCCCGGTGGGCGGCGACCAAACGAG
Organism: Propionibacteriaceae bacterium; assembly: GCA_030539405.1. Lineage (GTDB taxonomy): Bacteria > Actinomycetota > Actinomycetes > Propionibacteriales > Propionibacteriaceae > Propioniciclava. The sequence goes on from JAUNSA010000001.1 coordinate 17,141, forward strand.
TTGGCTAGGGTGAGCCGCATGACCGCCCGCGTCAGCATCGTCATGCGCACCAAGGACCGACCCGTCCTCCTCGCCCGCGCCCTCGCCGACGTGGCCGCCCAGACCTTCACCGCGTGGGAACTGATCGTCGTCAACGACGTCGGCGCCCCCGCCCCGGTGGACGCCGCGGTGGCCGCGCTCGAGGCGTCCGTTCGCGAGCGCGTGCGCGTGCTGCACCGCACCGAATCGGTCGGCATGGAGTCCGCCAGCAACGCCGGCCTCGCGGTGGCAAGCGGCGAGTACGCGTGCATCCACGACGACGACGACACGTGGGCGCCGGAGTTCCTGGAGCGCACCGTCGCCCACCTCGACGCGCATCCCGACGACGTCGGCGTGGTGGTGCGCACCCAGATCGTGCGCGAACGCGTCGACGGCGATCGCATCACCGAGACCGGACGCGATGAGTTCTGGCCCGAGCTGCCCGCGATCTCGCTGTCGGACCTGCTGCGCACGAACCGGTTCGTGCCGATCCAGTTGCTGTACCGGCGCGCGGTCCACGACACGATCGGGCCGTTCAACGAGGGCCTGCGCGTGGTCGGGGACTGGGACTTCCACCTGCGCCTGCTGCGCCGGCACACGGTCGGCCTGATCGACGAGACGCTGGCCTTCTGGCACCACCGGGAGGCCGCCGACGGCGCCCTGGCCAACAGCGTCGCCGCGCTGGACGAGCACGCCCGCGCCGACCTGCTGCTGCGCGACGAGCAGTTGAAGGACGCCGTGGCCGAGCGCGGCCTGGGCGAGCTGCTTTACCTCACCCGCTACCTGCAGGGCCAGTTCGACCACCTGCACCAGCGGCTGAACCACATCGAGCACCGGCTGGACGAGATCGAGGCCGGGGTGCGGTCCTCGGCCGAGGACGCCGCACGCCGTCAGGGTGGTCCGTTGGGACGCCTGCGCCGCCCCTGATCGACCCTGCCGGGGGATTGGGGACGGGGGGTCAGGAACCGCCGAGTTCGAGGGAGCGGTTGCGGGCCGCCTCCATGGCGTCCATGAAGGCCGCCTTCACCGAGCGTTCCTCCAGCCGGCGCAGCGCGGCGGCGGTGGTGCCGGCCGGCGAGGTGACCATCTCGCGCAGCAGGTTGGGGTGCTTGTCGGACTCCACGAGCAGCTTGGCCGACCCGAACATCGTCTGGTTCACCAGCTTGGTGGAGATGTCGCGGGGCAGGCCCAGCATGACGCCGGCGTCGATCATCGCCTCGACGACGAAGAACAGGTAGGCCGGCCCGGAGCCGGAAATCGCGGTGACGGCGTCCTGGTAGCGCTCGGGCACGACCACGGCCTGGCCGACGGCCTCCATGATGTGCACCGCCTTCTCCACGTCGACCTCGCTGGCATACGCCCCGGCGGAGATCGCCGCCATCCCCTCGGCCACCTGGGCCGGCGTGTTCGGCATCACCCGGACCACCGGCGTCCCCGCCGGCAGCGCCTGCTCGATCTGCGCGGTGGTGACGCCCGCGCACAGCGAGACCAGCAACGTGCCCTCGCCCAGATGGGGGGCCAGCTCGGGGAGCAGGTCGGGCACGTCCTGGGGCTTGACCAGCAACAGGACGGTGTCGGCCCCGGCGACGGCATCGGACGCCTCGGGCAGGCAGCGGACGCCGTAGCGTCCCTCCAGCTCCTGACGCCGCGACAGGCGCCGGTCCGCCCCGACGATGTCGGCGGCGGCCCAGCCGGCCTTCAGCAGCCCGGCGAGCAGGGTCTCCCCCATCACGCCGGTGCCGATGAGGGCGGTGTGGCTCACTTGCGGCCGGCCAGCAGCTCGGCGACCTGGATCGCGTTCAGCGCCGCGCCCTTGCGCAGGTTGTCCCCGCTCAGGAACAGCACCAGGCCGCGCTTGCCGGGCACGCCCCGGTCCTGGCGGATGCGGCCCACGAACACGTCGTCGGCGCCGGCGGCCACGCGCGGCTGCGGCACCTCGGCGAGCTGGACGCCCGGGGCCTTGCTGAGCAGCTCGGTCGCCTGCTCGGGGGTGATGTCGCGCTCGAACTCGGCGTGCACCGCGAGGCTGTGGCCGGAGAACACCGGCACGCGCACGCAGGTGCCCGAGACCAGCAGGTCGGGCAGGTGCAGGATCTTGCGCGACTCGTTGCGGAGCTTCTGCTCCTCGTCGGTCTCACCGGAGCCGTCGTCGACGATCGAGCCGGCGATGGCGACCACGTTGTAGGCGATGGGGGCCACATAGGGGGCGGTGTCGCCCGCCGGGACGGAGGACCCGTCGAGGGCCAGCGGCTTCGGGTCCTCGATCGCAGCGACCTGGTCGGCCAGCGCCTCGACGCCCTTGACGCCCGAGCCGGAGACGGCCTGGTAGGTGGCCACCGTGAGGCGGGTGAGGCCGGCAGCGTCGTGCAGCGGCTTGATGACCGGCATCGCCGCCATCGTGGTGCAGTTCGGGTTGGCGATGATGCCCTTGGGCGGGTTGACCGCGTCCTCGGGGTTGACCTCGCTGACGACCAGCGGCACCTCGGGGTCCTTGCGCCAGGCCGAGGAGTTGTCGACGACGGTGGCGCCCAGGGCGGCCACCTTCGGGGCGTACTCCCGCGACATGGTGGCGCCGGCCGACATGATCGCGATGTCGAGACCGCTGAGATCGGCGGTGGCGGTGTCCTCGACGGTGACGTCGGTGCCCTTGAACGGGATCACCGTCCCGGCCGACTTGGCCGAGCTGAAGAACCGCACCTCGTCGAGGGGGAAGTTGCGCTCCTCCAGGAGGGCACGCATGACCTGACCGACCTGACCGGTCGCACCGAAAACTCCAACACGCATGCGGGTCATCCTAGGGCGGGCACCGTCCGGTGGCCGAGGCGTCCCACCGTGTTGCCGCGGGCAGGCACCCGCGGCCGGGCTCAGAACCAGTCGGTGTAGGGCGCGACCAGGGCGTAGCCGATGAAGCTGACCAGGTCGAGGATCACGTGGGCGACCACCAGGGGCATCACGCGCCCCCAGCGCCGGTACATCCAGCCGAAGACCAGGCCCATCACGATGTTGCCGACGAAGCCCCCGAACCCCTGGTAGAGGTGGTACGCCCCGCGGATCACCGCGCTGACCACGATCGCCACCCAGGGCCCCATCCTCATCTGCTCGAAGCGCTTCAGCACGAAGCCGAGCATGACGACCTCTTCGAGCATCCCGTTCATCAGCGAGTACCCGACCAGCACCGGGATCGTCCACCAGTGCGCGGCCAGGTTCGCCGGCGCCACATTGGTGTTGAAGCCGAGCTCGCGCGCGGCGAAGTAGAACGCCAGGCCGGGGATACCGATGACGGCCGCGGCCAGGAATCCGCGGGCCAGGTCGAAGCCGGGACGCCGCAGGTCGAAGCCGATGCCCACCCGGTCCCCGGTGAGCTTCAGCAGGTAGAGCGAGATCAGCATGGGCACGAGCGGGAAGCCGATGCCGGCGAGCTGGTAGGCCAGGTCGAGCCAACTGCGGTCGGGGGTGACCGAGTTGTTGATGGTCGTGGTCTGCTGGTTCAGCGGGACGTCGCGGGTCAGCTTCTCGATGATCGACAGCAGCGAGTAGATCGCCGACTGGCCCAGCGACATGCCCAGCACGAGCAGCACCTCGGTGAGGTACCGGGGCCGACCGGACGCCGTGGGCGCGGCCGGCGCTGCCCCGGGGAGGGACGCGCTCACGAGACCGCCGGGACGGTGAGGGCCTCCCGCGTCCAGGCCAGGGCGCGGGCCAGGGCGTCCTCACGGGCCGACCGGGACCCGATCGAGCGCGTGTTCAGCTCCAGCACCACGTGCCCGGCGAAACCGCGGGACGCCAGCGTGGACAGCACGGTGTGGGCGTCCTGGTCGCCCTCGCCGGGGAACAGGTGGGAGTCGGCGATGGAGCCATCCCCGTCGGTGAGGTGGACGTGGGCGAGCCGCTCCCCCCACGCCTCGAGCAGGTCGAGCGACTTCTGCCGCGAGGTGGAGGCGTGCGAGAGGTCCAGGGTGAGGTGGTCGTAGTCGCGGTCGGTGGGGTCCCACCCCGGGGAGTAGGCGCGCACCTCGGTGCCGCGAGGGCCACGCCAGGGGAACATGTTCTCGACGGCGAAGATGATGCCGGTGGTGCGCTCGAGGCGTCGGATGCCCTCGACGAAGCCCTGCGCGTACGAGCGCTGCCACCGAAACGGCGGGTGGACCACCACGGAGTCGGCCCCCAGCCGGTGGGCGGCCAGGGCGGAGCGTTCGAGCTTCTCCCACGGGTCATTGCCCCACGTGCCCTGGGTCACCAAGAGGGTGGGCGCATGGATGGAGAGGACGTCCACGTCGTGGTACTCGCGGAGTTGGACGAGGGCGTCCACGTCACGGCTGACGGGATCGATGCCCACCATCACCTCGACGCCGTCATAGCCCAGCCGGCTGGCCAGCTCGAAACAGCTCGACGTGGATTCGGGGTAGACCGACGAGGTGGACAGGCCGATCCGGGGGGTCTTGCCCGCGCCCGGCCCGGGCCATGCTGGCTTGCCACTCACCCGCCCCAGCATAGAGCCCCGGATCCAGAGCCCGCGCGAGGGACCCTCTTGACATCGTGATACACCTGCTCACAGGCAGATTCGCCGCCGATTGGCGCGGGTGTGCACCGATGGGTTTGAATGTGGTCATGCGCCTGTCGAATCTCTCCTTCGCCGCTGGCCCGGATGGTCTTGCTCCCGCTGTGGCGCGCTTGGAGGAGACGCTGGGGGTTTCGTTCCGCGATGGCGGCTTCCACCCCCGATTCGGCACCCGCAACAACATCCTGTCGCTGGATCACGGCCGCTTCCTGGAAGTGGTCGAGGTCCTGGAGCACCCCGCGGCCGAGAAGGCCGTGTTCGGCCAGGCCGTCCGCGCCCGCACGGAGCTGGGCGGCGGCTGGCTCGCCTGGGTGCTCGAGGTCGACGACATGGCCCCGCTGGAGGCCCGCCTGGAGCGCGAGGCCGTCGAGGGCTCGCGCCAGTTCCCCGACGGGCGCCGCCTGGACTGGAAGCAGATCGGCATCAAGGGCCTCATGGCCGACCCGCAGCTCCCCTTCTTCGTGAAGTGGACCAGCGATGAGGACGTCCGCCCCTCCGCACTGCCGCCGGAGCCGGTCGAGTTGCTGGAGATCCGCCTGTCCGGTTCGCCGGAGCGCGTCTCGGAGTGGATCGGGGAGGAGCTCGGGCCGGTCTTCGACGGCGTCGCGCTGACCTTCAACTCCCCCAACGGCCATCCCGGCATCGAGGCCGTCACCTTCCGCTGCCCCCAGGGCATCGTCACCATCTGACCCCCGCACCACAAGGCCGGACGCCGCGGCGTCCGGTTTTGTCTGCCCGGGGTCGTAGGTTGTCCAGCATGGCCAAGAGCACGACGAGTTACCGCTGCACCGAGTGTGGGTGGGCGACGGGGCGCTGGGTCGGCCGCTGCGGCCAGTGCCAGGCCTGGGGCAGCCTGTCCGAGGGGGCGGTGGCCTCCGCCCGCGAGGTCGCCTCCCAGCGGCCCGCCCAGCCCGCGGTGCGCATCACGGAGGTGGCGGCCAACGCGGCCCGGGGCGTCCGGACGGGGATCGGGGAGCTCGACCGGGTGCTCGGCGACGGGCTGGTGCCCGGCGCGGTCGTGCTCCTGGGCGGCGAGCCGGGGGTGGGCAAGTCGACGCTGTTGCTGGAGGTGGCGGCCCACTGGGCTTCTGCCGGGCGTCGGACGCTGTACGTGACGGCCGAGGAGTCGGCCGCCCAGGTCCGGCTGCGGGCCGATCGGACGGGGGCGCTGCACGAGGAGCTGTTCCTGGCCGCGGAGTCCGACCTGGGGGTGGTGCTGGGCCACATCGAGGAGCACTCCCCCAGCTTGTTGGTGCTGGATTCGGTGCAGACGGTGCAGGCCCAGGGCACCGATGGGGTGGCCGGCGGGGTCGCGCAGGTACGCGAGGTGACCAACGCGCTGGTGCGCACGGCGAAGCGCCGCAACATGGCGGTGCTGATCATCGGGCACGTGACCAAGGACGGGGCGCTCGCCGGCCCGCGCACGCTGGAGCACCTGGTCGACGTCGTGTTGAGCTTCGAGGGCGAGCGGCACGGCGGCTTCCGCATGGTGCGCGCGACGAAGAACCGGTACGGCCCCGCCGATGAGGTGGGCTGCTTCGAGATGACCGAGACGGGGATTCGGGAGGTGCCGGATCCGTCGGGCCTGTTCACCTCCGGGCGTGGCCCGACCGCGGGCACCTGCGTGACGGTGAGCCTGGAGGGGCGGCGTCCGCTGGTCGCCGAGGTGCAGGCGCTCGTCGTCCCGACCAGCCTGCAGGTGCCGCGGCGGATGACGCACGGCCTGGAGAATGCGCGGGTCACCCTGACCCTGGCGGTCCTGCAGCGGCGGGCCGGCCACAAGCTGCACACGCGCGATGTGTACGCCTCCACCGTCGGCGGTGTCCGGCTCAGCGACCCGGCGGCCGACCTGGCGCTGGCCATCGCGGTGGCCTCGGCCCTGCGCGACGAGGAGCCCGCCGGCTCACTGCTGGCCATCGGCGAGGTCAGCCTGTCGGGCGAGGTGCGTCGGGTGCCCGCCCTGGGCCGTCGGCTCGCCGAGGCGGCGCGACTGGGCTTCGAGCGGGCGATCGTGCCGGCCGGCTCCGGGCGGGAGGCCGCAGCCGAGGGCATCCGGGTGGTGGAGGTCACCTCGATCGACGAGGCGTTGCGGGCCGCCTTCGCCACGGGGGGCCCCGCCACGACCTAGACTGGTCCCCACACTCAGACGCCCCCGGGGAGGCACGCGTGAGCATCGGACGGCTGCCGGACGAGATCCTCCAGCTCGCACCGGGCACCCCCCTGCGCGACGGGCTGGACCGGATCGTGGCCGGGCACACCGGGGCGCTCGTGGTGCTGGGCAGCAACGAGGCACTGGAGGCGATCTCCACCGGCGGCTTCACCCTCGACATCCCGTTCAACGCCACCCGCCTGCGCGAGTTGGCGAAGATGGACGGCGCGATCGTGCTCAGCCCCGACCTGACGCGCATCGTGGCCGCCGCCGTGCACTTGTCCCCGTCGGCCGAGCTGCCCACGACCGAGACCGGGACGCGACACCGCACGGCCGAGCGCGTGGCCCGCCAGGTGGGCCTGCCCGTGGTGACGGTGTCGGCGTCCATGGACACGATCTCGGTGTTCGCCGGCGCCGGCCGCCAGGTCATCCCGCGCCCCGACCAGTTGCTCGACCGCGCCAGCCAGGCGCTGGCGGCGATCCAGGGGGCACGCCTTCGGTTGACCGACTCGCTCGAGCAGCTCACCAGCCGCGAGGTGCACGACTCGGTGACGGTGCGGGACCTGGCGCACGTGGCGCAGCGGGTCGAGATGACCAACCGGCTGGCCGACGAGGCGTCCACCTACATCACCGCGCTGGGCGGCGACGGACGGTTGGCGGCCCTCCAGTTGCGGGACCTCATCGACGACATCACGCCGCTGTCCTCGCTGCTGCAGCGCGACTATGTCGCCCCCGATGCCGAGGCGATGCCGTTCGCGCACCTGTCCCAGCTCGACGACCACGAGGTGTTCGACATCGTCCTCGTGGCCCGGTCGTTGGGCCTGGGTGACGGCCTGCACCTCGACTCGCCCATCCGGTCGCGTGGCATCCGCCAGCTCGCGTCCATCCCGCGCTTGCCCGCCGGTGTCCGGGCACAGCTCGTGGACGCCTTCGGTGACCTGAACGCCCTGTACGCCGCCTCGACCGCCGAGCTGACCGCCGTCGAGGGCGTCACCCCCGAGCTGGCCCGGCAGGTCCGCGAGGGGCTGGCCCACATCGCCGAGCGGGCGCTGACCAACTAGATGGATCGCCCCGCCCTCGCCGCCCGCGTGGCGGCCTGGTACGCCGACCACGCACGCCCGTTGCCGTGGCGCGATCCCGACTGCACACCGTGGGGCGTCATGGTCAGCGAGTTCATGCTGCAGCAGACTCCCGTGGCCCGCGTCCTGCCGGTGTGGCAGGCGTGGCTGGAGCGCTGGCCCACCCCGGACGCCCTGGCCGCCGAGGAGCCCGGCGAAGCCGTCCGCGCCTGGGGGCGGCTCGGCTACCCGCGGCGGGCCCAGCGCCTGCACGCGTCTGCCGTGGCGATCCGGGACGAGCGCGGCGGCGAGGTGCCCGTCGACCTGGCCACGCTGCGGTCGTTGCCCGGCGTCGGGGAGTACACCGCAGCCGCCATCGCCTCCTTCGCGCACGGGCGCCGCCACGTGGTGCTCGACACCAACGTGCGCCGGGTGCTCGCTCGGCTGGAGGGCGGCGTCGAGTTCCCGCCCGCCACGTTGACCCGGGCCGAGCGTGAACGCGCGGATGCCTGGCTCCCCGAGACGGACGCCGACGCGGCGGTCTGGGCGGCGTCCTCGATGGAGTTGGGGGCCTTGGTCTGCACGGCGGTGACCCCGTCGTGCGGAGCATGCCCCGTCCGGGACGCCTGCGCCTGGCTCGCTGCGGGGCGTCTGGCCTGGGACGGCCCGGCCCGGGTGGGCCAGACCTACGCCGGGACCGATCGGCAGTGCCGCGGCGTCCTGCTGGGCGTGCTGCGGGACGCCGAGGCCCCCGTCCCGCGCGAGCGACTCCTGGCCGCGTGGACGTCCGACCCGACCCAGGCCGAGCGGGCCCTGGCGTCCCTGCTGGCCGACGGGTTGGCTCGATCGGACGCCGACGGCGTCCGCCTCTGAGGCCGGGCCCACCTGTACGCGAATTGTGCTCCTTCCACCCGGTGCACGTGCACCACGTCGAGGGAGCACATTCCGCGGACAGGTCAGGCCTGACGATCAAGGGGGCCGACAGACTGGCCGCCCCCCCCGATCCGGCGGTAACGTGCCTCATGCGCTACTCCCAGATGTCCCGAGCGCGCCGATTGGTAGCGGCACTCTTGGCGCTGTTCACCCTGTCGACGTTGGCGGCTTGCACCGGCGGAGCATCCTTGGATGCCGCCCTGGGAGACAAGACGTGGAACGTCACCGCGCTCCGCGTGGACGGCCAACTCACCCCGCCTACCCCGAGCCCGGAGATCCTCATGCTTCGCCTCGTCACGGACCCACCCGTCGAGGGGCTACCGCCCGTGGTGAGCTCGGGAGGGCTCAACACGTTGGGCTGGCTTGTCACCGAGGACGGCCCCGGTAACGTGACCTTCCGTCAGGGGAGTGGCACCGCCATAGGCTCCACACCTGAGGTGGAAGCCCAAGAGGATCGTTTCATCGCGCTCATGGAGCAGACCGCCCACTTCAGCGTAGAAGGCGACGTCCTGACCTTCGCCGACGCCGACAACCAGCCGCTGATCACGTTCACCGCGGCCTGACCCCTCCCCCGCACAAGCACGAGGGCCCCTCACCCGGCTGGGTGAGGGGCCCTCGGTGCATCAAGGGCTCAGCCCTCCTGCGTGCCGCTCAGGTCAGCGGGCGCATGGTCGGGCAGTTCGGCGCGCTGCTCGCCGGTGAAGGTGAACGGCAGCTCCGAACCCTCCTCGGCGACGTCCACGACGACGATCTGGCCGGGGGTCAGCTCCCCGAACAGGATCTTCTCGGCGAGGATGTCCTCGATGTCGCGCTGGATGGCGCGACGCAGCGGACGGGCACCGAGCACCGGATCGAAGCCGCGCTTGGCGATCGACGTCTTGGCCGCGTCGGTGAGGACGATGCCCATGTCGCGATCGGCGAGGCGGTTCTCCACCTCAGCGACCATCAGGTCGACGATGCGCTCGATGTCGGCCTGCGTGAGCTGGTGGAAGACGATGATCTCGTCGACACGGTTCAGGAACTCGGGGCGGAAGTGCTGCTTGAGCTCATCCGACACCTTCGCCTTCATCTTGTCGTAACCACCCACCGGATCATCCGACCGGCTGAATCCCAGGTTCACCGACTTCGAGATGTCGCGCGTACCGAGGTTCGTGGTCATCACGATGACGGTGTTCTTGAAATCCACCACGCGGCCCTGGGCGTCGGTCAGGCGACCTTCATCCAGGATCTGCAAAAGTGAATTGAAGATGTCCGGGTGGGCCTTCTCGATCTCGTCGAACAGGACCACCGAGAACGGCTTGCGCCGCACCTTCTCGGTGAGCTGGCCGCCCTCCTCGTAACCGACATATCCGGGAGGGGAACCGAACATCCGCGAAGCGGTGTGCTTCTCGGAGTACTCACTCATGTCGAGCGTGATGAGGGCGTCCTCATCGCCGAACAAGAACTCGGTCAGCGCCTTGGTCAGCTCGGTCTTTCCCACACCGGACGGGCCGGCGAAAATGAACGAACCGCTGGGACGCTTCGGATCCTTCAGGCCCGCACGCGTACGCCGGATCGAGCGGGACAGCGCCTTCACGGCGTCCGTCTGCCCGATGTAGCGCTTGCCGATCTCGGCCTCCATCTGGAGCAGGCGTGCGCTCTCCTCCTCGGTGAGCTTGAACACCGGGATGCCGGTGGCGCTGGAGAGCACCACGGCGATCTCCTCCTCGCCCACCTCGGCCGGCGCGCCCTGGTCGCCGTTCTTCCAGCGCTCCTCCATCTGGTTGCGCTCGGCGATCAGCTTCTTCTCGTCGTCGCGCAGGCTGGCGGCGCGCTCGAAGTCCTGGCCGTCGATGGCGGCCTCCTTCTCGCCCCGGGTCACCGCGATGCGCTCGTCGATCTCGCGCAGGTCCGGCGGCGCCGTCATGCGCTGGATGCGAAGGCGGGCGCCGGCCTCGTCGATCAGGTCGATCGCCTTGTCGGGCAGGAAGCGGTCCTGGATGTAGCGGTCCGCCATCTGGGCTGCCGCGGTGAGGGCGGCGTCCGTGATCGTGATGCGGTGGTGCGCCTCGTAGCGGTCGCGCAATCCCTTGAGGATCTCGATGGTGAGCGCGATGGACGGCTCGGCCACCTGGATCGGCTGGAAGCGGCGCTCCAGCGCGGCGTCCTTCTCGATGTGCTTGCGGTACTCGTCCAGCGTGGTCGCGCCGATCGTCTGCAGCTCACCGCGGGCCAGCATGGGCTTGAGGATCGACGCCGCGTCGATGGCGCCCTCGGCGGCACCCGCACCCACCAGGGTGTGGATCTCGTCGATGAACAACACCACGTCGCCGCGGGTGCGGATCTCCTTCAGCACCTTCTTCAGGCGCTCCTCGAAGTCACCGCGGTAACGCGAGCCGGCGACCAGCGCGCCCAGGTCAAGGGTGTAGATCTGCTTGCCACGCAGGGTTTCGGGCACGTCGCCGCGCACGATCTGCTGGGCGAGGCCCTCGACGCAGGCGGACTTGCCCACGCCGGGCTCGCCGATCAGGACCGGGTTGTTCTTGGTGCGACGGCTCAGCACCGTCATCACGCGCTCGATCTCCTTCTCGCGGCCGATCACCGGGTCGAGCTGGTTCTCGCGCGCAGCCTGGGTGAGGTTGCGACCGAACTGGTCGAGGATCGTCTGGTTGCCCTGCTGCGGCGGCGCCTCGGGGGCCCCGGCCGTGGATGGCTTCTCGCCACCCTGGAAGCCCGACAGCAGCTGCAGCACCTGGTTGCGGACGCGGTTCAGGTCCGCCCCCAGCTTGATCAGCACCTGGGCGGCGACGCCCTCGCCCTCGCGGATGAGGCCGAGCAGGATGTGCTCGGTGCCGATGTACGTGTGGCCGAGCTGGAGCGCCTCGCGGAGGCTGAGCTCGAGCACCTTCTTGGCCCGCGGGGTGAACGGGATGTGGCCGGTCGGGGCCTGCTGACCCTGGCCGATGATCTCCTCCACCTGCGCGCGCACCGCTTCGAGCGAGATACCGAGGGACTCCAGCGCCTTCGCGGCAACTCCCTCACCCTCGTGGATCAGGCCGAGCAGGAGGTGCTCGGTGCCGATGTAGTTGTGGTTGAGCAGGCGCGCCTCATCCTGGGCCAGGACGATCACGCGTCGCGCGCGGTCGGTGAACCGATCGAACATGAGCTCTCCTTGATCTCCGGCGTATCGCCGGCACGAACCCAATCCGGGGTCGTGTTCTCGTCAGTCTAGTCAACGCCCCCGGGGCGCTTCGTGTTCCCTGTTCGCTGTCGGCGAGACCGGCCGGATGCGGCGAGGGTGCCCCCGGACCTGGAATCCAGGCCCGAGGACACCCTCGGTGCGTCAATCAGGTGACGATCAGGCGTGCGCCGCCTCGAACGCGGCCCGCACGTCATCACGGACGCGGCCACGGTCGGAGACCTCCATGCCCTGTGAGCGCGCCCACTCGCGGATCTCGCCGGCCGAACCGGCGCCCGTACGGGGCCGACGACCGGAACCGGCCGCTCGGGGGGCCGTCTTGCGGCCCGAGACCCGACGAGCCGCGGCAACCCAGGATGCGAGACCGTCGCGCAGCTTGGCCGCATTCTCCTGCGTCAGATCAATCTCGTAGCTGATGCCGTCGAGGGCAAATGTCACCGTCTCTTCGGCCGGGGTGCCGTCACCGAGCAGATCATCGGTCAGCTCGATACGTACTCGTTGTGCCATGTGCACGTTCCTTTCCCAAAACGCCAGGGGATGATCGGGACAACGCCCCGCGTGGTTCATGCTGCAACTTATCCTGCGTTGGCCGTCGAAGCAATGTGCGAAATACAATCGGCTCGTGACAGGCAACGAAACCGTGTACCGCATCGGCGGCATTCCTGATCCGGGCTTTTCCGGGACGTGGATCGACGTGGGCCCCACGCATCCCACAAGCGCCGGACTCCTGGATGTTCACGTCATCGAGTCCGACGGGCGAATCCGGAATATCGACCCCCGCCCGGGCGCCCTGCACCGCGGTGTGGAGATGATCCTCACCGCCCGCGATTACCGCCAGGCACTCAGCCTCGCCAATCGGCACGACTGGCAGGCCCCGTTCTTCGGGGAATGGACGCTGGCCCGGCTCGTGGAGGACGCCCTGGGCATCGAGGTGCCCGCCCGCGCCCGCTGGATCCGTGCGGTGCTGGCCGAGCACAGCCGCGTCGCCTCCCACCTGGCGTACCTGTCCTTCATCGGACACGCGCTCGGTCGGCCCGACCTCGCGACCGACGGCGTCCGCGAACAGCTCCGCACCCGCCTGGCCGAGCTCACCGGCAATCGCCTGCACCCGATGGCCACCCGGCTCGGCGGCGTCGCGGCCGACATCACGCCGGCGTGGGCGGCGGCCGAACGCGAGACGCTGGCTGCGGCGTCCGCCCTCGCCCAAGAGGTGGGCAGCGCGCTGGACGGGGGCCTCGGCGCGGGCGTGGCGCCGGTCAGCGCCGCCCACGTGGACGCCTTCGGCCTGGCCGGGCCGGTGGCCCGGGCGTCCGGGGTGGACACCGACCTGCGCCGCGGCGAGGGCCCCCACGAGGAACCGTGGGCCGCCCACCACGACCTGCTGGACGTCGATGCTCCCCGCACGGGCGACGCCCACGCCCGATTCGTCCACCTGGCCGCCGAGGTCACCGCGTCCGCCGGTCTCGTCGACCGGCTGCTCGACGCGCTGCCCGAGGGGCCGCTGCAGGCCCACCTGCCCAAGATCGTGAAGCTGCCCGAAGGCGACTGGCTGGCCCGCGTCGAGGCTCCCCTGGGGCGCGCGGGCATGGTCGTGACGTCGCGAGGTGAGAAGACGCCCTGGCGGCTGCGGCTGAGGACGCCGTCGTTCGCGCTGGTCTCCAGTTGGGCGGCCGTGCTGCCCGGCACTGCGCTCGACGACCTCGCCACCGCCGTGGCCTCCCTGCCTTGGGTGGCCGGCGACCTCGACAAGTAGGTCGACCAGTACCCCGACCAGGAGGGGCGAGACAGACGAAAACCCCGGCCCAAACGGCCGGGGGTTTCGTGTCAAAGATCAGTTCGCGTGGCGCGCCTGCACCTCGGCGACGAACGGCTGGGCGAGGCGCTGCAGGTCGAGGTCGACGACGGTCGGGGCCTCGAGCGCGCCCCACTCGGCGTCGCCCTCGGTCAGCCGGCGACGCGGCAGGGTGAGCACCTCGGCGGCGTCGTCGACGGTGCGCGCGGCGTCCAGGTCGGCACGCAGGGTGCGGTTCTCCGAGCGCAGGGCCTCGTTGTCGCCGCGCAGGCGCGAGGCCTGGGCGGTGGCCTCGCCGAGGGCGACCTTGACGTCGACCAGCTCGGTGCGGGTGGCGTCCAGCTCGGTGCGCGCCTCGCCGAGCGCGCCCGCGATGGCCTGCACCCGGGCGTCCATGGTGGTGAGCACGGCGCGCTGGGAGGCGTGCAGCTCCTGGGTGCGCGTCCGCTCGGCGGCGCGGTCGGCGGCCGCCTCGTCCATCGCGCGCTCGCGCCAGTCGCGGAACTCCACCAGGGCGGCCCACGTGGCCAGGAAGCCGGCGACGAGCGCGACGACCACGGCCACCCAGTCGAGGAACGGGACCCATTGGTTGGCGACCATCAGGCCCAGGGAGAGGACGGTACCTCCGAGGAGGCAGGCCACCATCAGGATGCGGCGGCGGGTGCGCGGTGCGGAGGCAGTGGTACTCACGACCTCAGGCTAGGCCACCGGCGTCACGCGGCGGGGTTGCCATGCCGGGTGTCGGGCGAATCGACGTCCGGATCCTCGGGATCATCGGGCAGCCGGCAGGACGCCTCCAGCACGTGCCCTGCCCACACCCACGCCGCGCACAGCACGACGGCCGCGCCGCCGTGCGCCACCCGCTCGACGGCCAGCGGCGCGGGCAGCCCGCCCAGCGACAGGCCGAGCAGGGCCGCATAGGCGCCCCCGAGCAGGGCGCCCCCGATCTGGGAGGTCTTGCCGAGCAGCAAGCGCGTGACCGCCTGCTGCGGATCCAGGGAGCCGGGGTCACGCATCAGCGTGCGGCGCGTCTGGCGCGCCAGCCAGCCCATCCCGACGGCGAGGAGCAGGACGGACGCCCACGACACGGCCCCGGGCACCGGGAGCGTCCCGCCCTGGCCCTGCCACCACACCAGCACCAGCCCGACGAACACCAGCGCCCCGAGTGCCGCCCCGAGGACGTGGCCACCCCGGGTGGGCCGGATCGTCGGTCCGTCGGTCACGGCAGGTGGATCGCCAGGTCCTCGACGCGCTCCACGCCCGAGGCGTCCAGGTCGGCCAGCAGGTCGGCGACCGGGCCGTGGCCGGGCAGCTCGGCGTTCGGGTCGGCCTCCAGCCAGGGGACGAGCACGAACGCACGCTCGTGCGCGCGCGCGTGCGGGAGGGTGAGGTGCTCGTCCTCGCGGTGCCGATCACCCAGGCGGATCAGGTCGATGTCGATGGTGCGCGGCCCCCAGTGCTCGCCGCGCTCGCGGCCCAGGTAGGTCTCGATGGCCTGCATGCGCTCCAGCAGGATGTCCGAGGTCATCATGGTCTCGGCGAGCAGCACGATGTTGTAGAAGTCGGGCTGGTCGGTCTTGCCGACCGGCGCGGTGCGGTACACCGAGGACACGTCGGTGACCACGACGTCGGGGGTCGACGCGATCGCATCGACGGCCTTCTGCAGCGTCTCGGGCACATCGCCCAGGTTGCCGCCCAGGGAGAAGACGACCCGACGCAGCGGCACCATGCCACTGAGGGTGTCCAGGTCGAGTTCGACGGGATAGCTCACGATTTCCTCCTCGTGCACGTCACGGACACGTCCCCGAAGGGGACCGCGATCGGTGCGTTCGGCTTGTGGACGGTGACGGTCACCCGCTCGACGAGCGGGTCGGCCAGACAGGTCTCGGCGAGCCGCCCGGCCAGGGTCTCGATCAGGTCGACCGGGTCGCGCTCGACGTCCGCCACGAGGGCGTCCGCCAGCCCACCGTAGTCCACGGTGGTCGTCAGGTCATCCGCCAGGCTCGGACGCCGGACCTCCAGGTCGGCGTCCACCACGAACACCTGCCCCTCACGACGCTCGAAGGCGAAGACGCCGTGGAAGCCGGTGGCGCGCACGCCGCGCAGCCGGATGGTCACGAGATGGTCGTCGTTCATCGCTCCTCCGATCGGCCGGCCAGCGTCGTGGCCGCGGCGATCGCGTCCACGCTGGCCCGGACGTCATGGACCCGCACGCCCCACACCCCGCGGGCCGCGAACGCACCCGACAGCCAGGCCGTGGCGGTGTCCCGCTCGTGCGGGGGCCGCGGGGCGTCGGCCGTGCCGAGCAGCGTGCCGAGGAAGCGCTTGCGGCTCACCGCGAGCAGCAGGGGGAAGCCGAGGGCGTCCAGGGCGTCCCAGTGCTGCAGGATCGCCCAGTTGTGGGCGGCCGTCTTGGCGAAGCCGATGCCCGGGTCCAGGACGAGCTTGTCGGGCGCGATCCCGGCGGCCAGGGCGGCGTCCCGGCAGGCGGCGAGCTCGCGGGCCACCTCGGCGACGACGTCGTCGTAGACGGCGTTCGCGCCCATCTCGCGGGCGTGTCCGCGCCAGTGCATGGTGATGTAGGAGCCGCCGCGTCGCGCGACCGTGGTGAGCATGCCCGGGTCTGCCAGGCCGCCGGAGACGTCGTTGATCCAGGTGGCCCCGACCTCGAGCACCGCGGCGGCGACGCTGGCGCGGGTGGTGTCGACCGAGACCTGGACGCCGGCGTCCACCAGCGCGCGCACCACCGGGACCACGCGGGCCGCCTCGGTGGCTTCGTCGACCCGGTCCGAGTCGGGGCGGGTGGATTCGCCGCCCACGTCGATGATCGCGGCGCCCTCGGCGACCATGGCGAGGCCGTGCGCGATGGCCGCCTCGGTGTCGACCCAGCGGCCACCGTCGGAGAACGAGTCGGGCGTCACGTTGAGGATGCCCAGCACCTGCGTGCCCATGGCGCCTCAGCCGATGATGAGGCTCATGGCCTCGGCGCGCGTGGCGGCATTGCGGAGGGCCCCGCGCACCGCCGAGGTGACCGTCCTGCTGCCGGGCTTGCGGACGCCGCGCATCGTCATGCACTGGTGCTCGGCCTCCACCACGACCATGACCCCCTGCGGGGCCAGGTGCGCGACGAGGGCGTCCGCGATCTGGCCGGTCAGCCGCTCCTGGACCTGGGGACGCCGAGCGAACACGTCGACGAGCCGGGCCAGCTTGGACAGGCCCGTGATCTTGCCCTCGCGGCTCGGGATGTAGGCCACGTGCGCGACGCCGTGGAACGGGAGCAGGTGGTGCTCACACGTCGACCACAGCTCGATGTCCTTCACGAGCACCATCTCCTCGTGCTCGATGTCGAACACCGTGCCGAGCACGTCGGCGGCGTCCTGGTCGAGGCCGGCGAACATCTCCACGTACGCGCGGGCGACCCGCGCGGGGGTGTCCTTCAACCCGTCGCGGTCGGGATCCTCCCCCACGGCGAGCAGGAGCTCACGGACGGCGGCCGCGGCGCGTGCCTGGTCGACCGCCATCTCAACGCCCCTGCGGGGGCTGCGGGTCCTGGCCGGGCAGCGGACCCTCGCCGGGGCCGACCGGCGGTCGGGGCGCCGGCGGCGGGTACCCACCCGGCTGGCCCCACGGGCCGGGGCCCTGCTGCGGGGGCTGCCCGTACGGGCCGGGGGGCTGCTGGCCCCACGGTCCGACCGGCGGTCCGGGCTGCCAGGGTCCGGGCTGGGCGGGCGGTTGGCCCGGCTGGGGCTGTCCCGGCTGGCCGGGGTGCTGACCGGGCTGGCCCTGGCCCCAGGGGCCGCCGGGCCCCGGCGGCAGGGACGGCTCGGGCGCCTTCCGCTCGGGCGGGTCGATGGGCGGGACGTCGGAGGGCTGCCGGTCGGGCGACCCCGTCCAGGCCGGACGCCGCGGGCGCTTGCGCAGCGGCTCGAAGACGCGCGCGACCTGCTCCTTGTCGAGGGTCTCGTGCTCGAAGAGCTGGCGGACGAGCTCGTCCAGCACGTCGCGGTTCTCATCCAGGACGTCGAACGCCTCCTGGTGGGCGTTCTTGACCAGGGCAGCGACCTCGGCGTCGATGAGGGCGGCGACCTCCTCGGAGTGGTCGCGCTGGCCCCCCATGCCGGCCTGCATGCCCAGGAACGGCTCGGTGTTGCCCGTGCCGAGCTTCACCGCCCCCAGCGATTCGGTCATGCCGTAGTCGGTGACCATGGCCTTGGCGACCTTGGTGGCCTTCTCGATGTCGTTGGCCGCGCCGGTGGTCGGGTCGTGGAAGACGAGTTCCTCGGCCGCGCGACCGCCCAGCATGTAGGCGAGCTGGTCGAGCAACTCGCCGCGCGTCTGGCTGTACTTGTCGGCGTCCGGCATCACCATCGTGTAGCCGAGCGCGCGACCCCGCGGCAGGATCGTGACCTTCTGCACCGGGTCGTTGCCGGGCATGGCGGCGGCGACCAGCGCGTGCCCACCCTCGTGGTAGGCGGTGATCAGCAGCTCGCGCTCGTTCATCACCCGGGTGCGCTTCTGCGGGCCGGCGATCACGCGGTCGATGGCCTCATCGAGGTTCTCCTTGGTGATCCACTGCTTGTTCTGGCGGGCGGTCAACAAGGCGGCCTCGTTGAGGACGTTGGCCAGGTCGGCACCGGTGAACCCGGGCGTCCGCTTGGCGACCGACTCCAGGTCGGCGTCCGCGGCCATGGGCTTGTTCTGGGCGTGGACGCGCAGGATCTGCAGGCGTCCCTTCATGTCGGGGGCCTCGACGGGGATCTGGCGGTCGAAGCGGCCGGGGCGCAGCAGGGCGGGGTCGAGGACGTCGGGGCGGTTGGTGGCCGCGATCAGGACGACGCCACCCTTGACGTCGAAGCCGTCCATCTCGACCAGGAGCTGGTTGAGCGTCTGCTCGCGCTCGTCGTGGCCGCCGCCCATGCCGGCGCCACGATGGCGTCCGACCGCATCGATCTCGTCGATGAAGACGATGGCCGGGGCGGCCTCCTTGGCCTGCTCGAACAGGTCCCGGACGCGGGAGGCGCCGACGCCGACGAACATCTCCACGAAGTCCGACCCCGAGATCGAGAAGAACGGGACGCCCGCCTCGCCGGCCACCGCGCGCGCCAGCAGCGTCTTGCCGGTGCCGGGCGGGCCGTACAGCAGGACGCCCTTGGGGATCTTCGCGCCGACGGCCTGGAACTTGCCGGGCTCGGCGAGGAACTCGCGGATCTCCTGGAGCTCCTCGATGGCCTCCTCGCAGCCGGCGACGTCGGTGAACGTCGTCCGCGGGGTGTCCTTGCTGGCCACCTTGGCCTTGCTCTTGCCGAAGCCCATGACGCCGCGGCCGCCACCCTGGGCGGAGTTCATCATGAACAGGAACAGGCCGATGATGAGCAGGAACGGCAGGACGCCCATCAGGAACAGCGACAGGAAACCGCCGTCGGGGTTCTCGCCGCGCCACCGCTCGAGCGTGCCCGCCTCGACGCGCTCGTTGAGGCGCTCCACGATGGGCTCGCTCTGCTGGCCGACCCAGTGGGCGCGCATCCGGGCACCGTTGGTGCCGGCGTACTCGAGTCGGATCTCCTGGTCGCCGTCGACCATGACGACTTCACGCAGTGCCTCGTCACCCTGGATGACCTTGACCACCTGCGACGTCGGTACCTGCTGGTAGCGGCTGGAGGCGGAGAAGAGGTTCATGCCGATGATGACGAGCAGGAACGCAGCGAGGATCCACAGGAACGGACTGCGCAGCAGCCTCGGTGACTTCATACGACTCCCTGTCGCGGCGATGTGGGTGGCTCCGCTGAGCGTACCGGAGGGTCACAAGAGACCACCCAGTGCGGATGTGGAAGTACTTGCAGGTTTGGAAAGTACTTGCTACGTTTGGTTCATCGGGTCGCCCGGCCCCCCAGACCCCGAGGAGCACACCATGGACGACACCAGCCCCAACCCCCAGCAGGCCCGCGACCTGCTCGACCAGGCCGACCGCCTGGGCGCCGCCTCCCGCGCCGGGGCCGGCTGGCCCCAGATCTCCCTGCTGCTGGGCCTGGGCGGCCTGTCCTCGATGCTCGCGGTCTCCTTGTACCTCGTGGTGCTCATCGAGCCGAGCCTGGTCTGGGTACCCATGGCCGTGTTCGGGGTGTGGCTCGCCATCCTGACCGCCACGGCCCTGACGTTCACGCGGGCCACCAAGGTCGGCTTCGGCGGTCGCTGGCGCACCGCGATGATGGCGTGGACGTTCGCCTGGCTGTTCACCGTCCTCGGCACCACCGTCTGGTGGCGGGGCGAGCTGTGGTTCGCCCTCGTCGCCGCAGGCCTGTTGACCGTGGTGACCACGCTCGGCGCCTGGCGGGAGGCCCGACGGTGACCGGCACCTCGCACCCCCGTCACCAGCTCAACGAGCACCTGACCCACCCGGTCCGGTTCTCGATGGTGGCCACCCTGGCCGCCACCGACGAGAGCGACTTCGCCACCGTCCGCGACCACCTGCAGGTGAGCGACTCGGTGCTGAGCCGGCAGGCGTCCGGGCTGGAGGAGGCGGGCATCGTCCGGATCAAGAAGGGGTACGTCGGCAAGCGTCCCCGCACCTGGCTGTCGCTCACACCCGCCGGTCGTGAACAGTGGGACGCCCACCTCACGGCACTGCGCACCATCGCCGGGGGCTGACCGGTCCTCGGCGGCCAAACCGCCGGTCCTCGGCGGGCAGACCG
>JAUNSA010000001.1:37525-42273 GCA_030539405.1 Propionibacteriaceae bacterium
GGGCTTCCGGGGTGCTCCAGCCGGGGTCCGAGGGGTCCTCGGCGGTCGGGGCGCCGGTCCTCGGCGTCAGTGGTGGAGCGCCTTGCGCGCCAGCACGTTGCCGAGGAACTGCACCGACTGCACCAGGACCACGATCAGTCCGACCGTGATCCAGGTGATGGCCCAGTCAAAGCGCTGGTAGCCGTAGCTCAGCGCGAACGCCCCCAGACCGCCACCGGCGACGATGCCGGCCAGGGCCGACATGTCCACGACCGCGACGAACAGGTAGGTGTAGGCCAGGATCAACGGCGCCAGCGCCTCGGGGATCACCACGGTGCGCACGATGGTGCCCGTCGAGGCCCCCATCGAACGGGCCGCCTCGATCACGCCCGGGTCGATCGCCACCAGCGACTGCTCCACCAGGCGCGCAGAGGCGAACGACACCATGATCGCCAGCGGGAAGATGAACGCGTTCGTCCCGATGGTCGAGCCGATCAGCGCCAGCGTCAGCGGACCCACCGCCGTGATGAAGATGATGAACGGGATCGGCCGGAAGAAGTTGATCACCAGGTTCAGCAGCGTGAACGCCACCGGGCTGGGCCGCAGGCCGCCCTTGCGCGTGACGAACAGCACCACCCCCAGCGCGAGGCCGACGATGCCGCCGATCCCCAGCGCCATGGAGACGATGTAGAGGGTCGTGGCGATCGCCTCGCCGAAGATGTGGCCGTTGGTCGCGAAGTCGAACTTCATCGCAATCCCCCCAGGTCGTGCTCGGTGTAGCCGCCGGACGCCGCCAGCTCGGCCAGGGCTGCGTCCACGGCCGCGGCGTCCCCGGACACCGCATAGGTCAGCGACCCGAACGGCCGCTCGGCGATCTCGACGATGCCGCCGTAGACCACCTGGGCGAGGACGCCGTGCCGCGCGAACGCCGTCGCCCGGTCACCGGCGTCGACCCCGTCGTTGACCGGCACGGTCACGATCCGCCCGGGGTGGGTGCGCGCCAGGCGCGCGAGGGCGTCGGCCGACGGCCGGTCCCGCAGCGCGGTGCTCACGAACCTCCTGGTCACCGGCTGCTGCGGGTGGGCGAAGATCGAGTACACGTCGCCCATCTCCACGGCGTGCCCGTCCTCCATGATCAGGACGCGATCACACAGGTGCCGCACCACGTCCATCTCGTGGGTGATCAGGACCACCGTGACCCCCAGCTCCGCATTGACGCGCCGGAGCAGGTCCAGCACCTCGCGGGTGGTCTGGGGATCCAGCGCTGAGGTGCACTCGTCGGCCAGCAGGATCTTCGGGCTGGTGGCCAGAGCGCGGGCGATCCCGACGCGCTGCTTCTGCCCGCCCGAGAGCTGCGCCGGGTGGGCGTCCGCCTTGTCGGTCAGGCCGACGAAGGCCAGCAGCTCCGCCACGCGGGCGCGGCGCCGGTCGGCGTCCCACTTGGCCAGGCGCAGCGGGTAGGCGACGTTCTCGGCGATGGTCTTCGAGCGGAACAGGTTGAACTGCTGGAAGATCATCCCGATCTCCGGCCGCAGGGGCCGCAGTTGCTTGTCCGTCAGCGCCGACACCTCGTGCCCGTCCACGACGAGGCGGCCGGACGTGACCGGCTCCAGTCCGTTGATGAGGCGGACCAACGTCGACTTCCCCGCACCGGAGAAGCCGATGACGCCGAAGATCTCCCCGGCGTTGATCGTCAACGACACGTCGTTGACGGCGTGCACGGGGCGCGGTCCGTCGAAGACCTTGTGCACGCCGTCGAACGTGATGAGTGGTTCGGTCACGACGCTGCGATCAGTCGAGGTTGGCGGTGACCTCGTCGAGGATCTCCTTGAGCTCCTCGGGGGTCTTGTCCACCAGCACGGCCGAGTCGGCCGACTGCTTGGCCAGCTCGGACGAGAACGCCTCGTCGTGGAGGAGGCGGCCCAGCTTGGTCAGGTTCTCGTCATCGGCGTCCTCGGCGCGCACCACCAGCACGTTGATGTAGGGCTGGGATGCCTCGTTCGAGGGGTCGTCCTCGACCAGCGCCGACTCCGGGTCGAGGCCGGCGTCGTTGACGAAGTCGTTGTTCACGACCGCACCGGCGATCGACGGCAGGGCGGTGACGGTCTGCTGGGCGTCCATCGGGGAGACGGTCACCTTGGAGGCGGCCGCGTCGATGTCCTCCTCGCCGGCGATGACCCCGGTGCCCTCCTTGAGCGTGAGCAGCCCCGCCGAGGCGAGCAGGTGGATGGCGCGCGACTTGTTCGTCTCGTCGTTGGGCACCGCGATCTGGGCGCCCGCCTCGATGGCCTCGACTGTCTCGTACTTCTGCGAGTAGAGGGCCAGCGGGTAGATGGCGGTGGACGCGATGGGCACCAGGGTGCCGCCGTTGTCCTTGTTGTAGCGGGCCAGGTAGAGGATGTGCTGGAACTGGTTGGCGTCCAGCGACCCGTCCGACAGGGCCGGGTTCGGCGTCGTGTAGTCGGTGAAGTCCTTGATGTCGACGGTGATGCCTTCGGCGGTGGCCTTCTCCTTGAAGATGGCCCATTCGGGCGAGGACGCGCCCACGACGCCGAGCTGGATCGGCTCGGACGACGATCCGGACGCCGCGGGTCCGGGCTGGGGGGCGGCCGAGCAGGCGGTGAGGGTGAGCGCCAGGGCGGCGGCGGAGACGACGGCAGGCTTGAGAATGCGCATGATGATTCCTTGAAAGGTTGGGTGCAGAACAGCAGAAGGAGGGGGCGAGTGCGTGGACGGCAGGCGTCCTGGGTTGGCGGCGTCAGCCGCAACAACAGAAGGAGCCCGCCCGCATCATCTCGAGGTGGAGGCGCGCCGAACAGCACATTCGCTGCACGAACTCGGACTGCCTCACGAAAACCTCCGGGACTCCCAGCCGGGTGGATTCACCACGACTGCGCCCGATGCTAGTACCCACCACCACAACCCGCGCGGAAGCACCCAGCCGGTGAGACGCCCGCATTCTCACGCATCCGTGACGGGCGGGAACTGCAACGCATCCTCGGGGACCCCCAGCATCGTCAGCAGGTCCCCGTCCAGCCTCAAGGTCCAGTCCGTCTCGGTGGCTGTCCAGGTCACCGTGGCATCCAGGGCAAGCGCCGCCTCACGCAGCGTTCGCAACCCGGTGCCCGGCGTGTGCCCCTCGGGAGACGGTTGCGTCGAACTCGACATCACGATCGAGAACCCACCGGTGTCGGCCTGGGCGGCCAGCCGGACAGCCGTGCCCACTCCCCCGTGCTTCAGCACGTTCGTGCACCCCTCGGTGAGGAAATGGTCGATCAGGGTGCGCACGGCCATCGGGTAGCGGTCGAAACGGTCATCCCACTCCACCTCGACGGAGATGCCACACCGGCGCAGCATCTCGGAGAGTTGCTGCACGCGCGTCGATGGTTGAGAGGCGGCCCGCACGGCGGGGACGTCCTGTTCGCGCAATTGCGCCACCGCGATCCCAAGATGGTGTGCCGCCTGCGCGCAAGCCAACCGGATCTCGCTGAACGATCGGGCCGTTGCCGGATCGGCAGAATCCTCCTCGGCGGCGGCAATCATGGAAGCACTGGCCAGCGCACCGCCGATCTGGTCGTGAAGGTGGCGGGCCATGTCAGCTCGTTCTGCCTGGCGTCCGAGTTCCTGCAGCTCACTGATCGCAGCCAAGCTGGCTTCTGCACGGAGTCGGCGCACCCGCAGGGCCCAGATCCCAGCACCCATCGCCGCACCCAGAAGAACCAGCGGGATCAGGATCCAGAGAAGGTAGGGACGCGGCTCCCCACCTGCCTGCGCCACGACCGCGGTGACGATCGTGGCCGCCACCGTGATCGCCGTCAGCCGTCCACGACCGCGTGCCGCGCTGCCCAGGGCCACCAAGGGAGCTGTCACCGCCAACACGATGAAGTGGCCGGTGACGACCACCACAGGCACACTGGCCACCATCAAGATGACGCCCGCAGGAGGCCACCACAGGACTCCCAGCAAGGCCGCGTACCCGATCAGGATGGCGACCCGCACCCACGGCTCATGATCCAAGCGGATGCCGTCGTCCCATGCAGCCGCCACCACGAAGAGGGAACTCGCCCACTTCAGCCCCGCGATCAGGCCGGCTGCCCGGTTCACCGGGTCTCCACCCGTAGGGAAATGAGGCCCTCGCGGATTCCTTGGCTGATCAGGTGCGTCCGGTTGCGGGCGGCCAGCTTGTCCATCAACGCTGCGACCACCAGCTTCACGGTGCTCACCGAAACGAATCGTGCGGCAGCAATCTCCTGGTTGGTGTGCCCGTCGGCGATGGCAGAGAGCACCTCGCGCTCCATCGCCGTCAAGCGAACCGGCGAGGTGTGCACAGGCACTGATGTGGTGGATGCGAGTTCCGTCATCACCTCGACCGACGTCGGAAAGCTCCCGGCCAGCGCCGCCCTCATGGCCGTCATCAGTTCACCTGCGGAAGCTGTCTTGAGCACATAGCCGTTCGCGCCGGCAGCCAACGCGGGCGCCACCCACGCGGCGTCGTAGTAAGCGGTGAGCACGACCACACACAGGTCGGGCCATTCCGCACGGAGCAGCTTCAACACCTCAACACCGTTGAGTCGCGGCATGCTCAGGTCGAGCAACACGACGTCCGCACTGAGGTGGCGCAGGGCCCGGATCGCCGCTACGCCGGACGTGGCTGAGCCGATCACCTCAAAGCTCGCCGTATCTCGGTGAAGGATGCCCTCAATGCGCCTCAGCGCCTCGGGAGAGTCATCAACGAGGTAGACGCGGATGGGCATGGCGCCACTTTAGGC
>JAUNSA010000001.1:42373-50747 GCA_030539405.1 Propionibacteriaceae bacterium
TGAATCCGACCCGTGCGACAGGTGTCATCGTGCTGCTCGCGGGTTGGGCGGCACTCACCGGCTGCACCCAGGTGGCTCCGCCCCCGGAGGAAGAGGTGGGCAGGCCAACCTTCACCGGGACGAGGACGGAGTACACCCAGGCACTGGTGACGTGCATGGTGGGGAAGGGTGTGAACGCGCGGTTCGAGACAACCCCCGAAGGTGGCCCCTCCGTCGCCGTGGACTCCGGATCAACTGATCCGGACACAGACCCGGGGCAGGACGCTTGGGATGCCTGCGTCGCCGAGCTGCCTGCCCGCCCTGAACCGCGGTCGGACGACGACTTCCGGACCATGTTCGACCAACGGGTCGCCGAGTCTCAGTGCGTCCAAGGTCTGGGCCATGACGTACCCCCGAGCCCGTCGTGGCAGTCCTTCTTGGAGTCGGGTCGATCGAAGCAGATCGACTGGGATCCGACGATCTTGGTGCCCGACCACCTCCTCACCTCGGTGCGGCGGACCTGCATCGATCAGGACAGCTGGTGGTGAGTCGGCGCAGCACTGCGGCATGGACAGCCCTGGGACTCGCCGCCGGGGCTGCCATCGGCTGGGCCGGGGCGGTCGTGGTCAGGCCACCCGACGAGGTTGCGCCCGAGGCGTCCCATGTCATGGTGGAAGCCTTCGATGGCGAGGTGAGCCAGAGCGTCTCGACCGCCATCACAGCCACGTGGCCACGCCGAAACGTCGCACTCAACCAAGCTTCAGGAACGATCACGCGGCTCCCCGTCGCCGAAGGCCAGCAAGTCCAAGCAGGCGACGTCTTGTACTGGGTGGACGAACGCCCGGTGGTGATCCTGAGCGGAGAGGTTCCCTCGTTCAGGGCCCTCGCGCGCGGGGCGGTCGGACGGGATGTCACCCAGCTCACCGACTTCCTGGTCACTCGTGACCTCATCGCCACCAGCTCGCCCCGCTATGACGGCAGGGTCCAAGCCGCGGTCCGAGCCTGGCAACAGCAACTGGGAGTCCCTGCAACGGGCGAACTCCACCGTGGGGACATCGTCTTCGTTCCCACTCTCCCCCTGAACTTCTCGCCCGGTGAGGACCTCGCTGTCGGCCAGCCCGTGAGCGCGGGAGAACCAGCCATCCATGCGTTGGCCGAGTACCCGAGCATCACGGCCACGTTCGGCGACCTGCAGGCCCGCCTTGTCTCTGCAGGGAAACCGGTTCAGATCGCGGCCCCGCCGCACACGTGGACTGGCATCCTCGGCACGCCCTCGGTCGCCAACGGTGTGACCACCGCAGAGGTGACAGGACCCGACGGTGGCAGCGTCTGTGCAGACGAGTGCACCGCCATCCCCACGGCCGGCACCACAGCCTTGACCGGCGACACAGAGATCCAACCCACCGTGACAGGCGTGGTGGTACCGGTGGCAGCGCTGGTGTCGCTGGCCGACGGTGGGACGGCTGTGCTCGACCGCGACGGTCTCCACCTGCCCGTCACCGTCACGGCACGCGCCAAGGGGATGGCGGTGGTCACCGGGCTGGCGTCCGGAACCGCGGTCAGGGTTCCGGCCCCGTGACCACCTTCGGCTGCGAGGGCGTGGAGTTCGGTTACGGACGCCTGCCCAGCATCCTCCGTGACGTCAGCCTCACCGTGCACACCGGGGAGATGGTCGCGCTCACGGGCGAGTCAGGGCGCGGCAAGTCGACCCTGCTGTACCTCCTCGGTCTGATGCTCACGCCCCGCCGTGGCGACGTGCACCTGGACGGACGCCCCGTTTCGGCGTTGTCAGATCGGGCGCGATCTGCGCTCCGCGCATCGTCGATGGGCTTCGTGTTCCAGGATGCAGCGCTCGACCACACCCGGACCGTGCTGGACAACATCGTCGAGGTGAGCATCTACGGGGACCTCGACCCCGCGCTCGCACGTGAGCGGGCCGCAGCCCTGGCTGAGGAGTTCGGTGTCCTCGTCCCGACCGACCGGCGTCCGGGCCAGATCTCCGGGGGGCAAGCCCAACGGATCGCCCTGTGCCGGGCGCTGGTCCACGATCCGCCCATCCTGCTGGCTGATGAACCCACCGGGAACCTGGACGACCGGTCTGCGAGCGGGGTCATCGCCGGCCTGCGGCGACATGCGGATGCGGGGCGGATCGTCGTGGCCGCCACGCACGACCCACGCCTGGCGCAGGCGTGCTCCAGAACGGTCAGCCTGTGAACCCGCCCAGCCGAGCGCGCAGGTTGCTGGCCGAGGCAGCAGCGATGACCCTGGCCCAACGCGTCGCGACAGCCCTGACGTTCCTTCTCGTGTCGGGGATGGCGGCCACGGTGATCCTGACGAGTGGTCGCACGGCGGCAGCCGAGCGTGAGGTGCTGAGCAGCTTCGATGACCTGGGCACCCGTGCCGTGGTGGTCCGGGCTGAGCCAGAGGCGGGCATCGACTTCGGTGTGGTGGAGCGGCTGTCACACATGGAGGCAGTCGAGTGGATCGGAGCCTTCGGGCCGGCCCGCGATGTCCAGAATGCCGCCACTGACTCCGGCGTCTCGGTGGCGGTCCGGACGGTCCACGCCACCACCTTGGCGCCGCTGGGGATGGAGGACTCGCTCGCCGACACGTGCTACGCCAGCCCGCAGGCGTTGGAGAGCCTCGGCCTCCCCGAGGTGGCGGGACACCTGAGCGCGCAGGGGGACCCCGTTTGCGATCTGGGGGGAACGCTGGTGACGCCAGCAGCCCTGAGCGACTTTGAGCCGCTGGTGCTGGTCGCACCGTCGGAGCAGCGATCCCACCGAGGTGAACAGGTCGCGCTGGTGGTGCTCGTGGTGACGGAACCGGCGCAGGTGGGGGCCGTCGCATCGCTGGTCCCCCAGGTCATCGGTCCCGACGATCCCAGCGGGATCAGCGTGGCGGCATCGCTCGACATTGCGCGTCTCCGGGGGCTGGTGCAGGGCCAGTTGGGCGGGTTCGGCCGTGGACTCACGCTCACGCTGATGGGAGTGCTCACGCTGCTGGTCGGGGCGGCCCTGTTCGGCTTCGTCATGATTCGTCGCAAGGACTTCGGACGCCGCCGCGCCCTGGGTGCTTCTCGCGCGCACGTCGTGATCCTCGTGACGCTGAACACCCTGATGATCGCCTTGCCCGCCGGGGTGGCCGGGGCCTGCGCCAGTTTGCTCGTCCTGCTGTTCCGGGGCGAACCACTCCCGGGCCCGGACTTCGTGGCCGCGGTCGTCATTCTGGCCACCGCCTCGGCAGGACTCGGGGCGCTGCCGCCCAGCATCGTGGCGGCGCGCCGCGACCCACTCACCGAACTGCGGGTGCCCTGACCCGCCGGTACTTGCGCGTCAGCTGTAGACGTGCGGTGCCAACGTGCCGACGTCGGTGAGGTTGCGGTAGCGACCGGCGTAGTCGAGGCCGTAGCCGACGACGAACTCGTTCGGCAGGTCGAAGCCGACGTACTTCACGTCCACCTGGCTGGTCAGCGCCTCGGGCTTGCGGAACATCGTCATGATCTCCAGGCTCGCCGGCTTGCGGGAGTTCAGGTTCTGGATCAGGTAGGCCAGCGTCAGGCCGGTGTCGATGATGTCCTCGACCACGAGCACGTGGCGGTCCTCGATATCGGTGTTGAGGTCCTTGAGGATGCGGACCACGCCCGAGCTCTGCGTGCCCGAACCGTAGGACGAGATCGCCATCCAGTCCATCTGCACGTGCGAGACGAGGTGGCGCGACAGGTCGGCCATCACCATCAGGGCCCCGTTGAGGACGCCGACGAGCAGGAGGTCCTTGTCGCCGTACTCGGCGTCGATCTCCGCAGCGATCTCGGTCAGGCGCTCCTGCACCTGCTCGTTCGTGTAGAGAACCTTGGTCAACTCACTGCTGATGTGCGATGCGTCCACACGCAGAGCCTAGCGAACCTCGAACACCAACCGTCCGTCGCGCCGCGAAACCCGTCCTCCCGGGACGTCGATCCCCTTCTGCCCCCGCCAGTGGGTCACGAGCCGTTCGACGGCGTCCACGTGCACCGACGCCACGTCGGTGGCCCCCGTGGCCGACAGCCAGTCGCGCACCACCCGCCGGCGCAGCCCGGGCGCGAGGCCGAGCAGGTGCAGGCAATCGGGGACCAGGTCGGGCTCGGTCTCCTCGGCGAGCTCGCTGATCAGGTCGTGGGTCTCGCGCAGCCGGGACGCCGTGCGCGCCAGCGCCTCGCGGATGCGCGGGCCCAGCTCGCGTTCGAGCGTGGGCAGCACCACCTCCCGGACCCGCACGCGGGCATAGCGGTGGTCGGCGTTCATGGGGTCGGCCCAGGGGGTGAGGCCGAGTTCGTCGCAGGCGGACGCGGTGACCTCGCGTCCCAGCCCCAACAGCGGGCGGTCGAGGACGCCGCGCGTGACCGGCATGCCCGCCAGCGACCGGAGACCGGCCCCCCGCGCCAACCCGAGCAGGACGGTCTCGGCCTGGTCGTCCAGGGTGTGGCCGAGCAGGATGCGCTCACCCTCCCCCGCCGCCGTGGTGAGCGCCGCGTAGCGGGCCTCACGGGCGGACGCCTCGGGTCCGGCCCCGGTGTCCGGAACAGTGACGCGGACGGCCGCGGCGTCCAGCCCGAAACCCGCGAGCGTCTCCACGACGGTGCGCGCCACCGCGGCGGACGCCTCCTGCAGGCCGTGGTCGACCACCAGGGCACGCACGCCGAGCCCACGGCGTCCGGCCACATGATGTGCGGCCCATGCCAACGCCAGCGAGTCGGCCCCACCCGAGCAGGCGACCACCCAGCCGGCCGGCGGCGCGTCGAGGGCGTCCACCGCCTGGACGATCGCCAGCGTGGCCGGACCGAGCGCCCGGCGGGCCATCAGCCGTGCACGCGGTGGATCCACCGCGCGGGCGCCTCGATCTCGCCCGGGCTGGGGAGGTTCTCGGGTCGGTCGTAGACGGCGTTCAGGCCGGTGACGCCGACGCGGGCGATCACCTCACGGCAGAAGGCGGCGCCGTCGCGGTACTGGGCGAGCTTGAGGTCCATGCCGAGGGCGTTGTTGAGCACCTTCGTCCAGCCGCCCCGGTTGCGGCGGGCATCGAAGCGGCGCCGGATCGTCGCGACGGTCGGGACGACGTCGGGACCGACCCGGTCCATCATGTCGTCGGCGTAGCCCTCCAGCAGGCTCATCACCGCGCTGACCCGCTCGAAGACCTCCTGCTGGCCGGGGCTGGTCACCACATCGACGATGCTGCGGGGACGGCGACGCCCACCGGCCGCCCCTGCCTCGGGGGCCGGGGCGTCGCCGTCGATCAGCTCGCCGACCGCGGCCAGCAGGTGCCCGCGCAGCCAGGGCGCGCGGGCGAATTGCAGCCGGTGCGTCTGCTCGTGCAGGCACACCCACAGGCGGAAGTCGTCGGGGTCGACGCCCATCGCGCGCTCGATCTTGGCGACGTTGGGGGCGACGAGCACGAGCCGCGGCTCGGCCAGGAACGGCAGGTACTGGCCCAGGATGCGCGCGCCGAACGCCGCCAACGCCATGCCGAGCTGGGCGCCGTTGGCGCGGGCCGCGACCTTGTCGCGCAGGCGCTCCGGGGCGGGGTACGGCCCGCCGGTCGCCTCGGCCAGCATCGTCAGCGCCATGTCCGCATTCGCCCGGATCCACGTCGGCCGGTCGACCACCAGCATCGGACCGCCGGCGTCGGCGTCCAGCCCGGTCACGCGCGCCACGGGGGCCACGGACGCCGCGGCTGCGGCCCGCAGCCCGTCCACCACGTCGGCGACCTCGCCCGGCGACAGGAGCGGACCCGGAGGGACGAGTCGACCCCCGACCGCGGCGGCGACCTCGGCGTCGATGAACGGGAGTTGGCTCATGCAGTCAGCCTAGGCGGGGCTCAGCGGCAGCCGCAGGCGGCCAGGGCGGCGCTGGCCCGATCGAGCCAGGCGCGCGCGGAGGTCTGGCCGGCGCCGCCGGAGGTCATCAGGGCGAACGCCAGCGGTTGCCCGTCGGCGGTGACGACGTACCCGGTCAGCGTGTTCACCCCGCGGATGGTGCCCGTCTTGGCCCGGACCACCCCACGTCCGGCCACGGCGTCCGCCTCGTCGAAGCGCCCCTGCAACGTCCCGGTCACGGCGGCCACGGGCAGGCCGTCGGTGAGGGGACGCAGGGCCGGGTCGGCCAGCGCGCGGCGGACGGCCCCGACGAGGGCGTCCGGGGTGACGGCATTGCCGCTGGAGATGCCGTTGCCGTCCTGGACGGCCATCCCCTCGCCCCACAGGCCGCGGGCCGCGAGCTCCTCGGCGAAGACGGCCGCGCCGTCGGCCGGCGTGGCCGCACGCCCGCGGGCCAGGGCGACGTGCCACAGCAGGGTCTCGGCGGCGTCGTTGTCGGAGGCCGCCAGCACGCGCTGCGCGATGTCGCGCACGGGCAGCGAATCGACGGCGGCCAGTTCGGTGGCGTCGGCGGGGGTGGCGACGGGGGCGGTCCCGGTGACGGCGATGCCGTGCCCCAGCAGGAACCCCCCGAACCGGTCGACGGCGAAGCGGGCCGGATCCGGGGCCCGTTCGAAGGCCTCACGCTCGAGGCTGACCCGCGCGTGGTCGGCCGTGAGGGCGGTGATCGGGGCCACCGACCGGGCGAAGATGTCGGGCCAGGCGGGGTTCCAGGCCGGGCCGGCGAACAGCGAGGCGTCATAGCCCAGCGCCACGGTCGTGACCCCGCGGCCGCGGAGGGCCTCGGCGGTGCGGGCGGCCAGATCCTCCAGCGAGGCCGGCTCGGGATGCGCCTGCGGGCGCGCCGCCCCAGCCAGCAGCGGGTCACCCCCGCCCCGCAGGACCAGCGTCCCGCCATCGGCGCTGAGGTGCGTCGACGTCGTGAACGTGCGCTGCGGCCCGAGCACCTCCAGGGCCACCAGCGCGCTCAACACCTTGAGGCTGGACGCCGGCACGCGCGTCCCGCTGCCGCGGCGGTAGAGCTCCTCGCCGGTGCGGGCGTCGGTGACCAGCGCCACGACGTCGCCCAGGCCGTCGGCGGGCAGGGCGTCCAGGGTGGCGGCGAGGGCGGCGGGGTCCACCCGGGCGTCCGGCTGGCCGAGTTCGGGCAGGACGGCGTGTGGCGGGTCGGCCACCTCCGGGCGCTCGACCTGGCCGGCCCCCACGCGCGGGTCGTCGGCCAACTGCGGGGCGACGACGACCTGCAACAGCACGGTGGCCAGCACCGTGGTCAGGACGCCGACCCACACCGCGGCGCGTCCGGCCCACCTCCCGCGTCGTGCCACCACCGATCCTCTCGTCCGTGTCGTGTCGTCTTCGTGTCGTG
Source organism: Propionibacteriaceae bacterium (assembly GCA_030539405.1). Taxonomy (GTDB): domain Bacteria; phylum Actinomycetota; class Actinomycetes; order Propionibacteriales; family Propionibacteriaceae; genus Propioniciclava. The sequence continues at coordinate 49,630 of JAUNSA010000001.1, forward strand.
CGTGCATCAGGCCCGGGCGGGCGCCCCGGCGTCCCCATTGTGGCGGACGCCCCGGGCTCGCGGCGTACGGTGTGGGGCGTGGAGCTCCTCGCAGCGGTCATCGTCGGCGTCGTCATCGGCGTCGTGCTGGGCACGCTCGGCGGAGGCGGGGCGATCATCACGATCCCGGTGTTGACCTACGGCTTCGGCCTGGGCTTCGTGGAGAGCACGACCGCATCCCTGGTGATCGTGGGCGCCTCCTCGCTGGCCGCGGTCGTGGCGCACGCGCGCGCGGGCCGGGTGGACTGGGTCCGCGGGGCCGTCGTCGCCGGAATCGGGACCGTGGGTGCCGTCCTCGGCGCCTTTCTCGCCCAGGGGCTGGACCCCAACCTGCTGCTGCTCGCGTTCGGGGTGCTGCTCGTGGTCGTCGCGCTGCTGATGCTGCGCCGCAGCCGGACCCCGGCCGGGCCCGCCGAGCCGGCCTCGCTGCGGCGTCCGCGCACGCTGCTCGCCACGGCCGCCGCAGGCCTGGCCGTCGGCGTCCTGACCGGGCTGCTCGGCGTGGGCGGCGGGTTCGCGATCGTCCCGGCCCTCACGCTCGTGCTCGGCCTGCCGATGCGGACGGCCGCCGCCACCTCCCTGCTGGTGATCGGGGTGAACAGCGCCGCCGCCCTGGCCGCCAAGGTGGGCGTGGGCGTCCAACTCGACTGGGTCTTGGTGGCCACCTTCACCGTCGCCACCATCGGCGGTTCACTGCTCGGGGCCAGGCTCGCCGGGCGGGTGGACCCGGCCACACTGAAGCGGGCGTTCGCGGTGCTGTTGCTGGCGGTGGCCGCCTGGACGCTGGGGACCACGATCGTCGACCTCACCCGCTAGCCTGTGGGGAGATCGCACCACCAGTTTCTGCTGTTTTCTGTGAGGAGTCCCATGCGCGCCAGCTTCGAACGGCCCAAGGTCAAGCCCCCGCTGCACTTCGACGTGACCGTCGAGATCCCGAAGGGCACGAAGAACAAGTACGAGATGGACCACCACAACGGTCGCATCCGCCTCGACCGCACGCTGTTCACGGCGACGGCCTACCCCAACGACTACGGCTTCATCGAGGGCACCCTCGGCGAGGACGGCGACCCGCTCGACGC
>JAUNSA010000220.1 GCA_030539405.1 Propionibacteriaceae bacterium
GCAGCGCGCTCGCTGCCGCGGCTCAGGGAAGCGGCCTCACGGACCGGGGCCGGCGTGCCGACCTGGACACCGTCGGCCTGGGCGCCGTTGGTGGCCTGCATCGACAGCGCGAAGGCGCCGGAGGTGGCCAGCAGGGCGATCGACACCGCGGTCGGGGCGACGCGGGTCTTCAAGACGTGGGCGCGGGAACGCGCGGCACGGCGCGGCGCCGCGACGAAGGCGGCGGCATCCGTTTCGAGCGGGGAACCCGCGGCTCGACGAGCTTGGTACATCGTGACTCCGATAGCTTGAGGCTGAAGACGAGAGTCAACTTACCTGAGATTCTCTCAGGGTGCAAAGAGTTGCTCAGGTTTTGTTCAGTCTCCGAGCAGCGGACGGAACGCGGCGGCCCGCCGGGCCACCTCGTCGACGTCGTTCAGGTCCGGTTCAGGCCCCGTCCTCAGGATCACCTCAGACACCACGGCGGCGGCCGCCCCGGCTTGGCGCCAGTGCTCAACCTGGTAGCGCTCCAGGCGCCCCCACGGCACCAGGTCGGCGTCCGGGAACAGGGGCGGGAGCGTGCGCGCATAGCTGGTGCCCAGGGCGTCCGCCGGGGTGATCGCGACCGCACCGGCACCGGTGGCCAGCACGCCGGCCACCTCCGTCGGCGTGAGGGCTCCCCCGATGAAGGGGACGCCGCCGGCCGCCTCGACCAGGCTCGGGTGCCACACGGGCGCCAGCACGAAGTGCGCCCCCAGCTCCACCGCCGCACGGACGCCCGCGGCGTCCGTCACACCGCACACGCCCACACGCGCGCGTCGGCCGTGGATCGCCAACGTCTCCGACGCCAGATCGGACGCCTCAAGCGGCACGGCCCAGGCCCCCAGGCCCTCCTGCAGCAGCACCTCGGCCACCGCGATCCAGTCCGGGACGCCCGCGCGCGGGACCTCCACCACGACCGCGGCCCCACCCAGGGCCTCCTGCAGGACACTCATGGCGCCCATCATGCCGCACCACCGCGCACGCCTCTGTGGCACCCCGACGATGGCAACCATCCGGCAACTCGGGCAACCGCATTGGTTGAAACGGCTCGTCCGTCGTCCAATGGAGTCATGTCCGCAGCTCCTACCGCCGATGTGACCACGACGCCCGCGCTGGTCCGCGACCTCCTCGCCGCCCAGGCCCCCTCGCTGGCCGACCTGCCGGTCACGCCGTTGGGCCACGGCTGGGACAACGACCTCTACCGCCTCGGCGAGGGCCTGCTGGTCCGGCTGCCCCGGCGCGAACAGGCGGCCGGGCTGGTGGAGAACGAGGCCCGCTGGCTGCCCGTGCTCGGTGAAGGCCTCCCCATCGAGACCCCCCAGCCCGTCGTCGTCGGGACGCCGAGCGATGCCTTCGGGTACCCGTGGCTCGTCGTGGCCTACATCGCCGGGACGCCGGCCTCGAACATCCCGGTGCCCGAACGGACCGTCTTCGCCGAGCAGCTCGCCGACCTGCTGTGGGCCCTGCACGCGCCCGCGCCGCAGCACGCGCCGCTCAACCCGGTCCGCGGTGGATCGCTGGCCAACCCCGAATCGGACGCCCGCGTCCGGCAGCGCCTGGCCGACCTGGCCACCACTGAACCCGACCTGGCGGCAGCCCTGGCGCCGCGCTGGGACGCCTGGTCGCGCACCCCCGACCATGACGGCACCGACGTGTGGCTGCACGGCGACCTGCACCCCCACAACCTCGTCGTCGGCGCGGATCGGCTGCTGTCGGGCGTGATCGACTGGGGCGACCTCACCGCCGGCGACCCGGCCTGCGACCTGGCGGCCGCCTGGCTCACCTTCGACGCCGACGGACGCGCCCGTTTCATCGCCCAGTACGAGCACGGCCTCCCCCACGACGCGGCCCTGTGGGCCCGTGCGCGGGCGTGGGCCCTGCACCTGGGGCTGATCTTCGCGACCCAGTCCGACGACGAGCCGGCCCTGGCCGCCATCGGGCGGCACGCGCTGGAGGCGTTGGCCGCCGAGCTCAGCGCCTGAAGTTCTCGAAGCTCCGCGAGGCGGTCGGCCCCCGCTGCCCCTGGTAGTGCGAGCCGCGCGTCGGCGTCCCATAGGGGTGTTCGGCCGGCGAGCTGAGCTGGAAGAAGCACAACTGGCCGACCTTCATGCCCGGCCACAGCTTGATCGGCAGCGTGGCCACATTGCTCAACTCCAGCGTGACGTGACCGCTGAAGCCCGGGTCCACGAACCCGGCGGTGGCGTGCGTCAGCAACCCGAGGCGTCCCAACGACGACTTGCCCTCGACCCGGGCCGCCACGTCATCGGGCAACGTGACCGCCTCCAGCGTGGAGGCGAGCACGAACTCGCCGGGGTGCAGGATGAACGCCTCCTCGGCGTCCACCTCGACCAGCCGGGTGAGCTCGGGCTGCTCCTGGGCGGGGTCGATGAACGGGTACTTGTGGTTGTCGAACAGCCGGAAGAACCGGTCCAGGCGCACGTCGATGCTGGAGGGCTGCACCAGGGTGGGGTCGAACGGGTCGAGGCGGACGCGTCCGGCCTCGATCTGGGCGGCGAGGTCACGGTCTGACAAGAGCACGGGCCCACCCTAGACCGACCTGCCGTGGGCCCGGTGTGGGTGTTTCAGTTGTGTCACGATCAGTTTGCTGACGCGACGCCGTCCCCCCTGTTCTGGTTGGGTTCTTTCCGACCGACGTGATCGGGCGACCCCCGCCCGACCTGCTGGAAGGAGACGGGGACACGATGCTCTCCCGAACGAAGACCACCGCGGCAGTCGTGCTCGCTGCGGCGCTCGCGCTCACCGGATGCGCCGCATCCGAGCGCGACACCGCGACGACTGCCCCCACCGACGGCGCGACGCCGGGCGCCCCCGCGGGCGCCGACACCACGTTCATCTTCGGTGCCGCCGGCGCCCCGAAGCTGTTCGACCCCTTCTACGCCAGCGACGGCGAGACGTTCCGCGTCACCCGTC
>JAUNSA010000060.1 GCA_030539405.1 Propionibacteriaceae bacterium
ACCGCGGTCTGGAACGTCACGTCCCACATGGTCGGGGCCTCCGACAGGTAGGCCTCGCCGCGGGCGTGGTTGCGCAGGAAGGCGCGCTGGGCGACCGTCTGGGACTCATCGGAGATGGTGGCGTACAGCGTGTCCCAGTCGACCGACAGGCCCAGGCGGCGCCACAGGTCCTCGAAGACCTGCTCGTCGACGGCGGTCAGCTCGTGGCACAGCTCGATGAAGTTGCGACGGCTGATCGGCACCTGGCGCTTGGGGTCGGGCTTGGCCGGGGGAGCGAAGTCCGGGTCGTAGGGCACCGACGGGTCGCAGCGGACGCCGTAGTAGTTCTGGACGCGGCGCTCGGTGGGCAGCCCGTTGTCGTCCCAGCCCATCGGGTAGAAGACGTGCTTGCCCTGCATGCGCTGGTAGCGGGCGATCAGGTCGGTGTGCGTGTAGGAGAACACGTGCCCCACGTGCAGCGAACCCGACACGGTCGGGGGCGGAGTGTCGATGCTGAACACCTGCTCGCGGCTCTCGGGACGCACGAACGCGTAGGTGCCCTGCTCCCGCCACGCGCCGGACCAGCGCTCTTCGAGGCCCTCCAGCACCGGGCGCTCGGGTACGACCCACCCCGAGGGGGTCGTCGCGGGCACGGTGCTGTCGGGCTGAGAAGTCATGGGCGCGATTCTAGTGCCCAGCACCCCCACCGGGCGCACGCGCACCCGCGCGTGGGCGTCCGAGCCCGGACGGGTGGGCACAGGTAGGCTGTGCGCGCCATGACAACCCACGCCGAGATCTCCCGGTCCCTCCAGGCCCGCTGGCCCGAGCACCGTGTCGCCCCGAGCCTGAACCGCATCCGCGCCCTCACCGACCTGCTCGGCGAGCCGCAGCGGGGCTACCCCGTCATCCAGGTGACCGGGACCAACGGCAAGGGCAGCACCGCCATCATGATCGAGTCGATCCTGCTCGCGCTGGGGCTGCGCGTCGGGCGGATCAGCTCGCCCCACCTCAGCGACCTGACCGAGCGCATCGCACTCGACGGGCAGCCGATGGCGACCGACGCCTTCGACGCGCTGGTCGCCGACGTGCTCCCCCTGGTCGAGATGGTGGACGCCCAACGCCTCGACGGCGTCCCGATGACCTTCTTCGAGGTGATGACCGGGCTGGCCTACGAGGCCTTCGCCCAAGCGCCGGTCGACGTCGCCGTCGTCGAGGTCGGTCTGGGCGGCACCTGGGATGCCACCTCGGTGGCGGACGCCGACGTGGCCGTCGTCTGCCCCATCGGGCTGGACCACACGCACCTGCTCGGCGACACCATCGCCGAGATCGCCGGCGAGAAGGCCGGCATCATCAAGCCCGGCTCGGTCGCGGTGGTCGCCGACCAGGATCCCGAGGCGGACGCCGTGCTGGCGGCCCGCTGCGCCGAGGTGGGCGCCCGGGCGCTGCGGGAGGGCCCCGACTTCGGCCTCATCGCGCGCACCCCGGCGGTCGGCGGGCAGATGATCCGCGTCGAGACGGCCAGCGGCCCGGCCGAGGACCTGCTCCTGCCGGTCCACGGCGACCACATGGCCCGCAACGCGGCCTTGGCGGTCGCGGCGGTCGAGGCCTTCCTCGGCAGCCGTCCGCTGCCGCACGACGTGATCGCCGAGGGGCTGGCCGCCGTGCGCCTGCCCGCCCGGCTGGAACGCGTCCGCACCGGCCCGGCCATCGTCCTGGACACCTGCCACAACGTGCCCGGCACCCGGGCCACGGTCGCGGGCGTCCGCGAAGCCTTCGACTTCACCCCCCTGATCGCCGTCGTCGGCCTGATGGCCGACAAGGACGTCGACGGGGTCATCTCCGTGCTGGCCGAGGAGGCCACCACCTTCGTGTGCACCCAGGTCGCCTCCACCGACCGCGGGCTGCCGGCCGACGAACTCGCCGAGATCGTGCGCGAGCACGCCAGCGACGACAACGTCCACGTGCGCGCCTCGCTCCCGGACGCCCTGGAGCTGGCGGTGGCACTGGCCGACGAGGCAGGTGCAGGGGCCGGGATCCTGGTGGCCGGGTCGGTCATCCTGGCGGGGGAGGCCCGCACGCTGCTGGTCCGCGACGAGGAGGACGACGCATGAGGCTCAACGACGGCAACCCCATGACCAAGACGCTCATGCTGACGCTCATCTTCGAGGTGGTCGTCTACGTGTTGGCCATTCCGGGGATGATCCAGGTCAACGACGTACCGCTGGCCCCGGCCTTCGGCTTCGGGATCGGCGCCGCGGTGCTGGCCGGTATCGCCGGCGGGATGTTGGGGCGGCGTCCGATCGGGTGGCCGCTGGCCTGGCTCGCCCAGGTCGCGGGGGTGGCGCTCGGCTTCCTCACCCCGTGGATGTTCGTGGTCGGCGGCGGCTTCGCCCTGCTCTTCGCGGTCGAGTTCCTGCTGGGCCGGCGGATCGAAGCATCCCGGTAGGCTGCCACCATGACCGAACGCTCCCTTGTCCTGATCAAGCCGGACGCCGTGGCCCGCGGCCTCGTCGGCGCCGTGGTGGCCCGCTACGAGGCGAAGGGGCTCACGCTGCGCGCGCTCGAGCTGCGCACCATCGATGAGGCCCTGGCAGACCAGCACTACGCCGAGCACGTCGAGCGTTCGTTCTACCCCTCCCTGCGCGAGTTCATCACCTCCGGGCCGCTGGTGGCCCTCGTCGTCGAGGGGGAGCGCGCCATCGAGGCCGTCCGCGCCCTCAACGGCGCCACCGACGGCGTGAAGGCGGCCCCGGGCACGATCCGCGGCGACCTGTGTCTGTCGGGTTCGCAGAACATCGTGCACGCCTCGGACTCGCCGGAGTCCGCCGCGCGCGAGATCGCCCTCTGGTTCCCCGCGCTGTGAGCCACCCCGACGCTGCGGCCTTCCCCCCGGGCTATCCGCCTGCGCCACCGCCGCTGCCCGACCCGCGGCGCCTGCCGCCGCACCTGCGCCCGTCCCTGCCGGTCGAACCGCGCGACTACTACGCCTTCTGGCGTGCCCCCCGCTACCGCTGGTGGAAGGGCCTGCTGGCCGCGCTGCTGTCCGCGTTCCTGTTCCTGGTGATCTCGACCGTGTTCCAGATCGTGGGCTGGCTGATCGACCGCGCCGACCTGTCGGTCCTCGCCCAGGGGCAGATCCCGCCGGTCGGGCCGGGCTTCTTCCTGGCCAACAACCTGTCCTTGGCCGCATGCATCCTGATCGCCGGGCTCGTGACGTGGCTGTGCGTCCAGCAGCGTCCCCGCTGGCTGTCCTCGGTCGAAGGCGGTGTCCGCTGGCGGTGGCTGCTGACGCTGACGGGCATCCTGCTCCCCATCTGGCTGGTCCTGGTGGGTGGGCAGTTGCTGCTGGCGCCCGTGGAGGGATTGTCGATCCGCGAGCACACCTGGGTGATGGTGGTCGGGATCCTGCTCACCACGCCCCTGCAGGCGGCCGGCGAGGAGTACCTCGTCCGCGGCCTGTTCGGTCGGGCGGTCGCCTCGTGGTTCCCGGCCCCGATCGTCGGGTTCGTGGCGTCCACCATCGTCACCGCGCTGATCTTCATGGCCCTGCACGGCGCCGGTGACCTCTGGCTGAACGCGTTCTACGTCGTCTTCGCCGTCGTGGGCTCCTGGGTCACGTGGCGCACCGGCGGCCTGGAGGCCGCCATCGCCATCCACGTGGTCAACAACCTGGTCGCCATGCTGCTGCTGCCGTTCACCGATTTCTCGGACATGTTCAACCGCGAGGCCGGGACCGGCGACGCGACGGTCCTGCTCAACATGGGCGTGGTCGTGGTGGCCGCACTGATCGTGGAGTGGTACGTGCGCCGTGGACGCCTGGCCCGGGTGTCGGCCCCCGGCCGTGCCGCGCTGGAGGCCTTGGCCGCACCGCGTCCGCAACCTGGCCCGGGATACGGGCCGCCGCCCGGTGCCGTTGGGTGAGGTTGGTACCATGACCTCGTCCCAGCCCACGCTCCACCGAAAGGCGTGACCGCGTGCTCCTGAGCCTCATCACCCTGCACCTCGTGCTGGGTATGACGGCGCCGCTGTGGATTCGCCTCCTGGGGCGTTACGCGTGGTTTGTCGTCGCGCTGGCCCCGGCCATCGGTTTCGGCTGGCTGTTGACCCTCACCCCGGCCATCACGTCCGGGTCGGCCTTCATCGAGTCGACGCGCTGGATCCCGTCGCTGTCGGTCTCGCTGACCTTCCACGTCGGGTTGCTGCAGTGGCTCCTCGCGCTCCTGGTCACCGGGGTCGGCACCATCGTGTTGCTGTACTGCCGGTGGTACTTCGAGGAGCCGCCCGCGCGCACCCTGGGCCTTCTCGTCGCCTTCGCCGGGGCGATGCTCGGCCTGGTGACGGCCGACGACCTGATCATGCTCTACGTCTTCTGGGAGCTGACCACCGTCTTCTCCTACCTGATGATCGGCCACGACTCCTCGCGCCGGGCCAACCGAGCCGCCGCCACCACGGCCCTGATCGTCACGACGACCGGCGGCCTGGCCATGCTGGTCGGCATCGTGACCTTCGGCGTCCTGACCGGCAGCTTCCGCCTGCAGGCCATCCTGGGCGCCGCCCCCGAGGGGATCGCTCCGACGGTCGCCGCCCTGCTCATGCTGGTGGGGGCGATCAGCAAGTCCGCCATCGCGCCGTTCCACTTCTGGCTGCCCGGTGCCATGGCCGCACCGACCCCGGTCTCGGCGTACCTCCACGCGGCGACCATGGTCAAGGCCGGCGTCTACCTCGTGGCCGCGCTGGCGCCGGTGTTCGCCGGGGTGCTGTTCTGGCGGGAGGCGCTCACCATCCTGGGCGCGACGACGATGATCCTCGGCGGGTGGCGCTCCTTGCGCCAGACCGACCTCAAGCTGTTGCTGGCCTACGGCACCGTGAGCCAGCTCGGGTTCATCACGCTGCTGGTCGGCATCGGGACGAAGGCGGCCGGGCAGGCCGGCCTGGCCATGCTGCTGGCCCACGCCCTGTTCAAGGCGACCCTGTTCCTCACCGTCGGCGTCATCGACCACTCGACGGGGACGCGTGACATCACCAAACTCACCGGCCTGGGACGCCGGATGCCGGTGCTCGCGGTCGCGGCGGGCCTCGCGGCGGCGTCCATGGCGGGCCTGCCGCCCCTGTTCGGCTTCGTCGCCAAGGAGGCGGCGCTGGACGCCCTGGTCACGATCACCCGCACCGGCGATGGGACGGGATTCCTGCCCGCCCCGGCCTTCCTGCTCACGGCCACCATCGTCGTCGGGTCGATGCTGACGGCCGCTTACTCGCTGCGGTTCTGGTGGGGCGCCTTCGGGACGCGCAGCCGCGCCCCCCGGCTGGATCTGCGGCACCGCCCGGCAGCCGGCTTCCTCGCCGGGCCGGTGCTGCTGGGCTTCTCCTGCCTCGTCCTCGGTTTCGTCGGGGGGCCTGTCACGGAGCTGCTCGGCCCCTACACCCGAACCATCGAGGTGGGCGCCGAGCCCCACTCCCTGGCCCTGTGGCACGGCTTCACCACGCCGTTGCTGCTGTCGGCGTTCGCGGTGGCCGGGGGCGTCCTGCTCTTCTGGCAGCGCGAGAGCGTCTCCCGGGTGCAGGCGACCTTCCCGCAGGTGCCCGCGGCCAACGACTTCTACCGCTGGTCGATGCGCCTGCTCGACGTGATCGCGGTCGAGGTGACCGCGCGCGTCCAGCGCGGCTCGCTGGCGTCCTACCTCATGACCATCCTGACCGTTTTCGTCGTCGCCGTCGGCGGCACCCTGATGCTGATGCCGGTCTGGCCCGGCGGAGCGGTCTGGTACGACAACATCGGCCAGGTGGTGGTCGGCCTGGTCACCTCCATCGCCGCCATCAGCCTGATCTTCGTCCGCGGCCGCATCCGTGCCATCATCACCGTCGGCGTGACCGGTTACGGGACCGGGCTGCTCTTCCTGGTCCACGGCGCACCCGACCTCGCGCTCACCCAGGTGCTCATCGAGACCGCCAGCCTGCTGGTGTTCCTGCTGGTGATGCGGACCCTGCCCAAGTACTTCACCGACCGCCCCCTGCACAGCTCGCGGTGGACGCGCATGCTGCTCGCCCTGGCCGTGGGGGTGACGGTGAGTGCCTCCGTGCTCGTCGCGGCGGCCTCGAGGACGGCACAGCGCGTCTCGGCGGGCCTGGAGACTGCGGCCTATGAGTTCGGCTATGGCCGCAACATCGTCAACGTGATCCTGGTCGACACCCGCGCCTGGGACACGCTGGGGGAGATCTCCGTCCTCGTGATCGCCGCCACCGGCGTGGCCAGCCTCATCTTCCTGCGCTCGCGCGTCCAGCAGCGGCGCTCGCGCAAGGTGGCCGCCAACACCAGCACCGGTGCGTGGCTGCGGTCGACCGGCTCCCTGAACCCGGCCGCGCGGTCGCTGATCTTCGAGGTCACCACCCGGCTGCTGTTCGGCGTCATGATCGTCGTGTCGATCTACCTGCTGATCGCGGGGCACAACCTGCCCGGCGGTGGCTTCGCCGGTGGCCTGGTGGCCGGCTTGGCCCTCGTGGTGCGCTACCTGGCGGCCGGAGGCACCGAGCTCGCCGAGGCCGCACCCATCGACGCGGGGCGCCTGCTGGGCATCGGCCTGTTCGTCGCCGTCGGCAGCGCCCTGGTGCCGTGGGCGTTCGGCGGCCGGATCTTCCAGAGCTATGACATCCACATCACCATCCCCGGCCTGGACGCCATCCCGACACCCTGGGGTGTCGTGAACGCGTTCGGTGACTTCCACCTGGTCAGCTCGACGGCCTTCGACATCGGGGTGTACCTGATCGTGGTCGGCATGATGCTCGACCTGGTGCGCAGCCTCGGCGCCGGCATCGACACCCAGGCCGAGGAAGAGCGGACGCCCCTGCCCCGGCCGGAGTCGACCACGGCGCTGCCCGCCCGGGCCCGTCAGGAGGGAGCCTCATGACCGGCAACCTCACCCTCGCCATCGTGGCGGCCGTCCTGATCGCGTCCGGTGTCTACCTGCTCACCGAGCGTTCGCTCACCCGCATCCTGGTGGGCGTCCTCGTGATGAGCAATGGGGTCAACATCTTGTTCCTGATCGCGTCCGGCCCCTCGGGGTCGCCCCCGCTCATCGACCTGTTCGCCGGCGACGAGATGGCCGACCCCCTGCCCCAGGCCATGGTCCTGACCGCCATCGTCATCACCATGGCGGTGTCGGCCTTCGTGGTGACCCTGGCCTACCGGAGTTTCCAGCTCCACGGCAACGACGAGGTCTCCGACGACATCGAGGACCGCCGCATCCGCGAGCTGGCCGAACGCGATGACGTCTCCGACAGCTTCGAGGACATCCGGTTCAGTGACACCGGCGAGGATCGGGTGAGCGAATGAACAACCTGCTCACCATCCCGGTGCTGCTGCCGATGCTCGGCGCGGCGCTCACGCTCATCCTCGGACGCCGCCCGCGCGCGCAGCGCGTCGTGTCCATCATCGTGCTCTCCCTGGTCGTGGCGGCCGCGGGGATGCTGGCCTGGCAGGCCGAGACCGACGGCGTCCAGAGCCTGTGGGTCGGCGCGTGGCCCGACGGGTTCGGCATCGCGCTGGTCGCCGACCGCCTGTCCGCCATCATGCTCACCGTGGCCGGGCTCGTCACGCTGGCGGTCCTGGTGTTCTCGGCGGGCCAGGAGGAGGACGAGGTCCGCAAGGAGACCCCGGTCTCGATCTTCCACCCCACCTTCCTGCTGATGTGCGCGGGCGTCTCCAACGCCTTCCTCGCTGGTGACCTGTTCAACCTGTTCGTCGGGTTCGAGATCCTGCTGTTCGCCTCGTACGTGCTGCTGACCATGGGCGGGACCGGCTCCCGCGTCCGGGCCGGGTCGATCTACGTGGTCGTCAACCTGCTCAGCTCCAGCATGTTCCTCATGGCGCTGGCCACCACCTACGCGGCGGTGGGCACGGTGAACCTGGCCCAGATCTCCCAGCGCATCCCCGATCTCCCCGAGGGCACCCAGGGGGTCATCCAGTTCATGCTGTTGACGGTGTTCGCCATCAAGGCGGCCGTCTTCCCGCTCTCGGCCTGGCTGCCCGACTCGTACCCGACGGCGCCGGCCCCGGTCACCGCCGTGTTCGCCGGCCTGCTCACCAAGGTGGGCGTGTACGCGATCTTGCGCACCCAGACCCTGATCTTCCCGCACCGGCCGCTGACCGAGCTGCTCCTGGTCATCGCTCTGCTGACCATGGTGGTGGGCATCTTCGGCGCCATCGCCCAGGCCGACATCAAGCGTCTGCTGTCGTTCACCCTGGTCAGCCACATCGGGTACATGATGATGGGGATCGGGCTGGCCAGCATCGAGGGCCTGGCCGGCACCATCTACTACACGGCCCACCACATCACCATCCAGGCCACGTTGTTCCTGGTCGCAGGGTTGATCCAACGGGTGGGGGGCAGCAGCAACCTGGACCGGCTCAGCGGCCTGCTGACGACCTCCCCCCTGCTGGCGGTCCTGTTCATCGTCCCCGGCATGAACCTCGCCGGCATCCCACCGTTCTCCGGGTTCATCGGCAAGCTCGGCCTGCTGAACGCGGGCGTGGCAGCCAACACCTGGCTGGCCTGGGCGTTGGTCGCGACCAGCGTCGTCACCAGCCTGCTGACCCTGTACGCCATCGCCAAGGTCTGGAACCGCGCCTTCTGGGGGACGCCGGTGAGCTTCACCGTCGAGGACGAGGGTGAGGACCTGGTGCACCCGGGGCGTCCGATGCCCGGCGTCATGGTGGGCGCCACCTGCGCCCTCATCGCCTTCAGCCTGCTGCTCACGTTCGTGGCCGGACCCTTCTACGCCTACACCCACAACGCCGCCGAAGCACTGCTGGACGGGGCGTACGTGGCCGCCGTCCTCGACGGGGAGGTGCCATGACCGACACCCAGTCCCAGCCCGCCGACCAGGCCGAACGCGAGCCCCGGCGCCGGCTGCGGCGGCAGCCGCGGCAGATCCTGCTGCTCGCCCTCGTCTGGCTCGTGCTCGTCGGCGAGGTCAGCTTCGTCACCGTCGTCGGTGGCCTCCTGATCTCCTGGCTGATCACGCTGGTGTTCCCCCTGCCGCCGGTGGAGTGGGCCGGACGTCCGAACCCGCTCGGGATCCTGCAACTGGTCGGTCACCTGGTGAAGGACCTCGCGGTCGCCTCGGTGCGACTGGCCGCCTTCGCCTTCGGACGCCAGCAACCCTCCCCGGGCATCGTCCGGGTGACCCTGAACTCCGACAGCGACCTCTACCAGGTCAACACCGCCGAACTGGTCTCCGTGGTGCCCGGGACCCTGGTGGTCGACGCCCGTCGGCGCAGCCGCACCCTCTACCTCCACGTGTTCGACCTGCCGGACCCTGCCCTGCGGGACGCGGTCGACCGCGACACCCACGCGCTGGAGCGTCGCGTCGTCCGTGCGCTCGGGTCGAAGGCCGAGTACGAGGCGTTGGACCACCCCCGTGACCACGGGGAACCGCAGTTCAAGGAGGTGTCATGAGCATCGTCACCCAGGCCCTGATCGTCGCAGCCGCACTGGTGCTGGTGCTCTCGGCGCTGTTCGCCCTGTTCCGCCTAGCCAAGGGGCCGACCGGGCTGGACCGAGGGGTCGCCTCCGATGTCATGATCGCCGTGCTCATCGGCGGGCTGGCCACCCATGCGATCGCCACCCGCACGTCGGTGGGCCTGATCGTCATCCTGGTGCTGTCCCTGCTGGGCTTCACCAGCGCGGTCGGCCTGGCCCGCCTGATCACGGGCACCTCGGCGCGCGAGCGGCGCTTCCTCGAGGCAGAGGCGCGGGCCGCCCACGAGGACCGCGAGCGAGCCGAACGCGAGAAGGCCGAGCGGGAGCGCGCGGCGTCCGACCGGTTCGAGAAGGAGCTGCGCGAACAGGCCGAGGCGGAGGGAACCGCATGAACGAGCTGTTCGACCTCCTCGGGGCCCTGTTGCTGCTGCTCGGCACCGTGTTCTGCCTGGCTGCGGCGGTCGGCATCGTGCGTTTCCCCGACGTCCTGACCCGGCTGCACGCGGCCACCAAGCCGCAGGTCTTCGGCCTGATCCTGGTGCTGTCGGGGGTGGCGCTCACCCTGCGGACGTGGCAGGTGCTCGTCCTGGCGGCGTTCACCATCGGGCTGCAGATCCTCACCGCGCCGGTGGCCGGCCACATGATGGCGCGTACCGCCTACCGCACCGACCAGTGGGACGACGAGCACGCCTCCATCGACGAGCTCGCCGATGACCTCGAGGCAGCCGGCTTCGTCAACACCACCGACGAGCAGGGCTACACCCAGGGCCGGGATTCCGGCTAGGCGGCGGCCTCGTCCTCACCTAGGATGGCCGGGCTATGACTGTTGAATCGCACACCAGCCCCGCGTCGCTGTTCACCCGGCTCGAGCCGCTGCTCGCCCGGGTGTCCAAGCCGATCCAGTACGTCGGCGGCGAGGTCAACTCCCTGAGCAAGGAGTGGGACGCCACCGAGGTCCGCTGGGCGCTGATGTACCCGGACGCCTACGAGGTGGGCCAGCCCAACCAGGGCATCGCGATCCTGTACGAGATCCTCAACGAGCGCGACTGGCTGCTCGCCGAGCGCACCTACTCCGTCTGGCCCGACCTGGCCGCGCTGATGCGCACCCACGGCGTCCCGCAGTTCACGCTCGACAACCACCGCCCCGTGCGCGCCTTCGACGTGCTGGGCGTGTCCTTCTCGACTGAGTTGGGCTACACCAACATGCTCGCCGCCATCGACCTGGCCGGCATCCCACTGCACGCGGTCGATCGCGGCTTGGAGGACCCGTTGGTCATCGCCGGCGGGCACGCGGCCTTCAACCCCGAGCCGATCGCCGACTTCATCGACGCCGCCGTGATCGGCGACGGCGAGGAAGCCTCGCTGCGCGTCTCGGAGATCATCCGCGCGTGGAAGGCCGAGGGGCGCCCCGAGGGACGCGACGGCCTGCTGGTGCGGTTGGCGTCCGACGGCGTGGTGTACGTGCCGCGCTTCTACGACGTCACCTACCTGCCCGATGGCCGGATCCAGCGCGTGGCACCCAACCGCCCGGGCGTCCCGTTCAGCGTCGCCAAGCACACGCTGATGGACCTGGACGCCTGGCCCTACCCCAAGGCGCCCATCGTCCCCATCGCGGAGACGGTGCACGAGCGCTACTCGGTGGAGATCTTCCGCGGCTGCACCCGCGGGTGCCGCTTCTGCCAGGCCGGCATGATCACCCGGCCGGTCCGCGAGCGGAACATCGAGACCATCGGCACCATGGTCGCCGGCGGCCTGGAGGCGACCGGCCTGGAGGAGGTGGGCCTGCTCTCGCTGAGCTCGGCCGACCACTCCGAGATCGGCGACGTCACCCGCGAGCTGGCCGACCGCTACGAGGGCACCAATGTGTCGTTGTCGCTGCCCTCGACGCGCGTGGACGCCTTCAACATCGACCTGGCCAACGAGCTGTCCCGCAACGGACGCCGCTCGGGCCTGACGTTCGCCCCCGAGGGTGGCAGCGAGCGGATGCGCAAGGTCATCAACAAGATGGTGACCGAGGACGACCTGATCGACACCGTCGCCACCGCGTTCGGCAACGGCTGGCGCAACGTGAAGCTGTACTTCATGTGCGGCCTGCCGACCGAGACCGACGAGGACGTGCTCGCCATCGCCGACATGGCCGCGCGCGTCATCGAGACCGGGCGCGCCGCCGCGGGCACCCGCGACATCCGCTGCACCGTCAGCATCGGCGGGTTCGTGCCCAAGCCGCACACCCCGTTCCAGTGGGCCGCGCAGGCCTCGGCCGAGACCATCGACCACCGCCTGTTCGCGCTGCGCGACAAGATCCGCGCCGACAAGAAGTACGGCCGCGCGATCGGCATGCGCTACCACGACGGACGCCCCGGCGTCATCGAGGGCCTGCTGTCGCGCGGCGACCGCCGCGTCGGCGCCGTGATCGAGGAGGTCTGGCGCCAGGGAGGCCAGTTCGACGGCTGGAGCGAGCACTTCAGCTACGACCGCTGGGTGGCCGCCTGCGAGACGGCGCTGGCCGGGACCGGGGTCGACCTGGACTGGTACACCACCCGCGAGCGCGAGTACGCCGAGGTCCTGCCGTGGGACCACCTGGACTCGGGGCTGGACCGCGACTGGCTGTGGGAGGACTGGCAGGACGCCCTCGACGAGCAGCCGGTCGAGGATTGCCGTTGGACTCCGTGCTACGACTGCGGCGTCTGCCCCCAGATGGACACCGAGATCCAGATCGGCCCGACCGGCAAGCACCTGCTGCCGATCACGCCGGTCTCCCCGGCCACGCGCTGAGCCTGACAAACTGGGGGGATGGCACAAGACCTCTGGACGACCGATCCCCGCGACGCCCTGCGCGCCGGGCCCGACTTCGATCTCGCCTCCTTCGACCGCAACGGCCACCCCGGCTGGGACGGCGACAAGGCCGACGGCGAGGAGTACCTGCCCGAACGCGGCGAGGAGATGTCGGAGCTGCAGGAGCGCCTCTTCGCTGAGGGGCGCGAGGGCGGCACCCGGTCGGTGCTGCTGGTGCTGCAGGGGCTGGACACCGCCGGCAAGGGCGGCATCGTCCGCCACGTGCTGGGCATGGTGGATCCCCAAGGGGTGGCGCTGGCGTCCTTCGGCGTCCCGACCGAGGAGGAGCGCGCGCACCACTACCTGTGGCGCATCGAGAAGAAGCTCCCGCCCGCCGGCCGCATCGGCGTGTTCGACCGGTCCCACTACGAGGACGTCCTGGTCGTGCGGGTCGACGAGCTCGTGCCCGAGGACGTGTGGCGCGCCCGCTACGACGAGATCAACGCCTGGGAGAAGCAGCTCATCGAGAACGGCACCACGATCATCAAGGTGGCCCTCATGGTGTCGTTCGAGGAGCAGGGGGAGCGGCTCATGGAGCGGCTCGATCGCCCCGACAAGCACTGGAAGTTCAGCCCCGGCGACATCGACACCCGCAGCAAGTGGCCCGCCTTCCAGGATGCCTACGCCGACGTGTTCCGCTACACCTCGACCGAGCACGCCCCGTGGTACGTGGTCCCCGCCGACCGCAAGTGGTACTCCCGCCTGGCGGTCACCGAGATCCTGACCCGGACGCTGGAGGAACTCGACCTGAAGTGGCCCGAGGCCGACTTCGACGTCGAGGAGATGAAGGCGGCCCTGCGGGCCACCGGTGAGGACGCCCCGGCCTGAGAGACGCACGTGGCGCGCCCCCGCTGGGGACGCGCCACGTGTGGTTTGGCGTGGGGCCGGACTCAGATGAGGCCGAGCTCCTTGACCGCAGCCTGTTCCTCGGCCAGCTCGGCCACCGAGGCGTCGATCTTGGCGCGGGAGAACTCGTTGATCTCCAGACCCTGGACGATCTCGTACTCGCCGTTCTTGACCACACACGGGAAGGAGGAGATCAGGCCCTCCTGGACGCCGTAGGAGCCGTCGGACGGCACGGCCATCGACGTCCAGTCACCCTCGGGGGTGCCGAGTGCCCAGTCGCGCATGTGCTCGATGGTGGCGTTCGCGGCCGAGGCGGCCGAGGACGAACCACGGGCGGCGATGATCGCGGCGCCGCGCTTGGCGACGGTCGGGATGAACTCGTTCTCCAGCCAGGCCTGGTCGTCGACCAGCTCGGCGGCGGACTTGCCGCCGACCTCACAGTTGAACAGGTCGGGGTACTGGGTCGCGGAGTGGTTGCCCCAGATCGTCATCTTCTTGATCTCGGTCACCGGCACGTCCAGCTTCGCGGCGAGCTGGCTGATGGCGCGGTTGTGGTCGAGACGGGTGAGGGCGTTGAAGCGCTCAGCCGGGATGTCGGGGGCGTTGCTCTTGGCGATCAGCGCATTGGTGTTGGCCGGGTTGCCGGTGACAAGGATCTTCACGTCGTCGGCGGCCACGTCGTTGAGGGCCTTGCCCTGGGCGGTGAAGATCGCGCCGTTGGCGCTCAGCAGGTCGCCGCGCTCCATGCCCGCGGTGCGGGGACGGGCGCCGACCAGCATCGCCATGTTGACGCCGTCGAAGACCTTGTTCGGGTCGTCACCGATCTGGACGCCGGCCAGCGTCGGGAACGCGCAGTCGTCCAGCTCCATGACGACGCCCTCGAGCGCCTTCAGGGCCGGGGTGATCTCCAGCAGACGGAGCTCGATGGGGGTGTCGGGGCCCAGCAGCGCGCCACTGGCGATGCGGAACAGCAGGCTGTAGCCGATCTGGCCGGCGGCACCGGTGACGGCAACCTTGACGGGTGCATTGCTCATGAGTTTCCTCCACTTTGAAGACGGCTTCGGGGCAGGCCCTGTGCACTCCCGAACCTAGCACCGACCGGTCGTGCGCTTCACCTTCGCGTGGGCGATCTGACCCTCCCGCCACGCGCGTGATTAGGGTGGAGGCATGCGCCTCTACCTGGTCCGCCACGGACGCACCCCCAGCAACGTCGCACGCCTGTTGGACACCGCCGTCCCCGGCGCCGACCTGGACGCCGCGGGCCGCGAGCAGGCCGCCGGTCTGGTCGAGCGCCTGGCCGGTCACGACCTCGAGGCCGTGTTCGCCTCCGACCTCGTCCGCACGCAGCAGACCGTGGCCCCCCTGGCCGCCGACCGCGGGCTGGAGGTGACCATCCTCGGAGGGTTGCGCGAGATCCAGGCCGGTGAGGACGAGATGTCCCCGCTGTGGGAGCGCTATGTGGGCGCGTTGCGCTCCTGGGGCGAGGGTGACCTGGCCGCCTGCGTGCCCGGTGGTGAGGACGCCGACGCCTTCTACGGCCGCTACGACGCCGCCATCGCCGAGATCGCCGCCGCGGGCCACGGCACCGCGCTGCTGGTCAGCCACGGGGCCGCCCTGCGCATGTGGATCGCCGCCCGCGTGCAGGGCATCGACCTCGCCGAGGTGGTCGGACGCCGCCTGGGCAACACGACGATCGTCACCCTCGACGGCAGCCCCGAGGAGGGCTGGACCTTCGTCGACTGGGACGAGATCGACGAGCCCGAGGAGTGGCCGGCCGCCCCCACCCCGACCCCGGAGCTGGTCGAGCTGACCCGGACCGAGGCGTCCGCCGAAGCGCCCGGCTGGCGCCTGCTGCTGGGCAGCCTGCACCAGACCACCGACTGGCCGACCTTCGCCGATGCGCTGACCTTCGTCACCGCCGTGGCCGAGATCGCCGAGGACCTGGGCCACCACCCCGACGTCGACCTGCGGTACTCCCGGGTGCACCTCGCGGTGCGCACCCACGACGTCGGCGCCGTCACGCCGCTGGACATCGCCCTGGCCAACCGGATCTCGGTGCTGGTCCACCAACACGGAGGGCGTCCGGTCGTGGACGCCCTGACCCAGGTGGAGATCGCCATCGACACCCTCGACGCCGACGCCATCCTGCCCTTCTGGGAGGCCGTGCTCGGTTACGAACGCGACGGCGACGATGCCCTGGTCGACCCCGAGCGGCGGGGTCCGCAGGTGTGGTTCCAGCGGCTCGATGAGCCGCGTCCGGTCCGCAACCGCATCCACCTCGACGTCACCGTGGCTCACGACGTGGCCGAGCAGCGCATCGCCGCGGCGTTGGCGTCCGGTGGGCGCGTGGTGTCGGACGCCCAGGCCCCCGCCTTCACGATCCTGGCCGACGCCGACGGCAACGAGGCGTGCATCTGCACGTGGCAGGGCCGCGATCCGGATCCGGTCGACTGAGGCCGCACCGCAGAGGATGGCCCCGAGTGAGTGCCAACTCACTGCGTCATTTGTGCCCGTCTGGGGGCC
>JAUNSA010000061.1:0-14797 GCA_030539405.1 Propionibacteriaceae bacterium
TTTGAGTGCCATGGCACTCAAACCAGCGGTCCCAATCGGGCAGTCAACCCCGGGGCTGGCGACTCAGAAGCTGAGCGAGGCGAAGAAGGGCAGGAGGGGGACCATGATCCCGGTGCTCATCCAGAACATGCCGAAGTTCATCGCGACGTCGGACCACGCAGCCATCCGGTACTTTGGCGACCCCACCGGGCGGACCTCATGGCACGACGCCGCCACCTGGACCGCCGGAGCTGCCAGCGCGAGCCCACCCCCGGCGGGCAGGGCCGCGTCGAGCGCAGGGCGAGGCAGCCCGCAAGTGCAGTCGGACCCGCACGAGCAGGTGCCGCCACAACAATCGGACGCCGTGGCCCCCGCTGCGCCGCCGGCCACTCCACCGGCCACAGCGGACCGCAGCGCCCGCACCGAGGCGGCCAGCAGGTAGGCCATCAACGGGACGCCCGCGACGGCGAACCACCACAGGACGCCCCCCGGCTGGCGCGCGGGCATCATCGCATCGTGGAGCGGTCGCATCACGGCCATGGCGGCCAGGTGCCAGGCCATCGCCGCGAACATGGTGGCGTGTCCGGCGAAGTGCCACCCAGCCTTCCGCTGGGCCGCCACGAAGGCGCGCAGGCCGAGGCCGGCGAACCAGAACACGCTGAACGCGAAGAAGCCGACCAGCACCCACAGGGGGATGATCGCGGTGAGCCCCATCCACGTGGGCCGCGCCACCATCAGCAGCATGGCGACGGCCATCGCCAGGTGCAGCGCGTTCGAGACGCGTTGGCGTCCGCTCTGGGGGCGGGTCAGCTCGTAGACGCTCCACACCGTGCACCACGCGAACAGCACGAACAGGCCGACGAACTTCACCGGCACGGCGGCGAACGAGAACATGGACAACCTCCCAGGCGACGCGGCAGCAACAGCCATCCAGCACAGGAGTCGGACGCCGCACCCGAAAAGTTCCCGACCAGCCCCGAAGAGTTGAGTTACAACGCTGTAGTTTTCCCCACCTGTGCACAACGCTGTGGACAACCGCCGCCGCAATCCCCCACCTCGCCAGCCGGGAGGCATAGGGTTGCTCCATGCGCCAGCAGGTGATCGAGGACGTCATCGTCAGCAAGCACCCCAGCGGCACGATCGCGACCGAGCTCGAGGCTCGGCTCGGCGCGGCGTCCATCGATCCGGTGCGGCGCGTGTTCGCTCCCCCACTCACCGCGACCCCCATCGCTGCCCCCGACGGGCGCCTGATCACGCTGGCTCCGCGCACCGACCCGATCGCGGACGAGGCCGCCCCACCGTGGCACGACGCCGGGGCGCTGTTGGCCCGGCTGCACGCCTGCCCCGTCCCCGATGGCCTGCCCAGCCACGGCGGACGCCGCCAGTTCGAGCTCGCCGTCGCCGAGGCGGACGCCCTCCATCCCGGCGGGTCCACCGACATCCTGCGCGAGCTCGGCCAGCGCCTGCTCCAGACGTGGCCGAGCCCGGGGCGTCCGGCCATCGTGCACGGCACCTTCGACCTGGGCCGCCTCGGTCGCCTCCCCTGCACGGACCTGTGGCTGCTGACCGCTCCGCACACGCTCGGCGTCGGCGACCCCGCCTGGGACCTGGCCGGCCCGGCCGCCCTCTGGGGAGCGGGACTGCTCGACCAGGCGAGCTGGTTCGCCTTCGTCGGCGGCTACGCGGCCGCGGGCGGCACCACCCCCGGCGAGGGGCAGGAATGGCCGGGGCTCGACCATCCCGCCCGCTGCGCCCTGCTGATGGCGACGGTCGCCGAGCTGCGCCGCTGCCCGGCCCACCCGCGCCCCGCGCTCACCCCCACCGCCGAGACCCTGCTCGCCGCGTGCGTCAAGGCGAACGGACGCCGCTGGTGAGCGATCCCCTGCCCTCCGGCCCGCAGTGTCCCCACTGCCAGCGCCCCCTCCCGGGATGGACGCCCTCACGCGAGCCCGACCCGCTGCCCCCGCGCGAACCCGGCTACGCCGAACACCATCCCCAACAAGACGGCGGGCACGTCGCCAACCGGAGCCGACCCGCCTTCGCACCGGGCTGGGCCAGCGGACCCACGGCGTCCGACCCCGACGGGCACGGCCTGCTGCGCGGCATGATGGGGTCGTTCACGAGAGAAGAAGTAGAAGAAGAGGAAACACCATGACGCAGGTCCCCACGGTCACGCTCAGCGACGGCGCCACGATCCCGCAGCTCGCCTTCGGTACGTGGCAGGTCCCGGACGCCGAGGTGACCCCGGCCGTGCTGCACGCCTTGCAGACCGGATACCGGCACATCGACACCGCCGCCATCTACGGCAACGAGGCGGGCGTGGGACGCGCGATCGCCCAGGGCGGCGTCCGTCGCGAGGAGCTGTACGTCACCACCAAGCTGTGGAACGACGTCCACGCCAAGGCGGACGTCCGCCGCGGGATCGAGTCCAGCCTGGAGAAGCTCGGCCTCGACCACGTGGACCTCTACCTGATCCACTGGCCGTCGACGGTGAAGCACGGCGACGCCTACATCGAGGCGTGGGACGCCCTGCAGGAGTTCAAGGCCGAGGGCCTGGCCACCAGCATCGGCGTGAGCAACTTCCACGCCCACCACCTCGACGCGATCTCCGGGGAGGTGCCGGTGGTCAACCAGGTCGAGGTGCACCCGACGTTCGCCCAGGTCCCGCTGCGGACGCTGTGCGCCGAGCGCGGCATCACGGTGGAGTCCTGGAGCCCGCTGGGTTCGGGCGCCGACCTCGGCAACCCGGAGTTGGCCGCCGTCGCCTCGGAGCTTGGCAGGTCGGTGGCCCAGGTGATCATCCGTTGGCACCTGCAGCACGGCCTGATCGTGCTGCCGAAGTCGGTCACGCCGGCCCGTATCGAGGAGAACTTCTCGGTCTTCGACTTCGAGCTGGACGCCGACACCATGGCCCGCATCGACGCCCTGGACGCCGGCAATCGCGTCGGCGCCGACCCGGACACCGCGACGTTCTGATTCAGGGGCGAGGTACCCCCGCGTGGGCGAAGTCGTTCCCGACATAGAGGAGCGGCTCGCCTGTCAGCCGGTGCAGGGCGTAGGCGTAGCAGTCCCCCATGTTCAGCCGGGCGGGGTGCCCGCTCCCACGACCGAAGTCCTGGTAGGCGGCGCGGGC
Organism: Propionibacteriaceae bacterium; assembly: GCA_030539405.1. Taxonomy (GTDB): domain Bacteria; phylum Actinomycetota; class Actinomycetes; order Propionibacteriales; family Propionibacteriaceae; genus Propioniciclava. The sequence goes on from JAUNSA010000061.1 coordinate 3,113, forward strand.
CAGCCGCCACTGCTCACCATCGAACGGGACCACCTCGACTTCCAGCACGGACAGCAGATCATCCAGGCGACGGCGCTGCTGAGGTAGCGATCGGCTGTCCAGGACGATGGACGCCTCGAGCGCCGTCGCCGCGCTGATCTGCACACGCGGCGCTTCCGTCGCCCGGCGCAGGAGATACTCAGCCTCCGGCTCTCCGTTCAGGATGGCCACCAGTGCGGAGGTGTCGACGATCATGCGGGCAGCCCGTCCTCGTCGTAGAGCCACTGGTCAGCCGTTCGGATGCGCTCGGCATCCTCGGCGTTGAGGTCTGCCCGGAAGGCCTGGGCGATGGCGCGCGCCTTCTCCAGCCGGACGCCTCGGGCCTCGTCGCTGCCCTGCCGCACCTCGGCCAGACGGCGACGCACAGCGTCCTCCACGGCTGCCGTCTGCGACACACCCGTCGCCGTGGCGAGTTCGCGCACCAGACGATGCGTCTCCGGGTTCTTGATGTTCAGACTCATGGGGAGATTCTACCTCTTGAGTCTTTCCTTCTACCTCGCCCGGAATGTCGGCGCCGGATGGCAGAGTGTCCCCACGATGAAGGGGACACCGGAAGCTGATGTCCTGGAGCGCTTCTCGCCCGCCACACGGGCGTGGTTCTCCAGCAGCTTCAGCGCGCCCACGGCCGCCCAGTCGGGGGCGTGGTCGGCGATCAGCGCAGTCGAGCACACGCTGGTCGTTGCGCCGACCGGCTCGGGCAAGACGCTGGCAGCGTTCCTGTGGGCCATCGACCGGCTCGGGGCTGCGCCGTCGACCGAGCCCGGCACGCGGGTGCTCTACATTTCGCCACTCAAGGCCCTGGCGGTCGATGTCGAACGCAACCTGCGCTCGCCACTGGTCGGTATCGGCCACGCCGCCGACCGGCTGGGCCTGCCCCGGCCCGAGGTGAGCGTGGGCGTCCGGTCGGGGGACACGCCGGCCGACCAACGCCGCCGGTACGCGCGCAACCCCGACGACATCCTCATCACCACGCCCGAATCGCTGTACCTGCTGCTCACCTCGCAGGCGCGCGAGGCGCTGCGTGGCGTCGAGACGGTGATCATCGACGAGGTGCACGCCGTCGCCGGCACCAAGCGGGGTGCGCATCTCACGCTGACCCTCGAACGGCTGGACGCCCTCCTCCCGGCACCCGCGCAGCGCATCGGCCTGTCCGCGACGGTCCGCCCCATCGAGGAGGTGGCGCGGTTCCTGGCCGGCGGGCGTCCGGTGTCGGTGGTGCAACCACCCAGTGAGAAGGAGTGGGACCTGCGCGTCGTCGTCCCGGTCGAGGACATGGCGGCGCTGTCCGGACCGACCCCCGAAGGCACACCCCTCGACGACGAAGGTGGCCCACGGCAGACGCCGTCCATCTGGCCCCACGTCGAGGAGCGCATCGTTGACCTCGTCGAGGCTCACTCCTCCACGCTGGTGTTCGCGAACTCGCGTCGGCTGGCCGAGCGGCTCACCAGCAGGCTCAACGAGATCGCCGCCGAGCGCGACGAGGCCGCCGTGATCGCGCGCGCCCACCACGGGTCGGTCTCGCACGACCAGCGCAAGCAGACCGAGGAGGCACTCAAGGCCGGCCAGCTCCCCGCCGTGGTCGCCACCTCCAGCCTCGAGCTCGGCATCGACATGGGCGCGGTGGACCTCGTGGTGCAGGTCGAGGCGCCCCCCTCGGTCGCGTCGGGGCTGCAGCGGGTGGGCCGCGCCGGCCACCAGGTGGGTGCGGTCAGCCGGGGGGTGTTCTTCCCGAAGTACCGCGGCGACCTCGTCGCCACCAGCGTCATCGTCGACCGGATGCGCGCGGGCGCGATCGAGCAACTGCACGTGCCGGCCAACTCGCTCGACGTGCTCGCCCAGCAGGTCGTGGCGATGGTGGCCCTGGACGAATGGTCCGTCCCCGACCTCCTGGCGCTCGTCCGCAAGGCCGCCCCGTTCGCGACCCTGACCCGCGGCGTCCTCGATGCGGTGCTCGACATGCTCGCCGGCCGCTATCCGAGCGAGGAGTTCGCCGAGCTGCGCCCCCGGCTGGTGTGGGACCGGATCGCCGACACCCTCACCGGACGCCGCGGCGCGCAACGCATCGCGGTCACCAACGGCGGCACGATCCCCGACCGGGGGCTGTTCGGCGTGTTCATCGCCGGCGACGGTCCCGGGCGCCGTGTCGGCGAGCTGGACGAGGAGATGGTGTACGAGTCCCGCGTCGGTGACGTGATCACGCTCGGCACCAGCACCTGGCGCATCGAGGACATCACCCACGACCAGGTGCTCGTCTCCCCCGCACCGGGCCAGCCCGGCCGCCTGCCGTTCTGGAAGGGCGACACCATCGGGCGTCCGGCCGAGCTGGGCGAAGCGCTCGGCTCGTTCGTGCGCGAGCTGTCCACCTCGGACGCCGCGGGCGCGACCGAGCGGCTGGTCACCTCAGGGCTGGACGAGTTGGCGGCGTCCAACCTGCTGGCCTACGTGGCCGAACAGCGCGAGCACACCGGCCAGGTGCCCACCGACCGCACGGTCGTGGTCGAGCGGTTCACCGACGAGCTGGGCGACTGGCGGATCGTGATCCACTCGCCGTGGGGCGCGCGGGTGCACGCGCCGTGGTCGTTGGCGATCGCGGCGCGGCTGCGCGAACGCTACGGCGTCGACGTGCAGGCGATGCACGCCGACGACGGCATCGTGCTGCGGCTGCCGGACATGGGGTATGCCGAGGTGGGCCCCGGGGCGGCGGACGCGTGGGGCGCCCCGTCCGCGCCGCCGGACCTGCTGGAGCACATCGTCCTCGATCCCGAGGAGGTGACCGCCCTGGTCACCGAGCTGGTGGGCGGGTCGGCGCTGTTCGCGTCGCGCTTCCGCGAGTGCGCCGGCCGGGCGCTGTTGTTGCCGAACCGGCGTCCGGGGCACCGGCAGGCGTTGTGGCAGCAACGTCAACGCTCGGCCGCGCTGCTCGAAGTGGCGTCGAACTACCCGGCGTTCCCGATCGTGCTCGAGGCCGTCCGCGAGTGCCTGCAGGACGTCTTCGACCTGCCCGCCTTGGTCGACCTCATGGGGCGCATCCGCGACCGGCGGGTGCAGGTGGTCGAGGTCACCACCCAGCGGCCCAGCCCGTTCGCGCAGTCGCTGCTGTTCGGCTACGTCGCCCAGTTCCTCTACGAGGGCGACTCTCCGCTGGCCGAGCGCCGTGCCGCCGCGCTCTCGCTCGACCCCGACCTGCTCGCCGAGCTGCTCGGCACCGCCGAGGGCGTGAGCCTGCGCGACCTCCTCGACCCCGACGCGCTGGCGCGCACCTACGCCGAGCTGCAGCACCTGGCCGAGGGACGCCGCGCCCGCGACGCCGACGAGCTCACCGACCTGCTGCGCGTCCTCGGGCCGCTGTCGACGGCCGAGCTGGCCGCCCGTTCGACCGAGCCGGACGCCGTGGCCGACTGGCTGGCCGCGCTCGAGGCGGCGCGCCGGGTGATCCGCGTCGGCGAGCAATGGGCCACCGCCGAGGACGCCTCCCGCCTGCGGGATGCGATCGGCGTCGCCCTGCCGCCGGGGTTGCCGGCCGCGTTCACCGACCCCGTCCCCGACCCGGTCGGTGACATGCTCGTGCGCTACGCGCGCACGCACCTGCCGTTCACCGCCGACGAGGTGGCGGTGCGGTTCGGCTGGGCGCTGGCGCTGGCCGTGCAAGGGCTGCGGCGGCTGGTCGCCGACGGACGCCTCGTCGAGGGCGAGTTCACCCCCCTCGGCATCGACTTCGGGCAGGGCGCTCGCAGCGCGAGCGATCGGGAGTTCGTCGATCCCGGCGTGCTGCGGCTGGTCCGGCGCCGGTCGGTGGCCGCGCTCCGCGCCGAGGTCGAGCCGGTCGCGGCCGAGGACTACGCTCGCTTCCTCCCCACCTGGCAGGGGGTCGGCGGTGGATACCGCGGCGTCGACGGTGTGCTGCGGGTCGTCGAACAGTTGGCCGGGGTGCCCCTGGCCGCCTCGGCCGTCGAGTCGCTGATCCTGCCCGCGCGGGTGCGCGACTACACCCCATCCTTGCTGGATGAGTTGTGCGCCGCCGGTGAGGTGGCCTGGCGCGGACAGGGCGGCCTGGCCGCCTCCGACGGCTGGGTCACGTTGTGGCCCACCGAACTCGGGCCGCAGGGTGCGGCGCTTGGCGAACCCGAGGGCGACCTCGAACAGGGTCTGGTGGACGCGCTGGGCCAGGGCGGGGCGTCCTTCTTCGGCCCATTGGCGGACGCCGTGGGCGACCCGGGCGGGCTGGCCGCGGCCGATGCGCTGTGGTCGCTGGTCTGGAAGGGGCTGGTCACCAACGACACGCTGGCGCCGGTCCGGGCGCGACTGGACGGCGGGTCGACCACGCACCGCACCCGGGCGGCCGCGCCGCGTACCCGGTACGGACGCCCGCGCCTCCGCCTGCCCCGGGCAGCCGCCCCGCCGTCGGTCGGCGGACGGTGGTCACTGGTGCAAGCGGAGCCTTCGGCGGACTCGGCCCAAGCCCTCGGCGAGCATCTCGTGCTCACCGCCGAGTTGTTGCTCGACCGCTACGGCGTGGTCACGCGCGGGTCGGTGCAGTCCGAGGGCATCGAGGGCGGCTTCGCGGGCGTCTACAAGGTGTTCTCCGCCGCCGAGGATTCCGGACGCCTACGGCGCGGCTACTTCGTCGAGGGCTTGGGCGCGGCCCAGTTCGCCACCACCGGCGCGATCGACCGGCTGCGCGGGGCGGGCCGCTCGGCCGGGGTGGCCCGATCGTCCGAGCCCAACGCGACCACCGGCGCACTGGTGCTCGCGGCGTCCGACCCCGCCAACCCGTTCGGCGCCGCACTGCCCTGGCCCGGCTCCGGCGACCACCGCCCCAGCCGCAAGGCCGGAGCGCTGGTGGTCATCGACGACGGTCGGCCCATCACCTGGCTGGAGCGGGGTGGGCGCACGGCCCTGACGTGGTCGACCGACCCCGACCAGCTCGAACGAGCCGCGGACGCCCTCGCCGGGCTGATCCGCGGGGGCAAGCTCGCGGCGCTCACCGTGGAGAAGGTGGACGGCCTGGCATCGTTGGGCGCCGACCACCCGTTCGTGGCGGCGCTGCTGGCGGCGGGGTTCCACCAGACGCCGAAGGGTGTCCGGCTGCGGCGCTGAACTGTCAATCAACTGTCAAAAACTGTGAACTTGACAGTTCGCCCAGGCGGCGAGGGCAGTCCGAGGCCCAAAATTGCGTCACATCTTCTCGGCGACCACCGGCGCGACGGACATCGCGAAGAAGATGAGGGAGACCAGCAGGATGGCGGTGTGGATGAGGAAGATCATGTCCTTCAGCCTGCCGGTCGGCTCTGACATTTCCATCGGCGCGCGGAACGGTTCGCACCCCACCCGGCGGCCGATCCCCTCCCCCGGTGGGGGTACCCCGGGAGGAGGAGGCCCAGTACTGTCGGCCCATGGCTCTGAGCGTGTTCGACCTCTTCTCGATCGGGATCGGGCCGTCCTCGTCCCACACGGTCGGCCCCATGCGTGCGGCCTTCCTGTTCGTGGACGCCCTGGGCGACGACCTGGGCCGGGTGGCCCGGGTGCGCTGCATGCTGTACGGATCCCTGGGCGCGACCGGCCGGGGGCACGGGTCGGACAAGGCGGTGGTGCTGGGGCTGCTGGGTGAGCGCCCCGAGTCGGTCGACCCGCGTGCGGTCGCCGACACCGTCCGCACCGCCTGGAACGCCCGGCGATTGTCGCTGGGCGGCCGCCATCCGATCGACTTCAACCCCGCCGAGGACCTCGTCCTCGACGGGTCGGTCGAGCTGCCCGCCCACCCCAACGGCCTCACCTTCGAGGCGTGGGACGCCGACGGCGAGCTGATCCACGAGGCCACCTACTACTCGGTCGGCGGGGGGTTCGTCGTTCACGGGGACGCCGACGGTGACGACCCGGTGGTCCCCGACGCCCTCGACCTGCCCCACCCGTACCGCACGGCGTCCGACCTGATGGAGGCCTGCGAGCACACCGGGCTGTCGATCGCGGGCATCGCGCTGGCGAACGAGATCGCCCAGGGCCGCACGAAGGAGGAGGTCCACGCCGGGCTGCTGGACATCTGGGCGGTCATGCAGGAGTGCGTGCGCAACGGCGCCGAGACCGAGGGACGCCTCCCCGGCGGCCTGCGCGTGCTGCGGCGGGCGCCCTCGCTGTTCACCAAGTTGACCGCGGAGGGGGCGTCCGACGACCCCCTGCGGGGCATGGACTGGATCACCTTCTACGCGCTGGCGGTCAACGAGGAGAACGCTGCGGGCGGGCGTGTGGTGACGGCGCCGACCAACGGTGCGGCGGGCATCATCCCGGCCGTGCTGCACTACTACGCCGACTTCATCCCGGGCGCGAACGACGCCGGGATCGTCCGCTTCCTGCTCACGGCCGGGGCGATCGGAATGATCTTCAAGAACACCGCGTCCATCTCCGGCGCCGAGGTCGGCTGCCAGGGTGAGGTCGGCTCGGCGTGCTCGATGGCCGCCGGCGGCTTGGCGGCCGTGCTGGGCGGGACGCCGGAGCAGGTCGAGAATGCCGCGGAGATCGGCATGGAGCACAACCTCGGCCTGACGTGTGACCCCGTGGGCGGGCTGGTGCAGATCCCGTGCATCGAGCGGAACGCGATCGCCGCGGTGAAGGCCATCGCGGCGGCCCGGACGGCGCTGCGCGGGGACGGGTCCCACATCGTGAGCCTCGACAACGTGATCAAGACGATGCGCGACACCGGCCGCGACATGCAGGACAAGTACAAGGAGACCGCTCGGGGCGGGCTGGCGGTCAACGTCATCGAATGCTGACCCGCTGGGACGAACACCCTCGGTGCGCGTTTTGTCACCGGCGTGCGGCACCATGGGGTCCATGGAACGGCTGATCGAGGGCACCCCCGGCCAGGAGGCTGCCGTCTGGGTGCAGGATCGCGGTGGCGGCCCCCTGCGCCTGCGTGGGCACGTGCTGATCGAGGACCTGAGCGGCGTCCTCACCCGCATCTCGTCGGCCTCGGGGGCGAACGGCCCCCTCAACCCGGTGACGCAGTTCATGCTCGAGCGGGCGGCCAACCATCTGGCCGAACGCCTCATCGATGATGCGCGACTGGGACGCCAGGGCCGCGAGTCGGTGCCCCGCATCCTGTCCAGCGCCCTGGGCCACCAGCCGTTCATCGAGTCGGTGCTCGAGATGAGCCAGCACCAGATGCTGCGCCGCTGGCCGTTGGCCACCGACTGGTACACCGACGTCATCAACTATGTGATGCGCCCCACGCGCTTCGACGACAAGTTCCACCGGCTCGTGGCCACGATGACCGAGCATGCGGACGCCCCCCTGGGGGCCTTCGTCCGCACCTTCGCCCGCGAGGCGTTCACCTACGCCGACAACACCAAGGTGATCCGGGTGGCCGAGGCGCTGCAGTCGCTGTGGCCGGACTATCCTCCGGTCCGCAACGCGATGGCGTCCTACCGCCAGCACGTCAAGGAGCGCTACGTCCCGCTGTACGAGGCGGCCCTGGAGGTGTACAACCTCCATCTGCGCCCGGGCCTCGACCTCGGCAACATCGGTTGGGCCTTCAACGCCCTGCACGCCCGCGAGGCGCTGGAGTTCTTCGCCGAGCAGACGACCACCCACACCAGCGCCCAGGGCGACGAGTGGTCCATGACGGCGTGGACGGTGATGCTGATCATCGCCGGGTCGGTCACCGACGCCGAGGGCAATGCCCTGCATCCCGACGAGCTCGCCGCCCGCCTGCCCAGCAAGCCCTTCTCGGAGACGCTCGCCCAGGCGTAAGGTGCCGCCCAAGGGAGCGACGGGCGACGGGGCCCGCGCCCGGAGCCTGCAAGGGGGCTGCCATGCGACGCATCATGACGAGGCTGACCTGGCTGGTACTGCTGGTCGGAATGGCGTTCGGGGGCGCTTTCGCCCTACCGGCCCAGGCGGCCACGAGCTTCCGGGACGTTCCGCCGGGCATGCAGTTCCGCACCGAGATCCACTGGCTGGCCGAGCAGAAGGTCACCACCGGTTACCCCGACGGAACGTATCGTCCCCTCGCACCGGTGAATCGCGACGCGATGGCCGCGTTCCTGTACCGCCTGGCGGGTTCGCCGGCCTACGTCGCCCCGTCGAAGAGTCCGTTCACCGACGTCATCCCCAGCACCCAGTTCTACAAGGAGATGGCCTGGCTCGCGGCCACCGGCATCTCGACCGGCTACCCCGACGGGACCTACCGTCCGCTGGAGCCGGTGAACCGCGACGCGATGGCGGCGTTCCTGCACCGCTTCGCCGGCAAGCCGGCGTTCCAGCCTCCCGCGAAGAGCCCGTTCACCGACATCCAGACGAGCACCCAGTTCTACAAGGAGATGGCCTGGCTCGCGTCCACGAAGGTGTCCACGGGCTACCCCGACGGCACCTTCAAGCCGTTGGCTCCGGTGAGGCGGGATGCGATGGCCGCCTTCATGCACCGCACGTTCACCCGCATCGGGATCACGAACGTGCCGAAGGTCACGCAGCAGAAGATGATCACGGCCGACCAGATGCTGTCCGCCCCCGTGCCGTCCTTGTGCGACAACAACCCCGGACGCTTCGTGAACGGCCAACTCCCCGAACGGCTCGCCACCGCGCCCCACGCGTTCGCCGAGATCTACGGCATCGACGACCCGGCACACAACTGGCGGACGGAGTCCTTCGCCGCGTGGATGGGCACCGACAACAAGGCCTATGCCGCGCTCGTGGTGGCCTGCAGCCAGGGCGGCGTGGGCTGGCCGCCGGAGGTCGTGATCTACGGGGCCGGCCCCCGGGTCCTCGGCTCCATGAGCGTCGGCGAGCTGCTCGACGGACGGCAGCACCTCGTGGACCTCCGCCTGCGCGACGGCGGCGTCGACCTCGACCTCGCCAACAACTACCAGGACGGCGAGCCCGGCTGCTGCGGCACGATGGACGCCACCGTCCGCTTCACCTGGACCGGATCCACGGTGCACGGGGACGTGCTCGCCCGCTACACCGAGCGCGACACGGCCACCAAGGCGATGGCGGCGGTCAACTCCGGCAGCCGCACCGAGCGGGCGAAGTACTTCACGCCCGAAGGGCTCGGGCGCATCGACACGTGGGGCCTGCGGTGGGACACCACCCCGCTCGACTGCGACACCACCTATTCCTTCGTTGACCTCATCGACCCTCCTGACGGCACGATGCGGATCTGCTCGTTCACCGTCTCGGGCGAGCCGCGCTACATCATGGGCTGGATGGCGCTGACCAAGACCGGGTTCGGCCAGTGGAAGGCGCTGCAGTTCGACGCCATCACCACCGACTGAGCCGCCGGCTCGGTCGGCGTACCGCTCAGATCTCCATCCCGAGTCGCTCCAGCAGCGGCTCGAGGTGGGGGTCGCGGCCGCGGAAGCTCCGGTAGGTGTCCATGACGTCCACGGACGCCCCGGGCGCGAGCAGGGTGCGGCGGAAGTGGTCGCCGTTGGCGCGGGTGCCGCCGCCGTTCTCCTCGAACCAGGCCACGGCGTCGGCGTCCATCACCTCGGCCCACGTGTAGCCGTAGTAGCCGGCGGCATACCCGCCGCCGAAGATGTGGCTGAAGTAGGCCGATCGGTAGCGCGGCGGCACGAGGTCGGAGGCCACGCCCCAGAACTCCAGGGCGCGGCGTTCGAAGTCCTCGACCTCGTCGGCCGAGACCGGCAGCGCCTCCAGGGGCGTCTGGTGCCACGCCTGGTCCAGGAGGGTGGCGGCCATGATCTCGAGCTGGCCGAAGCCCTGGTTGAAGGACCGGGCGGCCACGAGCTTGTCCAGCAGCTCGGCGGGCAGCACGCGCCCGGGCTGCCAGGCCCAGTGCTCGTTGACCTGGCTGGGGAACTCGACGAAGTCGCGCGGGGTCGCCGTGCCCGAACGGGACGGGTAGAACGAGTCGGCGAACAGCCCGTGCAGGGCGTGGCCGAACTCGTGGAACATCGTGATCACGCCGTCCCAGCTGATCGCCGAGTTGCCGCGGGTGTAGTTGCAGTTGTTGGTGACGACGGGGAGCTGCCGGGTGAGGTGGTTCTGCCGCACGACCGAGGTCATCCAGGCGCCGCCGTTCTTGGTGGGCCGGGCCCAGAAGTCCATCAGGAACAGGCCGATCGGCGTCCCGTCGGCGTCGTGGATCTCGTACACCTCCGCCTCGGGGGTGTGGCCGACCAGGTCCTCGCGGCGGGTGAACGTGATGCCGTACAGGTCGTGCGCGGCGGCATAGGTCGCCTCGAGGACCTTCGTCACATCCAGGTGGGGTTCGACGTCGGCATCGGAGAACGCGAACGTCTCGGCGCGGACGATGTCGGCGACGTACTCCCAGTCCCAGGCTGCGAAGTCCTCGCCCTGCCCGAGCTGGGCGAAGCGCTCGGCGAAGCCCACGGCGTCCGCCTCGGCCTGGGCCAGCGCGGCCCGGCCGAGCGGACCCACCAGCTCGTTCACCGCCGTGGTCGTCTTCGCGCAGCCCGACTCGGCGACCAGCGCGGCGTGGTGCTCGTAGCCGAGCAGTTGGGCGCGTTCGGCGCGGGCGCGGGCGATGTCAACGATGAGCTGGCGGGTGTCGTGCTCGCCACCCAAACCGCGGGCGATGGACGCCTCGTACACCCGACGGCGCAGCCCCCGGTCGTGGAGCCGGGTGAGGATCGGCTGCCGGGTGGTGTTCACCAGCTCGATGGTCCAGGTGCCGTCCCCGGACGCGAGGGCGTCCACCTCGGCGTCGCTGAGTCCGTCCAGCTCGGCGCGGTCGGTGACGACGACCGCACCGGCGACGCGGGCCTCGCGGTTGGCCTTCACGAAGGACGCCCCCAGCTCGGCGAGCCGGGTGTTGAGTTCGCGCAGCCTCGCCTGGCCGGCCTCGTCGAGGGCGACGCCGGCGCGGGTGAAGCGGCGCAGGGTGTCCTCGAGCAGGTGGGCGTCCTCGGCGGTGAGGGTGACCTCGCCGGCCTGGGCGCGGGTGGCGAGCTCGGTGAACCGGTCGAACAGGCGGCGGTCGAGCCAGATGGCGTCGCTGTGCCGGGCCAGCACGGGGGCGAGCTCCTCGTTCAGGGCGTCCAGCTCGGGGGTGGTGTCGGCGCCCTTCACCGTCTGGAACACCATCGCCGTGCGGGCGAGCAGGTCACCGGAGGTGTCCCAGGCGTGGAGAACGTTCTCGACGGTGGCCGGCTCGGCGTTGGTCGCCAGGGCGTCCAAGGCGGCGCGCTGCTGCGCGGTGCCCAGCTCGTAGGCCTCGCGGTAGTGCTCCGGGGTCAGCGCCGCGAAGTCGGGCAACTGGTAGGGCAGGTGGGAGCGTTCGAGGAGCGGGTTCGCTGCGGTCATGCGCACCAACCTACTCAGCGCACAACCGGCTCACAGGGCCGCGCGCACCGCCCGCAGGGAGAGCTTGATCGCTTCGGCCTCGACCCGGTTCAGGCCGCCGTCGCGGCGCACCTCATCCACCTCGCGGCGGAACTGCGAGAGCGCCTCGTTGGCGTTGTCGCCGACCTCGATGGAGTCCCGGATCGGCACCCAGGATTCGTACAGGCCGTCGACCGCCCGGGCGGAATCGGGGCTGGCGGCGGCCACGGCGTCCAGGGTGGCCTCCACGCCGGCCAGGGCGGTCTGCAGCGCGACGTCACGCGCCACCTCGGGCAGCTCCGGGATGATCGGCGCCGTGGGCTCGGTCACCGGCTCGGGCTCGGGCTCGGG
>JAUNSA010000061.1:14807-15580 GCA_030539405.1 Propionibacteriaceae bacterium
GTCGGCGTCGGTTCCGGAGTGGGCGTGGGGGTCGGTGTCGGCGTGGCCTGCGGGGTGGCGTCCGGTTCGGGCGACGCACTGGCCGGCACCGCGGGCGCGGCCGAGCCCGCGAACACCGTCGACCCCACCAGCCAGGACGCGTAGAACACGACGACCGCGGCGATCACGACGCCGATCCAGAGCCCGGCCGTGCGGAGGAATCCCGACGTGCGCCCCGACGGAGCCGCGCCCACGGCGTCCGCCTCGATGCGGTGGCGGCGGGCACTGGCCGGCGGCACCCCAGCGGGCTCATCGGCCGACGGCGAGCTCGGAATGACCGCCGTGGCGGCGGGCGCGGCCGCGGACAGGGACGCCGACACCGCGGGGAGGATGGCGGTGCGGGCGACCTGCGGATCCTCGCCCCACTGGGCCAGCGCCCGGGCGACGATGGCGGCGGGCGGACGGGTCGCCGGGTCCTTGTCGAGCATGCGGCGGACGAGGTCGTCCAGCGCCGGGGAGACCTGCGGCATCCGCGCCCGCACCGAGACGGGCGGCTGCGTGATGTGCATCCGCGCCACCTGCAGCGGGTTCTCGCCGGGGTAGGGCGGGCGTCCGGACAGCATCGCGACCAGCACGCCGCCGAGGGCGTACACGTCGGAGGCCGCCGTGGCACGCAGCCCCTGGGCCTGCTCCGGCGACATGTAGGCGGCGGTGCCCAGGGCGCTTGCGGGCGCGGTGAGGTGCGCGTCGGCGTCCTGCTGCACGAGCGCGATGCCGAAGTCGAGCAGGTGGAC
>JAUNSA010000062.1 GCA_030539405.1 Propionibacteriaceae bacterium
GCATCGGACGCCGGTTGATGAACGGCTTCGTCGACCGGGTCGAACAGGTCGTCACCGTCGCGACCTGAGTGGTGGCCTTGCGGGTCAGGGGCGTGCGCACGTGATGGGCAAGACCTTCCTACGGCGTCCGGTCGGACGAGCCGGGTTGGGACGTTGACTCGGACGCGGCAATGGCGCGATCGAGCGCTTCGGACAGCTCCTGGACGTGCTGGGTGGGGGCCAGCGCGCCGGTGACGATCGTGGTGCGGATCTGGGCATCGGTCATGCCCTGGGCCACCACGGGGATGCCGCGCCGGGCGAGGTGACGCGCGGCCTCCTTGAGGCCCTCGGCGCCCGAGGCGTCCAACACGTTCATGCGGTGGAAGCGCCAGATGACGTGGTCGACGTCCTCGACCGCGGCGACCTCGTCGGTGAAGCGGTGGGCGTTGCCGTAGAAGAGGGCGCCGTCGACGCGGAAGATGGCGATCCGGTCGCGGAGGTGCTCGTGGTCGGGGTCGAGGTCGATGATGCCCTCGCGGGTGTTGGCGGGCAGGTACTGCCGGCGCACGATCGTGTAGGACGCCATGTGGCGCAGGCTCATGATCGCCGCCATCGCCACGCCGGCCAGCACGGCGGCGACCAGGTCGAGGGCGACGGTGGCGACGAAGGTGATCCAGAAGGTGTTGCGGTCGGCGCGGGTGGCGCGGGCGACGGTGCGGTAGGTGTCGAGGCTGATCATGTTGGACGCCACCATCACCAGCACCCCGCCCAGGGCCGCCATCGGGACGCGCGCCACCAAGGGCCCCAGCGCCAGCATGATGACCAGCAGCACCACGGCGTGGGTGATGGCCGAGAGCCGGGTGCGGGCCCCGGAGCGGACGTTGACCGCGGTGCGCGCGATGGCGCCCGTGGCGGGCAGTCCGCCGAACAGGCTGCTGGCCAGGTTGGCCAGACCCTGGCCCATGAGCTCGCGGTCGGGGTGGGTGCGGGTCAGCCCGGTCACCATGCCGTCCGCGACGCGCGCGCTCAGCAAGGACTCCAGCGCGGCCAGGGCGGCGACGGCGATCGCGGGGGCCAGCAGGTCGCGGACCAGGTCGAGGCTGATCGCCGGCAGCGACGGGGTCGGCAGCGTGCTGGGCAGCGCGCCGATGCGGGCCACGTCCAGCCCGGTGAGCTCCACCGCGATGGTGGCGATGATGATCGCGATCAACGCGATGGGCAGCTTGGGCGCGACGCGGCGTCCGATCAGGTGGATGAGGACCACGGCCGCGGCGACGAGCAGCGGACGCCACACGTGCGACCAGTCCGTGGCGACCAGCGTGAGCCAGGCCGACACCAGCGTGGATTCGGCCTCGACCTTGGGTGCCCCCAACAGCAGGGGGAGCTGGTGCAGGGCGATGATCACCGCCAGGCCCATGGTGAAGCCCTCGACGACCGGGAAGGGCAGCAGCTCGATCGAACGCCCCAACCCGGTGATCGCCATGAGGATCGTCAGGACGCCGCCGATCAGGGCCAGCGCCGGCACGACCCCCACCCCGTACACCGCGATCACCGGCAGCAGCACCACCGTCATCGCGCCCGTCGGTCCGGACACCTGGAGGTGGCTGCCGCCGAAGACGGCCGCGACCAGGCCGGCGACCACCGCGGTGGCCAGCCCGGCCGCCGCACCCGCTCCGGAGGCGACGCCGAAGCCGAGGGCCAGCGGGAGCGCCACGACGCCGACGGTGATGCCGGCGATCAGGTCCTTGCGCCAGGACGACCGGAGTTCGGCGTAGTCGGAGGGGCGCGGCCACAGGCCCTTGAGGTCGACCAGCCGTTCCCCGACGGTGCCGAGGTAGCCCAGGACGTTGTCCTTGGCGGACGCCTGGGGTGGCTGGATGCGATAGTCGCCGTGCACGGGTGTGCCTCCTTCGGGCGCAGCCTAACGCCGAGGACCGGCGCCGTGCCTGCCCAGGACCGGCCGGGTCTCGTCCCTCGGGCGGACCGACGACCAGCCCGTGGGGCGAGAGCGACCCTCCTGCGATCCGATGGCTGGGATGCCGTGGCGCGGCAGGATCGAGAGCATGCTGGAAACCGCTGCGCCGATGGCGCCCGACGTCACACGTCCTGTTCGTTCGCCCCGCCTGCTGTGGCTCGATGTCCTGCGCGGGTTCGCCCTGTGCGGGATCATCTTTGCCAACATCCCCACGATGTTCTGGCTGCAGGATGCGATCGTGGACGGCGTCGTGCAGCCGACCCGCGGCGTCCTCGACCTGTGGGTGCAGGGGCGGTTCTTCCCGATCTTCTCGTGGCTGTTCGGCCTCGGGTTCGGGCTGATGTGGCGCTCGGCCCAGCGGCGGGCGGCCAACCCGCGCCGGGCGCTCGCCCAGCGGATCGGCGTGCTGGCGATCCTGGGCGGGGCCCACCAACTGCTGCAGCCCGGCGAGGCGCTGTTGCCGTACGCGGTGGTCGCGCTGGTCGTCCTGCTGCCGAGCACCTGGCTGCCGCGCTGGCTCCTCTTGGCTGCCGGCTTGGTGGCGACGGCGGTGGCTGCGCAGTACGGCGACCTGGTGTTGATCCCCGGGCTGTTCCTGGTCGGCTTCGGGGCGGCGCAGTACGGCCTGCCGGGCTTCCTGGAGCGACGGCCCTGGGTCGGGGCCGTCGCCCTGGTCGGGTTGGTGCCCGCGGCGTGGGCGTCCGCCCAGTGGCAGCTCGCCGACCCGGTGAGCGCCCGCTTCGGGTCCGCCGGTGCGGTCACCGGCCTGCTGATGGCGGCCGCCTACGCGGCGACGATCGTCGCCCTGCTCGGGGTGCCGGGGGTGCGGGACGCGTTGCGCGTGGTCTTCCAGCCGCTCGGACGGATGGCGCTCACCAACTACGTGACGGCGTCGGTGTTGATGTTCGGGCTCAACCTGCTGCGTCCGGTGCTCGGGGTGCCCACGGAGGGCGAGGCGTTCTGGCAGGTGGCCATGGCGATCGCGGCCGGGATCCTGGTGGTCCAGTGGGCCTGCAGCGTGCTGTGGCTGCGGTTCCACCCGCAGGGCGCGGTCGCGGGGGTGTGGCGGCGGCGGTCGTGGTGGGTGACGGGGCGGGGTCTCGGCGGTTGTGGCGCGGTAGCTGGGGTGGGGCGGCGCCTGTCCTCGGCAGGTGCAGCGCCGGTCCTCGGCGGATGCGGCGCCGGTCGTCGGCGGTAGGGTTGCGGCCGTGACCGAACGATTCGATGGACGCCGCCCCGACCAACTCCGCGAGGTGCGCATCACGCGCAACTGGCTCGACCACGCCGAAGGATCCGTGCTGGTCGAGTTCGGCAAGACCCGGGTGCTGGTGGCGGCGTCGGTGACCGAGGGCGTCCCGCGCTGGCTGAAGGGCCAGGGCAAGGGCTGGGTGACCGCCGAGTACGAGATGCTGCCGCGCTCGACCCACACCCGCTCCGACCGTGAGTCCCGCCGCGGCAAGGTCGGCGGGCGCACCCACGAGATCTCCCGCCTGATCGGCCGCGCGCTGCGCGCCGTCATCGACTACCAGGCACTCGGCGAGAACACCATCGTGATCGACTGCGACGTCCTTCAGGCCGACGGCGGCACCCGCACGGCCGCCATCACCGGCGCCTATGTGGCGCTCGCCGACGCCGTCGAGCACCTGCGGGGTCGACAGGCCCTCAAGGGGGAGCCGCTGAAGGGGTCGGTGGCGGCCATCAGCGTGGGCGTCGTCAACGGCGTCCCTGTGCTGGACCTGCCGTACGAGGAGGACTCGACCGCCGAGGTCGACATGAACATCGTGATGACCGGCGACGGCAAGCTCATCGAGGTGCAGGGCACGGCCGAGGGGGAGCCCTTCGACCGCGACCTACTGAACCAACTCCTCGACCTCGGTCAGACCGGCTGCGCCGAGCTCACTCGGCTGCAGTCCGAGGCGCTGGCGTGAAGCTCGCCGAGGCCCTCGCCGAGCGCGCGGCAGCCCAGACCCGGCTGGCCGAACTGCAGGGACGCCTCGAGTCCGGGGTCCTCGTGCAGGAGGGCGACCAGCCCGCCGAGGACCCGCCGGCACTGCTCGCCGAGGCCGACCAGGTGATGGAGCGCCTGGAGTGGCTCGTGCGTGCCATCAACGCGACCAACGCCGCGACCCCGTTCGACGGCGACCGCACGATCACCGACGCCATCGCCGCGCGCGACATGGCGGCGCGACGCCAGCGGTTCCTGTCGGCGGTGGCGGCAGCGGCCGTGCCGTCCAACCGCTTCGGACGCGCCGAGATCAAGTTCGTGCCCGTCGTGGACGTCCGGGGCCTGCGGGCGCAGGCCGACGCCGCCGCCCGTGCCTTCCGCGAACTCGACACGCGGCTGCAGGCCCTGAACTGGACCACCGACCTGGTCGAGTCCTGACAACTCCATATCCGGGGCCGCGGAGTCGGTACCCGCGCGACAGCGAACACGAAGCCTGTGGCCCCGAGGGTCACATCGGGGCTGTACAGCCCGACGGGCCGGGCCTCCCCACGGGGCACGCCCAGCACACCGCACACGGGCACCGTGCATGGTTCACACCGCACCACCACCGTGTTGGGTCGCGTGGCGAGGGTGGGTCAGGGGACCTCCTCGGCCCCGGGTAGGGTGGCCGTCATGCCACAGCCGATCACCACGGTCGTCCTGGCCACCCACAACCACAAGAAGCTCGCCGAGCTGCGCCGCATCGCGGACGCCGCGGGTACCGGTCTGACGGTGGTCGGGTTGGACGAGGTCGGCACCTATCCCGAGCCGGCCGAGACCGAGCCGACCTTCGAGGGCAACGCGCTGATCAAGGCCCGGGCCGCCGCGGCGGCGACCGGGATGGCCGCGTTGGCCGACGACTCCGGCCTCGAGGTGGATGCACTCAACCAGATGCCCGGCGTCCGCACCGCCCGCTGGGCCGGGCCCACGGCGTCCGATGAGGAGAACCGCCGCCTCGTGCTCGCCCAGGTCGACGACGTACCCGACCCCCAGCGCACCGCGCGCTTCGTGTGCGCCGTCGCGCTCGTGCTGCCCGACGGCACCGAGGACGTCCTCCGCGAGACCATGGAGGGACGGCTGGCCCACGCCGAGTTCGGCAGCAACGGGTTCGGCTACGACCCGATCTTCATCGCGGACGGCAACCAGATCACCAACGCCAACCTCAGCCCCGAGCAGAAGGACGCGATCAGTCACCGGGGCAAGGCGGTCCGGGCGATGGTGGCGCGGATCGCGGAACTGAACGCCGCGTCGAACGAGAGGGAGCAGTGACCAACCACGCCGACGAGCAGTACCTGGCGCTGTTGCGCCGCATCCTGGAGGAGGGGGCGGACAAGTCCGACCGGACGGGGACGGGCACGCTCAGCGTGTTCGGCCACCAGATGCGGTTCGACCTCGCCGAGGGCTTCCCACTGCTGACCACCAAGAAGCTGCACACGCGCTCGATCTTCGGGGAGCTGTTGTGGTTCCTGCGCGGCGACACCAACATCGGCTGGCTGCACGACAACGGCATCACCATCTGGGACGAATGGGCCGATGAGAACGGTGACCTGGGGCCGGTCTACGGCGCGCAGTGGCGCTCCTGGCCCGCCCCCGACGGCGACAGGATCGACCAGATCGCCGGCGTCATCGACCAGATCCGCACCCGGCCGGACTCGCGCCGCCACGTCGTGGTCGCGTGGAACCCGGCCGAGGTCGATGACATGGCCCTGCCGCCGTGCCACATGATGTTCCAGTTCTACGTGGCGGACGGGAAGCTGTCCTGCCAGATGTACCAGCGCAGCGCCGACGTGTTCCTCGGCGTCCCGTTCAACATCGCCAGCTACGCGCTACTGACGCACATGGTGGCGCAGGTGACCGGCCTGGAGGTGGGGGAGTTCATCCACACGTTCGGGGACGCCCACCTCTACAGCAACCACCTGGAGCAGGCCCGGCTGCAGTTGTCCCGCACGCCACGCGCGCTGCCGATGCTGCGGCTCAACCCGGACGTCACCGAGATCGACCGGTTCGAGCTGTCCGACCTCACGTTGGTCGGCTACGACCCCCACCCGGGCATCAAGGCCCCGATTGCGGTCTGAGGTGCCCAGGAAGGCAGAACCAGCCCTCGACGCCCGGGAGCGACGCTTCGGGCGCGGGCACAAGCGCGTCCGCGCCTGGGACGTGGCCGGCGACGCCGACGACCTGACGTTCGTGCTCGTGCACGGGCTGGGGGTGAGCTCGTCGCTGTTCCGCGAGGTGACCTCGCGGTTGCGCCACCTCGGCCGGGTCGTCGTCTACGACCTGCCCGGGTTCGGGGGCGTCCCGCACCCGGCGGACCCGATGTCGATCGGCGAGTTCGCCTCGGTGATCGAAGGGTCCCTGGACGAGCTCGGCATCACCCACCCGGTGCTGGTCGGGCACTCGATGGGAGCCCAGGTGGCAGCCGAGCTTGCCGCGCGCGACCCCCGGCGTCGGCGGGTGGTGCTCGTGGCACCCGTCGTATGCACCGACCAGCGTGACCTGCTGGGCGTCCTGGTCAACTTCCTGCGGGCGGCGCGCCACGAACGCTTCGGGTCCGCGCTGCTGTCGGTGCGGGGTTACCTGTCGGCCGGGTTGCGCTGGCCGTTGGAGTTGTTGCCCTCGATGATCCGCTACCCGGTGGAACGCCGCATCGCCGGGATGGGCGGACGGTTGGTGATCGTCCGTGGCGACCACGACGCCCTGTGCCCGGCGTCGTGGGCCGACCGCCTGCTGACGGTGAGCGGAGCGACCGGTCGCGTCATTGTGGCGGAGGGCGCCGGCCACCAGGTGGTCGTGGACCACGCCGACGAGGTCGTGGCCGCAGCCGTCGCCGCGGCCGGACGGGCACCGCTGCCGTGATCGGGCGCGTCCGTGTGGTGGTGGCCGACTGGGCCCACGTGATCGCCCAACAGGTGCGGGCCGTGGTCGATCGCACCCCGCCGGACGCCCTCGCCACCGGCCCACTGACGCCGGTGGTGCTGATCCCCGGCATCTGGGAACCCTGGCGCTACCTGCTGCCCCTGGCCCGCCGCCTGCACGCGCTCGGCCACCCCGTCCACCCCCTGCCCGGCCTGGGGTGGAACGGACGCCCGCTGCCCGACTCCCGCGAGCGGGCACGAGCCGAACTGGACGCCCTCGGCGTCCGCGGTGCCGTGCTGGTCGCCCACTCCAAGGGCGGGCTGATCGGCAAGACGCTGCTGGTCGACCCCACCACGGCCGACCAACTGCTCGGGCTGGTCGCGGTCTGTTCACCGTTCGGCGGGTCGCGGCTGTCCTGGCCGGTGTTCGCCCGGACGCCGCTGGGGCTGTTCGCGCCCGGCGGCCCGGCGATCCTCGGGTTGGCCGCCGAGCGGCTCGTCAACGAGCGGATCGTCTCGATCGGGTCGGCCTGGGACGAGATGATCCCCGACGGTTCCGTCCTGCCCGGGGCGTCCAACATCACGCTGGCCCAACCCGGACACTTCCGGCCCGTCGCCGACCCGGCCGTGGCCGACCTGGTGCACGAGCAAGTGGAGCGGCTCGCTACGATCCGGGCATGCCCACCATCGCCATCGCCATCGTCGCCGCCAACGGAGTCCTCGGTGACGGGGAGAAGCAGCCCTTCGAGTTCGCCGAGGACTGGGCCCGCTACAAGAAGGTCACGCTGGGCCACCCGATGATCATGGGCCGGGCCACCCACGACGCCATCGGCCGGTGGCTGCCCGGGCGCACCACCATCGTGGTCACCCGCGACCCCCGACGCGTCGACCTGCCCGACGATCCGCGCGTGGACGCCCACGTCGCCACCTCGCTCACCGACGCCCTCACTCGGGCCCGCGAGCTCGACGACGTCGTCTACGTCGCCGGCGGCGGGGAGATCTACCGCCAGGCCTGGGACCACCTCGACGAGCTCGACCTCACCGAGGTGCACGCGGACGCCGAGGGCTCGGTCACGTTCCCCGACATCGACCCCGACGTCTGGGAGGAGTACCGCCGCGAACCGCGCGGCCCCTTCGACTTCGTCGGGTACCGGCGTCGCCCTGTTTCGGATCAGTAACCAACCGACCACCCCTCCACGAGGCCGCGCACGTACGCGGCCTGACCCAGGTGCGCCACCGCGTCGTCGATGACCGACACCAGGCGGACGCCGCGGGTCACGTGCGGCGTCCACGCCGTGTCGACGACATCGTCCAGTTCAGCGGCGGTGATGGACGCGGTGTAGGCCGTCAGGTCGTCGGCGACCGCAGCCAGGTAGGCGAGTAGGGCGTCGGCGTCCGCGATGCGCAGGGCCTGCACCTGGTCGACCCCGTCGCCGAAGCCGAAGTCGCCCGCGCCACGATCCACCCCGACCCGGCCGGCCCAGCCGCCGGACTCCCACACCTCCGGACCGCCGCGCAGCGCGGCCACCTGGACGTCTTGTTGGCGGGCAGCGTGCCACACCAGCCAGGCGATCGAGTTGCCACGCCCGTCGGGAAGCGTGTGCAGGGCGTCGGGGGAGAGGCCGTCGAGCACGTGGCGGGCGGCCTCGACGGGACGGCTGGCGGCGTCGGCGAACAGTGCGGTGTGGTCCATGGGCCGATGGTGGCACGCCCGGGTGACAAACTGGGTCGGTGCGCTCGGCAGCCTCCATCCTGCACCTCGACCTCGACGCGTTCTTCGCGGCGGTCGAGCAGCGCGACAAGCCCTCACTGCGGGGCAAGCCCGTCATCGTCGGCGGGGTCGGGCCCCGCGGGGTGGTGTCGACGGCCTCCTACGAGGCCCGGGCGTACGGCGTCCATTCGGCCATGCCGACCCACGAGGCGCGCCGCCGCTGCCCCCATGCCGCCTTCCTGGCGGGGCGCTTCGGCGCCTACCGGGCCAGCTCGGCGATCGTGATGGGGCTGCTGCGTGAGCTGTCGCCCTTGGTGGAGCCGCTGAGCCTGGACGAGGCCTTCGTCGACCTCGCGGCCGGGCCCACCACCGACTTCTCCACCGAGGGCGTCCGTGCCTTGGCCGAGGAGCTGAGAGCGCGGCTGACCGAGGAGACCGGCGGGCTCACGGCGTCGGTCGGCATCGGCAGCAGCAAGTTCATGGCCAAGGTCGCCAGCGAGCTGGCCAAACCCGACGGCGTCCTCGTGGTCGAACCCGGCACCGAGGCCGCCACCATCGCGGACCTCTCCGCGCGCGCCATCCCGGGCGTGGGGCCCGCGACCATGGAACGACTGGCGCGCCTCGGCGTCCGGACGGTGGCCGACATTCGGGGGCTCAGCCATGCCGAACTCGTGCGCGAGCTGGGTCGCGCCTCGGGCGAGTGGGTGCACGCGCTCGCGCACGCGCGCGACGACCGGCCGGTCGTGGCCGAACGGGAGGCCAAGTCCATCTCGGTGGAGGACACCTTCGAGACCGACCTCACCGACCGCGCCGAGCTGGACGCGGTCGTCGACCGCGACGCCCGGATCGTCGCCGAACGCCTCACCCGCAGCGGCCTGTTCGCCCGCACGGTCACGCTCAAGGCCAAGCGCCCCGACTTCACGACCCTGTCGCGGTCCCTGACCCTCAGCGGCGCCACCGACCGGCCCGAGGTGATCATCCGCATCGCGCGCAGCCTGCTCGACGGCGTCCCGATCGAATCCGGCTTCCGGTTGCTGGGCGTCGGCGTGGCCAACTTCACCGAGGCCGCCCAGGAAGAGCTGTTCGAGCCGGACGCCGCGGGTGCGGTGGTGTCGCTGGTCGAGTCGTCGGCCGAGGTTCCGGATCCGGCCAACCCGACCCCGACCCGGGACGCCGACCCCACCATCCGGCCGCGGTGGCGGCCCGGCTTCCTGCCCGGCGTCGACGTCCACCACGACGAGTTGGGTCCCGGGTGGGTGTGGGGCTCGGGGCTGGGGCGGGTCACGGTCCGGTTCGAGACCGCCGCGACCGGACCCGGCCCGGTGCGGACGTTCCGCGCCGAGGATCCCGCCCTGCACCTGGTGGACCTGCGCTCGCCCGGCAGCGAGAACGACGCGTCCGGTCCCGGCTGGGCGCGCACCGCACGCGACCTGGACCAGGAGGACTGACATGGCCCGCCGCCGATCCCCCAGCACGCCCCGCGTGGCCCCCGTCGAGCTCAGCGGGCTCGCCGACGCCGGACCCGACGACCTGGGCGCGGGCGTCCTGCTCGACGGGGTGCGCCTGGCGGGGCTGGACCTGCCGCCGACCCAGCTGGCCGGCGCCGAACTCGTCGAGGTCGTGCTGGACGCCGTCACCGCCGACGACCTCGACCTGAGCGGCGCCCGCCTGCGGGAGGTGCTGCTGTCGGGGGTGCGATTCACCTCGCTGCGCGCCAGCCACGGCTCGTGGCAGGACACCCAGGTCTCCGGGCGGTTGGGGGTGCTGGACGCCCAGGCAGCCCGCTGGCGTTCGGTGATGCTCACCGGGTGCAAGATCGACCTGCTGTCGCTGCGGGATGCCACCGTCGACGACCTGCTGCTGGCCGATTGCCAGATCGGCGAGCTGGACCTGAGTGGCGCTCGGCTCACCCGCGTCCGGTTGTCCGCCACGCAGGTCGGGACGGTGGAGGTCCACGGTTTGCGCAGCGACCACCTCGACCTGCGCGGCGCCAGCATCGACCGGTTCGTCAACCTGGAGGCGTTGCGCGGGGCGATGGTGACCCCCGCCCAGGTCACGTGGTGGGCGTCCGCCCTGGCCGAGGCGCTGGGGCTGAGGGTCGTGGCGGACGAATGAGTGCGGTCGACGCCCTCGTGGACGCCGTGCGCGCGGCGCTGGCGTCCGCCGCGGACCCGGAGCGGGCCGAGCCGATGCGGCGCTACATGAAGTCGGCGATGCCCTTCCACGGGGTGGGGTCGGACGCCCTGCGCCGGGCCGTTCGCCCGCTCATCGCCGCGCATCCGCTGCCGGACCGGGTGTCGTGGGAGTCGGCCGTCCGCCGGTTGTACGACGAGGCCGGCCACCGTGAGGAGCGGTACGCGGCGATCCAGGTGGCGGGGCACCGGCTCTACCACTCCCACCGCGACCCGGACGCGCTCGACCTGTGGCGCCACCTCATCGTCACCGGCGCGTGGTGGGACCTCGTCGACTCCGTGGTCGGGCTGGTCGATGAGACGTTGCGGGCCCACCCGGACGCGGTGCGGCCCGTGGTGGTGGCGTGGGCGTCGGACGACGACCTGTGGGTGCGCCGCGCGGCGATCATCAGCCAGCTGCGCGCCAAGGACGCCACCGATGAGGACCTGCTGACCGCGGTGGTGGACGCCAACTTGGAGGGCAGCCGGTTTGGGTCGGAGTTCTTCATCCGCAAGGCGATCGGATGGGCGCTGCGGCAGTACGCACGCACCGACCCCGACTGGGTGCGGGCGTTCGTGGCTGAACGCGGTGACCGCTTGTCCGGGCTGACCCGGCGCGAGGCGCTCAAGCACCTGCGCGCGTAGCACGGGGGAGCTCTGCCCTGTCAAGGGGTTGGGGTGGCTGGGGACAGCGGGCGTGAGTTTTCCACAGATGTGCTGCACGGTGACGCGGGAGGCGGCGCGCTGCCTAACGTGATCGGCATGGCCCACCCGATGCCCCCTGCGACGACCGACGGCACTGCCGCGGCGTTGGCGGGCGCGCGGTCGTTGTTGGCCGGGATCGACCATGCCAGCCGGCAAGGCTTGGACGCCGAGTCCCAGGTGGCCCTGGTGGACGCGGTGGTGGCGCTGGGGCGGCAGGTCGAGGCCCTGCGCGCCGTGCTGACAGGGGAGGCGGACGCCGCGAAGGCCGCCGAGGCCGTGCGCGGGACGAGCATCAGGTCGCTGCTGGCCATCTCGCCCCAGGTGACCGCCGGGGAGGCGGCCTCGTGGGTGCACGCGGGGGCCGAGATCATCGCGCACCCGCGTCTGGCGGCGGCGACGCTGGCCGGTGAGGTGTCGGTCGCCCAGGCGCGGGCGATCGACACGGTGTTGGGCGAACTACCCGATGACCTGAGCGAACAGCAGTGCGCTGAGGCGGAGACGTTCCTGTTGGAGCAGGCCCACCGCATCGACGCCAAGGACCTGGCCAAGCAGACTTGCGCGGTACTGAAGTTGGTCGCACCGGAGGTGGACGCGGCCGAGGACGAGCTCGCGCGCCTGGAGGCCCAACGGCAGCGGGCGTGGAAGCGCCGGTCGCTGGTGTTCACCACCGACGGCCAGGGCAGCATCCTGTTCCGCGGGCAGTTGCCGCTGGTGCAGGGAGAGGCGTTCAAGCGGCTCGTGGAGTCGCACATGCTGTCGAACCGGCGTGCGCTGGAACGGGCGGCCGACCGGCGTGACGGGGTCGGGCAACGCACCTTCGAGCAACGCACCGCGGACGGGCTGGTCGCGCTCGTCACCGAGCGCGCCTCCTCGCGGCGCAGGACGCCGGCGCAGCCGAGCGTCGTGGTGACGTTCCGCTACGACGACCTGCTCAACCGCGTCGAGCAGGCGGGCGTGCTCGCCAGTGGTGAGCACATCAGCGCCGGCGACGTGCGGCGCCTGGCCTGCGACGCAAAGATCATCCCGGTCGTGCTCGGCTCGGCCAGCGAACCCTTGGACGTGGGCCGCGACCAGCGGTTGGTCACGCCCGCCCTCCGCCAAGCGCTCGAAGCCCGCGACAAGGGCTGCGCGTTCCCCGGCTGCCGGGTGCCCACCCACGCGTGCGAGGCCCACCACATCGTCTCGTGGTTCCTCGGCGGTGACACGGCGCTCGGCAACATGGTGCTGATGTGTCCGTATCACCACTCCACGGTCGAACCCCGACGCTTCTTCGAGCGGGAGGAGACCCGGCTGCGGTGGACGGTCCACATCGGGGCCGATGGGCACCCGGTGTTCACCCGGCCCCCGCGCCCGGGCACGAGCGAGACATCGGACGCCCTGCTCGACTAGGGGCGGGGCCGCGGGGTTGGTGCGCGATGTGCTGAACTGGGGGCATGCAGATGCGAGCCTTCGGAAACACCGGCCTGACCGTCCCCATGCTCGGCCTGGGGGCGTCCCAGATCGGATCGGCCGACATGGCCGAGGCCGACGTCGAGCGGTTGCTGCACCATGCCCTCGACTCCGGTGTCACGTTGATCGACACCGCCCACTGCTACGGGGACGGCCTCAGCGAGGAGCGCATCGGGCGCCATGTGGCCGGGCGGCGCGACGAGTTCATCCTGTCGACCAAGTGCGGCCATGCCCTGGACGGCTACGAGGACTGGACGCCGGAGATCGTGCGCGCCAGCGTCGCGCTCTCGCTGGAGCGGATGCGCACCGACCATCTCGACATCCTGCACCTGCACTCGTGCGACATCGACGCCCTCGAGGACGGTCGCCTCGCCGACACGATGGACGCCCTCCGCGACGAGGGGACCGTCGGCGTCGTGGCCTACTCCGGCGACAACGACGCCCTCGCCTTCGCGGTCGACTCGGGCCGCTTCGCCTCGATCGAGGCGTCGGTGAGCATCGCCGACCAGCACAACCTCCGCACCGTGATCGGCCGCGCCGCCGAGGCCGGACTGGGGGTGATCGTCAAGCGCGGCATCGCCAACGGCATCTGGCGCCACACCGAGCGCCCGACGGGCACCTACGGCGACGTCTACTGGGACCGTCTGCAGGAACTCGCCTACGACACCAATCTCGAGATGGGGGAGTTCGCGCTCCGCTTCAGCGCCTTCGCCCCGGGCGTGTCGCTGTCCCTGCTCGGCACGACCAACCCCGACAACATCACGCGCGCGATCGCCGCGGTGGAGCAGGGTCCGCTGCCCGACGACGTGCTCGCGCACATCGCCGAGCGGTGGGACGCCGTGGGCCAGGACTGGGACTCACAGCGCTGATCGGCGCTACGACGGCCTAGACTGGCCTGCGCCGCCGGGGTGGTGGAATGGCAGACACGCTGGTTTTAGGTACCAGTACCGCGAGGTGTGAGGGTTCGACTCCCTTCCCCGGCACCGCATCAACCCAGCAACTCCAGCACGGCCTTCTCCAGCCCCGACTGCCGGGACTGGGCGGTCCGATAGCGCCGGGTTGCCGCTGAGGCGATGGTCGCTCCCGACTCGTAGGCGTCCACGACGCGCGGGTCGATGTAGGACGACCGCGCGACCGTCGGGGTGTTGCCCAGGTAGCCGGCGACCTCCAGGGTCGCCTGCTTGACGGCACGCTTCCGGGACGCCTTGGTGTCGCCGGACTCCTCGCTCAGGGCCAGCGACTCGGCGGCGATGACGGTGGCATGCCAGGTGCGGAAGTCCTTGGCGGTCAGCGAGCCCCCGAACAGGTCGGCCAGGTAGGCGTTGACGTCAGCGGCGCTGAGGTCGTGCCAGGTGCGACCGTCCTTCCACGCCAGCAGGCGGGCGCTGTCTCCACTGCGCCGCCGCATGGTGTCGAGCGCGGCCACCGCCGGGGCGTCGTCGACCGCGATGGAGTGGGAGATGCCCGACTTGCCCACGAAGGAGAACACCAAGGCGTCCCCGCGGCGGCGGACGTGTTGGCGCTCCAGCGTGGTCAGGCCGAAGGACCCGTTGGCGTCGGTGTAGGCGTCGTTGCCGATGCGGAAGTAGCCCACGTCGAGCAGCCGGACGGCGGTGGCGCAGGCCCGCTCCCGGGACATGCCCGAGGTGGCCACGTCGGCGGCAATCCGCCGGCGCGCCTGGGGGAGCATCGTGGCGGCCTCGGTGACGCGGTCGAACTTGGAGCGATCCCGCTTGGTGCGCCAGTCGGGGTGGTAGAGGTACTGGCGCCGGCCCGCGGCGTCCGTACCCGTAGCCTGCAGGTGGCCGTTCGCCAGCGGGCAGATCCACACATCGGTCCACGCGGGTGGGATCGCCAGGGCCTTCACCCGCTCGACCTCCTCAGGGGGCAGCGCGGCACCATCGGGGTCGGTGTAGCTGAACCCCTTGCCACGGCGCCGACGCGCGTGGCCGGGCATCCGGGGACTGACGCGGCGCAGGCGGGCCATGCGGGGATCCTAGGGCGATGCCACGGCTCCCCACCAGCCCCCGGCCGGACTGGGCTCAGCCGGGGCGGGTCAGATGCCCAGGTCGCGGCGCAGCCGGGACACGTGGCCGGTGGCCTTGACGTTGTACTGGGCCACCGAGATCGTGCCGCGACCCTCGGCGTCCACATCGACCACGAAGGTGGAGCGGATGACGCCCTCGATCTCCTTGCCGTAGAGCATCTTGGTGCCGTAGGCACCATAGGCGTCCAGCGTGGTGCGCTCGGGGTCGGCCAGCAGGGTGACGCGCAGGTCCTCCTTGGCGCGGAAGGCGGCGAGCTTGTCGGGGGTGTCCGGGGATATGCCCACCACGTCGAAGCCGGCCGAAGCGATCTCGGCCGCGCTCGCGGTGAAGTCGACCGCCTGGGTCGTGCACCCCGGGGTCATCGCCGCGGGGTAGAAGTAGACGATCACCCGGCGTCCTGCGTAGTCGGACAACGAGACCGTCGAACCGTCGGCGTCCGGCAGGGAGAAGCTGGGGGCTGCATCGCCCACCTGAAGTCTGGCCATGCCGCCAGCCTAATGGGAGTGCAGCCTTCGTCGCGTGAGTGGTGAGAGGCTGGGGCCG
>JAUNSA010000063.1 GCA_030539405.1 Propionibacteriaceae bacterium
GCGGCCGCCAGGTGGGCGACCAACGCCCGGGCGATGGCGGTCGAGCTCATGCCAGGACCTCGGCCAGGTCGATGCCGGCCAGCGCCGCGACCCGGTCGAGGCGATCCCGCCACGCGCGATCGAGGTCGGCCGGCGCCGAGGTGAGGGCGCCTTGGTGAAGGTCATCCGAGCCGAGGTCACCCGACGAAAGGGCGTCCGGGATCACCCGCCCGACCGGCAGTGCGCCATCAACCGGCAGCAAGGGGGACGAGCAGACGTCGCGGGCGAACATCGACACGGTGGACAGTCCGGCGGCGTTGGTGCGGGGCAATGCGGCGGCCAGGGCGACGCCGGCGGCGATCCCGACCGAGGACTCCAGCGCCGACGACACCGTGATCGGCAGGCCGACCTGCTCGGCCAACGCCAGGCAGGCGCGCACGCCGCCCATCGGCTGGACCTTCATCACGATCACGTCGGCCGCCTCGGCCCGCACGACGGCCAGGGGATCGCTCGCCCGCCGGATCGACTCGTCGGCGGCGATCGGCACGTCGACCGCACGGCGCACCCGGGCCAGGTCCTCGACCGAGGCGACGGGCTGTTCGGCGTACTCGAGGCCCCCGGCCGCCCGGGCGATCCGGGGGAGGGCGTCCACGGCGTCCGACACCGACCAGGCAGCGTTGGCGTCCACCCGGATGAACCCGCTCGCGCCCAACGCGTCCCGCACCGCAGCCACCCGGTCAAGATCGTCGGCGAGCGACTGCCCCGCCTGGGCCACCTTGACCTTCACCGTCGCGCAGCCCGACGCCCGCACGATCTCGGCGGCGCGTTCGGGCCCGACGGCGGGGACGGTCGCGTTCACGGGCACGGACTCCCGCACAGCGTCCGGGTACGGCAGCGTCGCAGCCTCGACGGCGGCGCGCAGCCAGGGGACCGACTCGGCGTCGGAGTAGTCCCAGAAGGGGGAGAACTCGCCCCAGCCGGCCGGGCCGCGCAGCAGGACGCCGTCGCGGGCGTCCAGGTTGCGGAAGCGGTCCCGCAGCGGGGTGGCGTAGGTGCGGATCACGGGCGGTCCACCGGCGAGAGCGCCTCGTACATCGGCAAGAACTTGCGGGCGGTCTCGGCCAGTTCGTCGCTGGGCACCGAGCCGGCGACGATCCCGCCCCCGGCGAACAGGCGGATGCCGGTGCCGTCCGGGGTGACCTGTCCGCAGCGCAGGGCGATGACGAACTCGCCGTCGCCCCGGGCGTCCACCCACCCGACGGGGCCGGCGTAGCGGCCGCGGTCGAAGCCCTCCAGCTCGGCGATGAGGGCGAAGGCGTCCTCGGTCGGGGTCCCGCAGACCGCCGCGCTGGGGTGAACGACCCCCGCGATGGCCAGCGCAGAACGCGGCGTGCGCAGGGTGCCGGTCACGTCGGTGGCCAGGTGCATGATGCGGGGCAGCCGCTTGATGTGCGGTTCGTCCGCGCTCACGTCGGCCAGGGACCGCAACCGGCTGACCACCGACTCGGTGGCGTAGGCGTGCTCGACGCGGTCCTTGGCGGAGGCCGCGAGCTCGGCCGCGGCCGCGGCGTCCGTCTCTGGGTCGCCGGTGACGGGCGCAGACCCGGCCAGCACCTGGGAGCGCACGGACGCCCCGGTGGTCGCGATGAGCATCTCGGGGGAGGCGCCGACCATGCCGTCGACGTGGAACGTGTAGCTGGTCGGGTTGGCGTGCTGCAGGCGGGTGATCAGCGTGGACACGTCGAGGGGGTCGGGCGCGGACGCCAGCAGGTCGCGGGCCAGGACCACCTTCTCGACCTCGCCGTCGGCGATGCGGACCACCGCCGCGCTGACCGCCTGCCGGTACCGCTGGCGGGTCAGCTGGCCGGGGAGGAGCTCGAGCTCCTCGAACTCGGCCGGGTCCTGGGCCGCCGGCAGGTGCGGACGCCCACCGGGCGCGTTGGGCGTCACGGTCAGGACGCCGTCGGCCCAACGGCCGACCAGTGCCGGCACGATCAGGACCGACTCGGCCCAGGAGTCGTTGGCGAACGCGACCGTCGCGAACGCGATCGGGTTGGCGTCGGGCGGCAGGGTGGCGACCCACGCGGTGAACGCGTCGTCGAGGACGCCGAACCGGTCGGTGCCCCGCGCGGTGGCCCGGAAGGCCTCGCCCCACCCGAGCAGCGCGGTCAGCGTGTCGCCCTCCCCGCTTGCCCAGACCAACGGGACGCCGCGCTGGGCCGAGGTCGCGAAGGGTTCGTGCAGCTCCAGGGGCCACTGCGCCTGGTCGTGCCCACGTCCCCCATCCGTCACGAGGCGTGATCCTACCGGTCGGGCGCTAATGTGGCCGACCATGGGCAACCCGTTCGATCCGACGCGCTGGCGCGCCGTCGAGGGCTTCGACTTCACCGACCTGACCTACCACCGGGGCATCGCGCCCGACGGATCGGACCTGCCGGTCGTCCGCGTGGCCTTCGACCGGCCCGAGGTGCGCAACGCATTCCGGCCCCACACCGTCGACGAGCTGTACCGCGCGCTCGACCACGCCCGGATGACCTCCGACGTGGGCACCGTCATCCTGACCGGCAACGGCCCCTCGCCCAAGGACGGCGGGTGGGCGTTCTGCTCCGGCGGCGACCAGCGCATCCGCGGGCGCGACGGCTACCGCTACGAAGTGGACGGCGCCGACGACGAGGCCGCCCCGGCCCAGCGCCGCGAACAGATCGACCCCGCCCGGGCCGGACGCCTGCACATCCTCGAGGTGCAGCGGCTGATCCGGACCATGCCGAAGGTCGTCATCTGCGTCGTCTCGGGGTGGGCCGCCGGCGGCGGGCACTCCCTCAACGTGGTGTGCGACCTCAGCATCGCCTCCCGGCAGGAGGCTCGGTTCATGCAGACCGACGCCAACGTGGGCTCCTTCGACGCCGGCTACGGCTCGGCGCTGCTTGCCCGCCAGATCGGGCAGAAGCGCGCCCGCGAGATCTTCTTCCTGGCCCGGGAGTACTCCGCCGAGGACGCCGAACGCTGGGGCGTGGTCAACGAGGTCGCCGACCACGACCAGATCGAGGAGCTGGCCCTCGAGTACGCCCGCATCATCGCCACCAAGTCCCCCCAGGCGCTGCGGATGCTCAAGTTCGCCTTCAACCTCGCCGACGACGGGCTGGCCGGCCAGCAGGTCTTCGCCGGGGAGGCCACCCGGCTGGCCTACATGACCGCCGAGGCCCAGGAGGGCCGCGACGCCTTCGTCGAACGCCGCGACCCCGACTGGACGGGCTACCCCCACTACTTCTGATGTCCCCCTTCGTCCGCGGTGGCGGCGGCACGTCCGCCGAGGCCGTCCACGCGCTGTACGACCGGCTGGTCGCGCCGGCGTCCGGGGTGGTGGTGATGGCACCCACACCGGACGCCCACGCGGCGGCCGTCGCGCGGATCAACCAGCCCCTCGACGGGGTGGACGTGGTCATCCAGACCTCGGGGTCCACCGACGGGCGTGGCCGCCTGGTCGGGCTGTCCCGCAGGGCCTTGGACGCCTCGGCGCGCGCCACGCTGGACCGCCTGGGCGGGCCCGGCCAGTGGCTGACCTCGCTCCCGATCGACGGGGTGGCCGGCTTCCAGGTCGTCAACCGTAGCGCGCTCGCCGGATACACCCCGGTCGTGTTCGCGCCGACGGGTGGTTTTGATGCGGGGCTGTTCGCCGACCGGGTCGCCGCCCTGACCCCCGGCGTCCGGCACTACCTGTCGCTGGTGCCGACCCAACTGCACGCGATGGTCGCCGCGGTCCCGGAGCTGCTGGCCGGCTTCGACGCGATCCTCATCGGCGGGGCCGCCCTGGCCCCGGACCTGGCGGCGCGGGCGTCCGCGGCCGGGGCCACCATCGTGCGGACCTACGGCTCCACCGAGACCGCCGGCGGGTGCGTCTACGACGGCGTGCCGCTGGCCGGGGTGGGCGTCCGGGTGGAGGACGGGCGCGTCGAGATCGGTGGGCCGACCCTGCTGACCCGCTACCTGGACACCGCCGAGCAGCCGTTCACCGCCGACGGCTGGCTGGCCACCCACGACGTCGGCACCTGGACCGATGGCCGCCTCACCGTGCTCGGGCGGTCCGATGACGTGCTCATCTCGGGCGGGGTGAACGTGCACCCCGCGCGGGTGGAGGCGGCCCTCTCGGGCCTGGGCGGCCAGTGGGTGGTCGTCGGCGTCCCCGATGAGCGGTGGGGGCAGCGGGTCGTGGCCGTCACCGACGGCGTCCGCCCTGATCCGGACGCCGTGCGCGCCGCCACCGCGTCCCTCGCGCCGGCCGAACGACCCAAGGACGTGCTGGTGTTGCAGCCCTTGCCGTTACGGCCCACCGGCAAGGTGGATCGGCGCGCAGTCGCTGAGTACGCTGCTCGCATTTGCCGTGAGGAGACCCAGCCATGACCCAAGCCGCCGCCCGCGAGGCCGACCGCACGCGGACGCGGCGCCGCTCCCTGTTCGCCGGGACGGTCGGCAACCTCGTGGAGTGGTTCGACTGGTCGGTGTACGGGTTCTTCGTGCCGGTGTTCGCCTCCTCGTTCTTCCCGGTCGGGGACCGGTTCACCGAGATCCTCGCCGCGTTCACCGTCTTCGCCGTCGGGTTCTTCTTCCGGCCCTTGGGCGGTGCCGTGCTCGGCTCGTACGCCGACCGGCACGGGCGCCGGGCCGGCATGACGCTGACGATCCTGCTGATGGCGGGGGCGTCCGCGCTGATCGCACTGCTGCCGACGTACGCCCAGATCGGGGTCGCCGCGCCGGTGCTGTTGACCGTCGCGCGGTGTGTGCAGGGCTTCTCGGCCGGCGGCGAGTTCGGGACGTCCTCGGCCTTCCTGGTCGAGAACGCCCCGCCCGGACGCCGCGCCTGGGCCGGGTCGTGGCAGCAGGTCTCGGTCGGCGCCGGGACCCTGTTGGCCTCGCTGCTCGCCTCGATCATGTTCGCGTCCCTGTCCGATGAGTCGTTGGCCGCCTGGGGGTGGCGGGTCGCCTTCGGCATCGGTGCGGTGCTCGGCCTGCTGGGACTCTGGCTGCGCATGGCCGTGCCCGACACCGACGCGTTCACCCGCGCCCGCGCCACCGGCCGTGTCGTGCGCAACCCGCTGGCGACCGTGCTGCGCGAACACCCCCGCGCCGCGCTGCGCGTCGTCGGGATGGTCGCCGCCGGGACCGCGCTGGTGCAGTTCTGGTTCGTCTCCCTGCCGTCGGTGCTCACGCTGCACACCGGGGTGGAACTGCGCGAGGCCCAGTTCGCGGCGATGCTCGGGCTGGCGCTGTTCACCATCCTGCAGCCGGTTTCGGGGTTCCTGTCCGACCGGTTCGGACGCCGCCCGCTGCTGCTGGTCTTCGCCGTGGGGTCGGCGGCGTCGTTCATCCCGCTGGTGAACACGGTGGGGCAGACGATGTCCAGCGTGCTCGTGGCCGTGTCGGTCAGCGCGGTGCTGCTGGCCGCCTACGCCGGGTCGCTGGCCGCGGTGATGGCCGAGCAGTTCCCGCCCGAGGTCCGCACCGCCGGGATCTCCCTGCCGTACGGCATCGCCGTGGCCGTCTTCGGTGGACTCGCCCCCGTCCTCGCCACCGCCATGGTCGCCCAGGGCACCTTCTGGGTGTTCGGGGTCGTCATGGTCGCGCTGTGTGTCGTCTCCGCGGTCGTGTACTGGCTGATGCCGGAGACGAACAGCTGATCACCGACCGGGCTTGAACCGCCGCAGTCGCGTCGAGTTGGACACCACGAACACTGACGACAGGGACATCGCGAAGCCGGCGATCAGCGGGTTGAGCAGCCCGAACGCCGCCAGGGGGATGGCGGCGATGTTGTAGCCGAACGCCCACACGAGGTTGCCCTTGATGGTGCGCAGCGTGCGGCGGGCCAGGGCGATGGAGTCGGGGATCACGTTCAGGTCGTTGCGGACCAGGATGATGTCGGCGGACTTCATCGCCACATCGGTGCCCGACACCACGGCCAACCCGAGGTTCGCCGATGCCAGGGCCGCGGCGTCGTTGATGCCGTCGCCGACCATGGCCACCCGGCGGCCCTCGGACTGCAGCCGCTCGATGACCGCCGACTTGTCGGTGGGCAGCACCTCGGCGATCACCTCGTCGACGCCCACCTGGGCGCCGATGGCCTCGCCGGCGGCCCGCCGGTCACCGGTCAGCAGGACGGTGCGCAGGCCCATCTCCTTGAGGCGGGCGACGGCGGGGGCGGCCGACTCCTTGAGGGTGTCGGTGACCTCGATCGAGCCGACCAGCTCCCCGGACACGCCCACCAGCACCGCCGTCCGGCCCGCGCCCGCGGCGTCCTCCAGCCCCTGCTCGATCGTCGCCGGCACGGCGATGCCCCGCTCGCGGAACAGCGCGAGGTTGCCCACCAGCACGGCCGCCCCGTCCACCTCGCCCTCGGCGCCCAGGCCGGGCAGCGCGCGGACGCCCGCGGCGTCCGGCACCACGAGATCAGTCTCGGACGCCCGGGCCACGATCGCGCGGGCGATGGGGTGCTCGGAGTGGTGCTCCACGGCGGCGGCCCGGGCCAGCACGGACTCCGAGGAGTGCCCGCCGAAACCGTGGACGACCTCCACGGCCATCTCGCCGGCGGTCAACGTGCCGGTCTTGTCGAGCACGACGGTGTCGATAACGCCGGACGCCTCCAGCGCGTCGGGGCCCTTGATCAGGATGCCGAGCTGGCCACCGCGACCGACCCCGACCATCAACGCCGTGGGCGTGGCCAGGCCGAGCGCGCACGGGCAGGCGATGATCAGCACCGACAGGGCCGCCGAGAAGGCCGCACGCGGGCCGCCGCCGGCGAGCAGCCAGACGACCAGCGTGACCGCCGAGATGACCAGCACCACCGGCACGAACCAGCTCACCACCTGGTCGACCATCGTCTGCACCGACGCCTTGCGGGCCTGGGCCTGCTCGGCGGTGGCGGCCATCTGGGCCAACTGGGTGTGGGCGCCGACGCGGTCGGCCCGGACGATCAGGGCGCCGTTGGTGTTGATGGTCCCGCCGAGGACGGCGTCGCCCTCGGTGACCTCTCGGGGGACCGGCTCGCCGGTCATCATCGAGGTGTCGATGGCCGAGGAGCCCAGCTCCACGGTGCCGTCGGTCGCGATGCGCTCGCCCGGCCGGACGCCGAAGCGGTCACCCACGCGCAGCTCGCCGATGGGGATGATCGACTCGACCCCGTCGCGGATGACCCGCACGCTGGTGGGGGTGAGCCGGCCGAGCGCCGAGAGCACCGAGCGGGCCGACTTCTTCGAACGGGCCTCCATGTAGCGCCCGCCCAGTAGGAAGGTCGTCACGGCGGCGGCGACCTCGAGGTAGAGCGAGTCGGCGCCGGCCGGGGCGATGCCGTAGCCCAGCCAGTAGCCCGTCGTGTCCTCCGCGCCGAGGATCGTCGAGACCAGCGACCACGTGAACGCGGCCAGGATGCCGAGGGAGACCAGCGTGTCCATCGACGTGGTGCCGTGGCGCAGGTTGCGCCAGGCCGCCTTGTGGAACGGCCAGGCACTCCAGAACACGACGGGCAGGGCGGCGACCAGCAGCACCCACTGCCAGCCGGGGAAGCGCATCTGCGGCGCCAGGGCCAACACGATGGCGACGTCGCCCAGCGGCACGGTCAACAGCGCGGCGACGATGAGCCGGTTGCGCAGCATCTTCACCCGGTCGGCGTAGCCCTGGCCCTCCTCGCCCTCGACGACGGGGGCAGCCCCGTAACCGGCCTTCTCGACCACGCCCACGGCGTCCGCTGCCTGCTCGGGCGGCAGCCCGAGGATCACCGCGCGTTCGGTGGCGTAGTTCACCGTCGCCCGGACGCCGGGCATCTTGTTGAGCTTCTTCTCGATCCGGGACGCGCAGGCCGCGCACGTCATGCCCGAGACGTCGAGCTCGACGCGCTGGTCGAGCCCGCTGGTGACCTCCTGGTCGGACGCCGTGGTCACGGCTCGAACCGCTTCAGGGTCGCCTCGCGGGCGCGCTGCTCGTCGCGCTTGGCCAACTCGGCCAGCATGTCGTTGTAGGCGTCGAAGGAGTCATCCGAACCCGAGTCGACGGCGTCGTCGATCGTGGCGGCCTCGCGGCTGTCGGAGCGGAACCACTGCGCGGCCAGCGCCGCGATCACCACGAACAGGGGCACCTCGCCGAGGAACCAGGACGCCTGCCCGGCGATGTTCTGGTCGTTCATCAGGGCCGCGTGGTCGGGCAGCCAGGGCACGGCGATGGTCTCGTAGAAGGCGGCGCCCAGCAGCGACTGGCTCGACAGGATGCCCACGGCGAACACGGCGTGGAACGGCATGATCGAGATCACCAGCGCGAGCTTGAGCAGGTGCGGC
Organism: Propionibacteriaceae bacterium; assembly: GCA_030539405.1. Taxonomy (GTDB): domain Bacteria; phylum Actinomycetota; class Actinomycetes; order Propionibacteriales; family Propionibacteriaceae; genus Propioniciclava. Next base: position 8,295 of record JAUNSA010000063.1, read on the forward strand.
AACTGGCGGCTCACCCGGTCCGACCCGATGATGAGCGTGAAGAAGAAGTAGCCGACCATCATGAAGAACAGCAGCATCAACTGGTGGGCCCAGTGGTACTTCATCAGCCACGCGAACGCCGGGGTGAAGTAGACGACGAACAGGCTGGAGACGTAGGCCAGCCACGCCGCCGGCGGGCTGGTGAGGACCTGCCACAGGCGGTGGGACTCCAGGGAATTGAGGGCCTCGCCGAGGTTGACGTGGTGCTCCGAGGGCGTGGACGCCGCACGGATCAGCGTGAGCGGTGCCCCCAGGACGCCGAGGACCGGCACCAGCATGTTCACCGTCATGTGGACGACCATGTGCCAGCTGTAGACGACCGTGGAGTACTCCCACAGGCCAGTGATGGCCAGGAACAAGGTCATCAGCCAGGCGGCGTACCAGGCGACCGTGCGCAGGATGGGCCACGGGTGCCCCTGCCGGCGCGCCTTGACCACCCCGATCGTGTAGGTGGCCAGCGCAAACACGACGATCAGCACCCACAACAGGTTGGGACGCGACAGCGAGAGCAACCGTTCGATGGTCGGGGCCAGCGTCACCTCATAGCCCAGGTAGTTGACCATGATCGACTGCGGCTCGAGGAACCGCGGCGTCGGGATGTGGTTCTCGGCGGTCAGCGTGCCGAGGTAGGCGATGGCGAGCACGACATCGCGGCCGATGCTGCCGGCCGTCTGGCCGCCCACGAACTGGCGGACGGCCCAGCTCAGGGCGTACAGGCCCAGGATCACGAAGATCGCGATCGTCCACAGCCCGTACGCGCTGGCCTGCGGGGGCGTCCCGGCCAACTGCTGCCAGGCGACGATCGCGTGGCCGGCGATGCCGACCGCGAGCAGGGGGGCGGTGAGGCGCTGGTAGCGCCGGGCGGACGCCGGCGTGCCACTCCACCAGGCACCCACGGCGGCGGTGACCAGCGGGGCCATCGCGAACGTGAGTGCCACCGCGGCGTCCGTGGCCCAGTCGTGGTTCAACCCGACGGTGACGTTGCCGGTGACGGCCACGAAGGTGAGCGCGATCACGCCGGAGACGAGCCCGATCAGGGCGCTGCCCCAGTGGCGGCTCACGTAGACGGCCACGACGATCGCCAGCGCGACCAGCGCCGAGGTCAGCCAGGCCAGGCCCGAGGGGGAGGCCCACAGGAACGTCCACCACGCGTGGGGGCGCAGGGTGGTGTGCAGGGGGACGCCGTTGACGTAGGCCGGGTTGGCGAACGTGTTGAGCACCGAGGCCATGAACCACACCTGCCCGAAGCGGCCGGCCCACGGCAGCAGCCGGCGCCCGGCCTCGGTGAGCGTGTGGTCATCGTGGCGGGGCAGGAACCCGACGATCGCGGCGAGGACGCCGAGGGTGCCGAGGGCGGCCAGGCGGGCGGTGAGGTCACCGAGCAGGGAGACCAGCCCCGTCACGCCGTCGGCCTGGATGCGCGCCGGCAGGGGCGGGCGGTTGGCCAGGTCGAGACCCAACAGCCAGACGGCGACATAGGCGGCGACGACCACCCCGACCACCGACAGGAGCACCGCCGTGCTGCGTCGGCTGGGCGTTGCGGGCCGTCCAGATGTGCTGTCTGGACCCGTGGTGCTGGGCGACAGGGGCGTGGTGCTCACGACAGACCTTTGTGCTTGGTGGATCGGCGGGTGTGCCGGTTCTCGCGTGAGTCTAGTCCGGGCCTCCGACAGTCCCCGGATCGTGCCAGCCCGCCGCCGTCGCACTAGGCTTCGGGTCACGACCGACGACGTGAGGAGCACCATGCAACTGGGACTGATCGGGCTGGGCAAGATGGGCGGCAACATGCGCGAGCGGCTGCGTCGCGCCGGGCACACGGTGGTCGGTTACGACACCAATCCCGAGCTCTCCGATGTGGCTGACCAGGCTGAACTCGTCGCCCAGTTGACCGAGTCGCCCCGCGTCGTGTGGGTGATGGTCCCGGCAGGCAAGGTCACCGACGCGGTGATCGGCGAGTTGGGCGACCGTCTCGCGCCCGGCGACATCATCATCGACGGCGGCAACAGCAAGTGGACCCACGACCGCAAGCACGCCGACCAGCTCGCCGAGAAGGACATCCGCTTCCTCGACTGTGGCGTGTCCGGCGGCGTGTGGGGCCTGGAGAACGGCTACGCCCTCATGTGCGGTGGCGCCGAGGACGCGGTGGCCGACGCGATGCCGATCTTCGAGGCGCTCAAGCCCGAGGGCGAGTTCGGCTTCGTCCATGCCGGCGAGGTCGGGGCGGGCCACTTCGCCAAGATGGTCCACAACGGCATCGAGTACGGGCTGATGCAGGCCTACGCCGAGGGGTGGGAGCTGCTCGAGGCCGCCGACATGGTCACGCATGTGCCCGATGTCTTCACGAGCTGGCGGGAGGGCACCGTCATCCGCTCGTGGCTGCTCGACCTGATGGTCCGCGCCATGGACGCCGACCCGCACCTGGACCGGATCGAGGGCTACGCAGCCGATTCCGGCGAGGGCCGCTGGACGGTGAACGCAGCCGTGGACCTCGGCGTCCCGGTGCCGACGATCTCGGCGGCCCTGTTCGCCCGGTTCGTCAGCCAGCAGGACGACAGCCCGAGCATGAAGATGGTCGCCGCGATGCGCAACCAGTTCGGTGGTCACGCCGTGCGTACCGACGACGATGCGGACGCCGTGCCGCCGGCCCCGACCGAGGGCACCACGCCGGGGATGGCGCAGACCCAGTGACGCTCCCGCCCCGCAGCGGCAGGGTGGGGCGACGCAGCCTGCTGGCGGCCGTGGGGCTGGTGCCCCTGGCCGCCTGCACGGCGTCCCCCGCGCCCCAGGCCCCGACCCCGCCGGTGGTGCCGAGGCCGAGCGTGCCCCCGGCGCCGAGCGCCACGCCGACGCCGACCGCCCCGCCGACTCCGGTCTGGCCGCTGACGGGGCTGCCCGCCCCCGATGCGGCCTCGTTGGCCCATCCGGCCGTGGTGGCCAAGGTGTCCAACATGCGCGAGTCGCAGCCGCAGGCGGGCATCGAGCTGGCCGACCTGGTGGTCGTCGAGCCGAACGGGATCAACTACACCCGGCTGGCGGCCGTGTTCCACAGCCAGCTCCCCGAGCGCGTCGGCCCGATCCGGTCCCTGCGCGAGGGCGACTCCAAGTTGTTCGGGCCGATGAAGCCGGCGATGGCCTCCTACGGGGCTGCGCAGTGGGTCCTCGACATCATCGACGGCAACCCCAACATCGACAACCGGGCGGTGACCTCGGCCGGCGCCGCGTCGGCCTACCAGCGCGACAACCGGCGCGCGCGCCCCGACAACGCCTTCGTGGACCTGCCGGTCCTGCTCCAGGGCGCCCGCGCGGGTGACGCCCCGCCCGCCCTGTTCGGGTACGCGGCCTCGCCGGAGGGTGCCTCGGCGATGCTCGCTTCGGAGACCGGAGCCGAGACCGCGACCGGGCTGCGGGTGGCCTACGGGTCGGGGTCCTACGCCTTCGACTACTCCTGGGACGCCGCGAGCGCCACCTACCTGCGCGGCACCCCCTGGGGTGGGGCGCACATCGCCGAGAGCGGCGTCCGCGTCGCCCCGACGAACGTGGTGGTGCTGCGCATCGCCTGGTCGCTGGTCGACGAGGGCGGCGTCGAACGCACCTCGCCGGTGCTGCACATCACCAACACCTCCGGCGACCTGTACGCCCTCACCGGCGGTCGCGTGGTGCGCGGCACCTGGCACAAGGGCGGGGTCAACGACCCCTTCGAGTTCACCACCGATTCAGGCGAACCCCTGCTGCTGGCTCCCGGGCAGACCTACGTCGAGCTGCCACGCGCCGACATGGAGGTCACGATCACGCCGTAGTGGCCCCCTTCCGGTGCTCCAGGATGCCGATCGCCTGCATCAGCGCGAACATCGTCACCGGACCCACGAAGGTGAACCCGTGCTTCTTCAACGCCTTCGACAAGGCCAGCGATTCGGCCGACTGCGTGGCGTCCGCCCCCGCCGTCGGATCCTCGGGTCGGAACGACCACACCAGCTCGGCCAGGTCGCCGCCGGCGTCGGTGAGCGCCACGGTGGCCCGCGCGTTGGTGATCGCCGCCTCGATCTTGCGCCGGTTGCGGACGATGCCCTCCTCGCCAAGCAGCCGCTCGACGTCGCGCTCGCCGTACCGGGCCACGAGGTTGGGGTCGAAGCCGTCGAAGGCGGTGCGGAAGGCGGGCCGCTTGGCCAGCACCACGGCCCACGACAGCCCGGACTGGAAACCCTCCAGCACGATCCGTTCGTAGACGCCGGGGGTGTCACGGACGGGGAAGCCCCATTCGTGGTCGTAGTAGTCGCGCATCAGGGGTGAGGCTTGCGCCCAGGCCGGTCGTTCCATGCCCAAGACATTAGGCAGTGCGTGTCACCTCCGTGTCACCGGGGTGTGATTACAGTGCCCCCGTGACCCAGCTCGCGCGCCGCCTCACCCTGGCCGACGCCGTCGTGATCGGGCTCGGGTCGATGATCGGCACCGGCGTGTTCGTCGTCTGGGGGCCGGCGGCCGCGGCGGCGGGGAGTGCGCTGTTCGTCGGCCTCGCCCTGGCCGCCCTGGTCGCCTACTGCAACGCCACCTCCTCGGCCCAGCTCGCGGCCGCGTACCCGACCTCGGGAGGCACCTATGTGTATGGGCGCGAGGTTCTCGGACCGTGGTGGGGCCATGTCGCCGGCTGGGGCTTCGTGATCGGCAAGACGGCCTCGGCGGCCGCCATGGCCCTGACGGTCGCGGTCCACCTCACCCCGCCGGGCTGGTGGCAGCGCCCCGTCGCGGCGGCCACCGTGCTCGCGCTGGTCGCCGTGAACTACCACGGCATCACCCGGACCGCCCGCCTCGCCCGCCTAATCGTCAGCGTGGTGCTGGTGGTGCTCGGCTGGGCGGTGGTCGTCATGATCTCCGGCTGGACGCCCGACGCGTGGGTCTCGCTCGGGTCAGGCCCGGCGGGCCCGGCGAGCCCGGCGGACGCCCCGGCCGCGGCGTACGGCGTCCTGCAGGCGGCGGGGCTGCTGTTCTTCGCGTTCGCCGGTTACGCCCGGATCGCCACCCTCGGCGAGGAGGTCGTCGCCCCGCGCACCACCATCCCGCGGGCGATCCTGATCGCGTTGGGGCTGGTCGTGGCGCTGTACGCGCTGGTCGGGGTCGCCGTCACCGGAGCGCTGGGGGCCGACGCGCTGGCGTCCAGCACCACCCCCGTGGCGGACGCGGTACGCGGCACCGGGCCGGTGGGCCAGGGCGTCCTGCGCCTCGGCGCCGCCATCGCCTCCCTGGGCGCCCTGCTGGCCCTGGTCGCCGGGATCGGCCGCACCACGCTGGCGATGGCGCGCAACGGGGACCTCCCGCGTCCGTTGGCGGCGGTGCACCCGCGCCACCAGGTGCCGCACGTGGCCGAGGTCACCGTCGGCGTCGTGGTGGCGCTGGTGGTGCTGGTCGCCGACCTGCGCGGGGTGATCGGGTTCTCCAGCTTCGGCGTCCTGACCTACTACTTCGTGGCGAACCGGGCCGCGTGGGCCCAGACCGAGGGACGGCTGTACGGGCGCTGGCTGCAGGCGTTGGGCATGGCGCTGTGCGCCGCCCTGGTGCTGACGCTGCCGTGGCAGTCCGTGGTGGTCGGGCTGGTCGTCGTCGCGGTCGGGGTGGGCTACCGGCTGGCCGCTCAGCGAGCCGCCGGTGGCACCTCGTCCTCGGAGTAGGCACCCGGGCGGTCCACGATCAGGACGGCCCCCTCGGTGCGCTGCTTGAGTTCGGTCGGGGCGAGCCAGTTGGCGAGGTGGAACACGGCCACGGTGACGATGGTGCCGAACGCGATGCCGCCGAGGGTGAACCCGTCGGTGACCTGCAACGAGACGTCCCCGACGCCGATGATGATGCCCGCCGAGACCGGGACGAGGTTCACCGGGTTGCCGAAGTCGACCCGGTTCTCGTGCCAGATCTTGGCCCCGAGCAGGCCGATCATGCCGTAGAGCACGACGGTGATCCCGCCCAGGACGCCGCCGGGGGTCGCCGAGATGATGGCGCCGAACTTCGGCGAGAAGCCGAACAGGATCGCCACGACGGCGGCCACGACGTAGGCGGCGGTCGAGTAGACCTTGGTGGCGGCCATGACGCCGATGTTCTCGGCGTAGGTCGTGGTGGGGCCGGCGCCGGCGGCGGTGGCCATCATCGAGGTGAGGCCGTCCGCGCCGATGGCCTTGCCCATCTCGCGGTCGAGGTTGTCGCCGGTCATCTCGGCGACGGCCTTCACGTGGCCGGTGTTCTCGGCGATCAGGGCGATCACCACGGGGATGGCGATGAACGCGAACGCCACGTTGAACGACGGCAGGTGGAAGCCGACGACGTTGTCGGGGGAGTTGAGCGCCCAGGTGCCGAGGTCGGTCACCGGCGGCAGGCCGATCCACGGGGCCGCCACCACCCCGGACCAGTCGACGCGCAGGTGCGTGGTGACCTCGCCGGCCGCGGCGGAGAAGGAGGTGATAGGGCCGGTGGTGACGTCGAGGATCCAGCTCAGGACGTACCCGATGATCAGCGACAAGAAGATCGCGATCCGGCTGATGAAGCCGCGCACGCCCACCGACAGCACGACCACCACGAGCATGGTGATCAGCGCCACCCACTGGTCCTGGGGGAAGTAGGTGCGTGCCACCACGGGTGCCAGGTTGAAGCCGATCAACATGACCACGGCGCCGGTCACCACGGGCGGCAGCGCCCGGTGGATCACCCCCGAGCCCGCGAAGTGGATGATCACGCCCGCGATCAGCAGCAGGACGCCCACCCAGAACATCGCGCCCGACACGTGCGACGGGTTGCCCCCGGCGGCATAGATGGCGGTGGCCGCGCCGACGAAGGAAGCCGACGATCCCAGGTAGGACGGCACCCGCCCCCTCACCACGCCCAGAAAGATCAAGGTGGCGATGCCCGACATCATCACCGCGAGCTGGGGGTTCAGGCCCATCAGCAGCGGGAACACGAAGGTGGCGCCGAACATCGCCACCACGTGCT